>NZ_JBEZLM010000011.1:0-130957 GCF_040652095.1 Streptomyces sp. NPDC048290
ATTTCTTCGCCCCGCGCCGCCCCTTGCCCCCCCCTTCCCGGCCCTTGCCCCCGTGGGGGCGGCCCGCCGGGGGGGGGGGGCGGGCCCCTCCCACTGTCAACCGTGTTCCGCTCAGCCGCCGTTGGGAACGTCCCCGGACATGCCGAGCCGCTGTGACAACGACCGTGCGGTCTCCAGCAGTTGCTGCGCCATCGGTGAGGCCACGTCGTCGGGGACGGTCGCCGTGGTCCCCACGATCGCCAGCGTGCCGCTGATCTTGTCGCCCTCGAAGATGGGCGCCGCGATCGTGCGTACCCCGTTGACCGTGGGGGAGTTGACCGACAGACCGTGCTCCCGGATCGCCTCCAGCTCCTCGGTCAGCCCGGCCGTGCGGCGGGCCGCGCGGGGCAGCGAGGGCACCTGCTCGGGCGGCAGGAACGCCAGGAAGACCCGGCCCTGCGCGGAGTCGGTGAGCGTGAGCCGCGAGCCCACCCGGACGCTGATGCGCACCATGTGCACGGTGTTGTCCACCGAGCGCACCACGGTCGCCGACTCGCCGTCCCACACGGACAGCACGATCGTCTCGTCGACGCGCCGGACCAGGTCCTCCATATAGGGCTCGGCGGCGGCCACGATCGGCAGCCCGGCACGGGCCGCGGAGGCGAGGGTGAGCACCTGGGGGCCCAGTGAGTACAGCGAGGTGCGTTCGTCGTAGCGCAGCAGGTTCGCCGCCCGCAGGGCCTTGGTGTAGCGGTGCGCGGTCGCCTTGCTCGCCCCGAGACGCTCGGTGATCTCATTGAGGCTCATGTGCGGTTTGCCGACCGTGAACGAACCGAGGATCAACGCCGCTCGCTGCACCGTCTGGATGGTCGGCGCGGTCCTGTCCGGGCCGTCCTGCTCCCCGGTGCCGCGCTGCGCCTTCGTGGGCATGTATCTATCGCTCCCAACCGTATGTGACCGGTCATAAGACATGAAATGAAACGGCGTATTGAATTGAGGTGTGGCAAGGGGGAGTGTAACGGCGGGCGCAGGCTTGCGAGCCCTTGTCTGCCTTGTCTCCCCTGCCCCGGGGGCCCTGTCTGCCCTGGCCCGGGGCCGGGCCGGACCACGTGGCCCGGCCCGGCCTCACACATGTCGGACCAGCCGGCGGACCACCCGCCGGACCAGGCGTCGGACCGCGTGACGGATCACGCGTCCGAGGAGTGCCCGGGGGTGAGCGAGCGGGCCGGGTCCAGCAGCGCGGCGATGTGGTTGACGGCGAGCGCCGCCTCGCCGAAGCCGATGGAGATCAGACTGACCTTGCCGTCGTGGTCGGCGATGTCACCGGCCGCGTACACCCGCCCCCGGCTGCTGCGCAGGGTGCGGTCGACCAGGATGCGCCGGCGGCGCAGCTCCAGTCCCCAGCGCTCGATCGGGCCCAGGTCCGCGATGAAGCCGAGCGCGGCGACCACACACTGCGCGGGCAGGGTGATCCGGTCGCCGTCGGCCGACGCGACCACCACCTCCGACACCGCGGTGTCGCCGTGCACCTTCTCCACCTCGTAGGGGGTGAGGACCCGTACCGAGCAGGACTGGACCTGTTCCACGGAGCGTTCATGGGCCCGGAAGCGGGTGCGCCGGTGCACCAGGGTGACCGAGGCGGCGAGCGGCTCCAGGGTGAGCGCCCAGTCCAGCGCCGAGTCGCCGCCGCCGACCACCACCACGTCCTGACCTGCCAGTTCGGCGGGGCGTGGGACGAAGTAGCGCAGTCCGCGGTCGAGGTACTCGGAGCCCACCGGCAGTTCGCGCGGGACGAAGTTGCCGATGCCGCCGCAGACCAGTACCGCGCCCGCGGTGATCCGGGCGCCCCGGTCGGTGGTGGCGAGGACGCCGCCGTCGATGTCCTCGAGGTCGGTGACTCCATGGCCGAGCAGATACACCGGGTCCCAGCGTCCGGCCTGCTCGATGAGCCGGTCCACCAGGTCCTGGCCGCGTACGGCGGGGAAGCCGGCCACGTCGTAGATCAGCTTCTCCGGGTACAGCGCGGCGATCTGGCCGCCCGCCTCGGGCAGCGCGTCCGCGATGGCCACACTCATCCCGCGGAACCCGGCGTAGTACGCCCCGTACAGGCCGGTGGGACCGGCGCCGATGACGAGCAGGTCGACGGTCAGCTCCGGGCCGACGGGGGTCGCGGAGCCGGTCATGCGCCGACCTCCGGGTGGTCCTGGCCGGTCCGGCCGACCTTGCGGGCTCCGCCGGGCGAGCCCAGCGGCTGTTCGCCGAGGGTGAAGAACTCGGCGTTGATGCGCTCGTACGGCTTGCGGTCGTCCGGCAGATCCTCGTGGTGGAAGATCGAGATCTGCGGGCAGACGGGTTCGCAGCGTCCGCACTCCACGCATTCGTCGGGCTGGATGTAGAGCATCCGGTCGCCCTCGTAGATGCAGTCGGCCGGGCACTCCTCCATGCACGACTTGTCCATGACGTCGACGCAGGCATCGGTGATGACGTATGGCACGAGCTTGTTGCCCTTCACACGGTCGCACAGTATGCGAGACGGTGTATTTCATTGTGGAATTGGATGATGACTCCGCCGGGAGGGGGTGTCAACCGTGCGACGGATGCTTGACACGGTCCAGTTGACTGAGGGACGCTACTGCGACATACGAGATGGCGTCTCACGGGACGTCACTCGGGTCGGGACTTGTGAGAGGCAAACGCCCCATGGGAAGCAACCCCCGGACCGTCCCAGCGCCGATGGTCGTCGAGGACTGGGACCGGCTCACCTTCCGGGTCAACCGCGAGGCGTACCGCAGCGCGGAGATCTTCGCCCGGGAACGCGGCTGGGTGTGGATGCACACCTGGCTGTATCTCGGGCACGAGACCGAGATCCCCCAGCCCAACGACTTCAAGGTCCGCACACTGGGCGGCCGGCCACTGATCTTCTGCCGGGACGGCGCCGGTGAGATCCACGCCTTCCTGAACTCGTGTCCGCACCGCGGCACGGTGCTGTGCCGGGAGAGCGAAGGGTCGGCCAAGCTCTTCCAGTGCTTCTATCACGCCTGGACATTCCGGAACAATGGGGAGGTCGCCGCCATCCCCGACGCCAGTGCCTATGAGTCCACCGACGCGTTCCGCGACTCCATGGCCCTGCGCTCGGTGCCCCGTCTGGAGACCCACGAGGGATTCGTCTTCGTCTCCTTCGACCCGGACGTCCCCCCGCTGCTCGACTACCTCGGCGACGCCGCCGACTACATGACGATGATCGAGCAGCAGCACACCGGCGGTATGACCACCCTGCCCGGCACCCAGCTCTACAGCGTGCGCGGCAACTGGAAGCTGGCCGTCGAGAACGCCATGGACGGCTACCACTTCGCCCCCACCCACAACACCTTCGTGGGCTATCTGCGCGAGAGCGGCTACGCCGTCACCGACGACAACCAGTACGCCTACAACCTCGGCAACGGCCATGGACTGCTCGTCCTGACCGGCCACGGCGGACGCATCAGCATGATCTGGGAGCCCCGCTTCGGCGAGGACGAACGGGTCCGCACCGAGGCCCACCGCGCCGAGATGACCGAACGCCTCGGCGAGCGGCGCGCCCACCATGTGGCGGACGAGAGCCATATCCTCTTCGTCTTCCCCAACCTGCTGCTCTTCGACATCGAGGGCCTGTCCATCCGCCAGCTCGAACCGGTGGCCCCCGACCAGACCGACGTCCGCGCCTGGCAGCTCGTCCCGCGCGAGGAGGACCCGGAGACCCGCGCCCTGCGCATGAAGACCGTGGTCAGCTTCGTCGGCCCCGGCGGTCTCGCCACCCCCGACGACATCGAGGCGTACGAGGCCGTCCAGCGCGGCATCCAGGCCACCGCGGACAGCGCCAGCCCCGCCACCGACTACAGCGACATGTCCCGCGGCATGGCCGACGAGGTCAAGGGCGTCCAGGGCCGGTCCACCGACGAGGGCGCCATGCGCGGCTTCTGGCGGCACTGGGTCGACGCCGTCGGCGTCGACGGCGGACTCGAAGTGCAGGGCGACCGTCCGGCGTCGTTCCTCTCCGGAAGGGACGTGCGATGACCACCACCGTGGGCCGCTCCACCGTGCACTGCGCGGGCCGCACCGTCACCCGCCCCGAGGTCGAGGACTTCCTCTACACCGAGGCCGACATCCTCGACCACTGGGACTACGACGCCTGGCTCGCCCTGTTCGAGCCCGGCGCCCGCTACGAGATCCCCACCACCGACTACCGCCCCGGCTGGTCCCCGCACGACACCGGGTCCTTCGTCGACGACGACTGGGGCCTGCTGACCGCCCGCGTCAAGCGCCTGAAGTCACGCAAGGCCCACGCCGAGAACCCGCACTCCCGCACCCACCGGCTGATCTCCAACGTACGGCTCTTCGAGCCCGCCGAGGACGCGGAGAACTGCTTCCGGGCCGCCGCCGCCTTCGTGGTGCACCGCGCCCGCGACGGCCACTTCGACGCCTATGTCGGCTGGTACGACCATCTCCTGGTCCCCACCGACGACGGCTTCCGCTTCCGGCTGCGCCGCTCGGTCCTCGGTCATGAGCGCCTCACCGCGGGCGCCCGGCTCAGCTTCATCCTCTAGCGGCGACGGAAGGCGACCCATGATCCGGCACACCCTCTCCTTCCGGTTCTCCGACGGAACCGACCCGGCCGAACGTGACTCCGTCCTGGCCGAGCTGCGCTCCTTCCCGGACCGCTACCCGGCCATGCGGGGCTTCGTCCTCGGCGAGAACATCAGCACCCGCGACCGGACCTTCACCCACACCATGGCCGTCGACTTCGACAGCCAGGAGGACCTGCTCGCCTATCTGGGCAGCGACTCGCACGAACACTTCGTGCACACCCGCTGGCGCCCGGTCATCGACCGGCAGGCCATCACCTCGTTCGCGTACACCGAGCGCACCGCGCCCGGCGCAGGAAGGACAGCCCCGGTGAGCACCCGCCCCCGCGGCCCGTACGGCATGGAGTACGCCCGCATCGAAGTACCCGACATGCAGGCCACCATCGACTTCCTCGAATACCACGTCGGGCTCCAGCTGGAGCAGCGCACCGACGACTACG
Organism: Streptomyces sp. NPDC048290; assembly: GCF_040652095.1. Classification (NCBI taxonomy): domain Bacteria; kingdom Bacillati; phylum Actinomycetota; class Actinomycetes; order Kitasatosporales; family Streptomycetaceae; genus Streptomyces; species Streptomyces sp. NPDC048290. Next base: position 5,042 of record NZ_JBEZLM010000011.1, read on the forward strand.
CCTATCTGCGCGCCGACATCGAGCACCACTCCATCGAGCTGATCAGCGCGCCCGAGCGCACCGACGGCTGGACCACGGCGGTCGGCTACAGCGTGGAGAGCCAGGACGTCCTGGAGCGGCTGCGCAAGTCCGTCGCCGACGCCGGCCTCGAGGTCCTGGAACTCCAGGAGCGCCAGCGGGCCCTGTGCGACGACGGCTTCGCGGTGAAGGACCCCAACGGCCTGATCATCGAGCTGTTCACCGAGTTCCAGGAGTACGCCGAACCCCCGCACCTGGAGATCCGGCCGCTGGACCTGGTGCATCCCTTCATCGCCACCGCCAAGTACGAGGAGACCCTGGACTTCTACCAGAACGTCCTGAATTTCCTCCCCTCGGACTATGTCGTCGGCTCCACCACGTTCTTCCGCTGCGAGGACCGCTACCACCACAGCCTCGCCGTGCAGAACAACACGGAGCACTATGTCGCCCATCTGTGCTTCGCGATGAAGAGCCTCGACCATGTCATGCGGATGCGGGCCCGCGCGCTCTACAAGGGCGCCCCGATCGCCTCCGACATCGTCAACCACTCGGCGTCCACGTCGATCGCGTTCTACATGCACGACACCCGCTTCGGCCCGCGCTACGAACTGTGCGACGCGCACCGGGTGTTCACCCCGGAGGAGCACGAGACCCACCGCCCCCGCCGGATGCCCGCCGACCCGCGCAACATCGACGTATGGCGACCGGCCGCCGACGACTGGGGACGTTTTTGAGACAGCACCTGCTCGACACCCTGCACCAGTTGGACCGCGTGGCCGCGCCGCGCGGCAAGGAGCGGGTGGCGGCCCACCGGCTGCGCGCCTGGTGCGCCGACCGCTGGCCGCACATCGACTGGCAGGTGCTGGAGCACGGCCCCGAGGGCGGCAGCCTGATCGCCACCCACGGGGCCGGACCCCTGCTCTACTCCCATCTCGACACCTCGCTCGACCCCGGTGACCCCGCCAACGCCCAGGTCACCGGCAGTACCGCCCCTGTCGCCCCGCTGGACGCCGACGGCGACGACATCACCGGCTTCGGCCTCGGGGTCGCCCGAGGACCGGCCGCCGCCGCGCTGGTCGCGTTCGCCGGGGCGGCCTCGGGACGGCTGCTGCTCGCCGGGTCGGGCACCCATCGCCGCGACAGCGCGGTCACCGGCGTGGAGGCGTACCTCGACGCCCACCCACCGCCCCGGTCCGCCCTCGTCGCCAAGTCCGGCCCGCCCACGCTGCTGTGGCACGAGCCGGGCGCGCTCTATCTCACCGTCCGGGTCACCGGCCGCTCCGGCGCCGCGATGGCCCCCGCCTCCGCCACCCCGCCCGGCGGAGTGCTCGCCCACGCCGGGACCGTCCTCGACGAACTCGACCGCTGGCGCACCGCCTATCTCGCCGCCGACCCCCGCGAGGGACAGACCGGCCGGGCCTGCGGCATCGGCGCGATCGGCGGCGGCCGGCCCGACAAGCCCGACCTGCTGCCCGCCGCCCTCCGGATCGACCTGTACGTCGTCGCCGGTGACCCGGTGGAACCGGCCGTGCTGGCGTCCGGGCTCGCCGACCGGCTGCGCACCCGCTGCGCGGACACCCCGCTGCGGGACTGCGCGATCGACGTACGGGCCGAGCCGGTCGCCGCCGCCGCGGCCACCCCCGCCGACGCCCCCGTGGTGACGGCGGCCCGTGCCGCCTGGCAGGACGAGTTCGGCGCCCCGCCACCGCCCCTCACCGGCTGGACCGGCTCCACCGACGGGGTCGTACTGCGCGCCCGCGGCGTGGACACCGTACGGCTCGGGCCGCAGCCGCGTCCGGCGGACGGCGACCCGCGCCGGGACACACTGTCGCTGGCGCGGCTGGCGGCGTACGCGCGGATCTACCGGCGGTTGCTGGACGAGGTGCCCTGACCGGCGGCCACGGCCATGTGAAGAGGGACGCTCCCGGGGGAGCGTCCCTCTTCTGTCGCTACGAAGGATCACCGGGCGGGTGACGGATCACCCGCCCGGTCCGGCACAGGTCACGCGCCCCAGTCGTCGTTCACGGTCACCGCGTCGGCGATCCGGAACCGGCCGCCCGGCAGCGGGGGAGTGGCGGGCTCACCCATCACCACGACATGCTTGCCGAACTTGGGCGCCAGCGGACGGCCCACGTCCCGCTTGAGCCACAGCCGCAGCAGATGACGGCGGCGATCCGGCTCCGGGTGGTCGACATAGCTGGTGCGCGAGTGCAGCGCCGCGTAGTTGAGCAGCCACTGCACATCGCCCGGCTGGAAGTCCATGTCGATCGGCAGCCCCGACTCCTGCGATATCTCGTCGAACAGGGCGATGGCCTCGGACTGGTCGGCCGTGAGCGCCGGGACACCCGGGTACTCCTGCGCGCTGAAGATCATCGAACTGCCCGCGTAGGTGCTGAAGATCCCGTCGACATAGCTGATGATCGGCGAGGTGTAGGTGAGTTCGGGGGAGTCGGGGTCCTGACGGCGCCAGTCCCAGTGGTAGGTGTCGAACAGCCGGGGTGCGAGGTCCGGGCGGCGGCGCAGCATCTCGTTGTAGATGGTGGTGCCGCTGACCAGGCTGGACGCCCCGCCCTCCTTGGCGCCGCGCAGACACATCAGGGCGACGACGTCGGAGCTGTCGGAGTGGAACGGCAGCCGGTCGCGGATACGGGAGGGCAGCGCGCCCTCGTCGGCCATCGTCTTGTTGGAGGTGGCGATGACATGGTCCAGCAGATCGCCGCGCTGGTTCTGCCCGATCGGCTGGCCGAGGTGCAGCCCCATGATGAAGAAGATCGCGGCGGCCATGGTGGGCCCGTAGTCGTCGGTGCGCAGTCCGCGCACCAGGATGAAGCCCCGGCCGGAGTCCATCTGGCGGGCGCTCTCGTCATTGAGGCCACGGGCGGCGTCGAGCGGGTAGTCGGCGGCGGTGACGGTCCGCAGATCCGGGTCGTCGGCGACGAAGCGGCGGCCCAGCTCCTCCAGTTCGGTGCGCTCGGCGTCGCTGAGGACGTAGATCCAGTCGGTCGACGTCATCAGGTCGTCGCCGCGCCAGGCGGACGGCCCGGGGATCTGCTGGTCGGGGGTGGTGGTCATGGTGGTGCACTCCTCGCGGAATCGGGGTGGAGCGGCCTGCCGACGACAAGGCGACGGACGGCCGGGGCGCAGGGCTGCGGCGGTCGGGCGTCGCGCGGGGGCGACGCGGAACCTCAGAACGGGGTCCGTCCGAGGCTGCGGAGCCTCAGAAGGGGGTCTGAGGGACACCGACGGCCGTGCCGGGGCGCAGTCCTTCCCGGGGCGGGGAGTATCGGAGCGGTTCGTCGTAGGTCCGGCGGCCGGCGCACGACACGAGCAAGGCGCCGATCAGGGCGACTGGCTTCATGCGGGTCCCGTCCTTTCCGTCCTCTCCAGAAGTGGCTCCACGATAGGAGCGGTCCGAAGCACTAGTCAATGGACGAGACGGCATCTTGTATTGCAGTGCATGGGGTCGGTGGGGCCCGGACAGCGGCCCGCCACCACGAGTACGGTGTCCGCACCCGGGCCCTGACAGCAGGGCCCGGCGTTCCCGCGCCACCGCCGCACCAGTGCGCGGACCCGCCCTCACGACGGATCGGAACCACTGACGTGAAGACCAGCACCGTCCTCGAACGCGCCGACGTCGACCGCATCGTGGCGGCGGCCCAGGCCGAGGCCCAGCGCCACGACTGGGCCGTCACCATCGCCGTCGTCGACCCCGGTGGCCACCCCTGGACCGTCCACCGGCTGGACGGGGCCGCCCCCCTCAGCGCGCACATAGCCCCATCCAAGGCCCGCACCGCCGCACTGGCCCGCCGGGAGACCAAGGCCCTGGAGGACCAGATCAACCAGGGCCGCACCGCCTATGTGACGGCCCCCGCGATCGACGGGGTGCTCGAAGGCGGGGTGCCCATCCTCAAGGACGGCCAGTGCGTCGGCGCGGTCGGCGTCAGCGGGGCGCTGCCCGCGCAGGACGTGCAGATCGCCCGCGCGGGGATAGCGGCGCTCGGGTTGTAGGGGGGGCGGGGGCGGGGCGCGGGAGGTGTCAGGGCGGGGGCGTGAGGCGCGGCTCGACCCCGCCGTGCCGACGTCGGCAAGGCTGCCTCCCGCATCGACTCACCCCCACAGCGCCCTCGCCAGCACCGCCCCCACGAACGCCGCGCCGACCCCCGCCACCACACTGGCCAGCACATTGGCGGCGGCGAAGAACCGCGCCCCCGCCTCCGCGAGCCGCATGGTCTCGTACGAGAACGTCGAGTACGTGGTCAGCGCACCGCACAGGCCGGTGCCCACCAGCAGTTGTACGGAGCCGGACGCCGCCCCGTGGGTGACGGCACCGGTCAGCAGGCCCAGCACCAGACACCCGGCCACGTTCACGGTGAACGTGCCCCACGGGAAGAGCGTGTCGTGCCGCCGCTGCACCGCCACATCGGTCAGATAGCGCAGCGGCGCGCCGACCACGGCCCCGGCGATCACCAGCAGCCAGTTCACTCGGCGCGCTCCTCGCCCCGCCCGGCGTAGTGGACGACCTCGCAGGCGTCCAGGGTCACCAGTCCCCCAGTGATCAGCCCGTCCAACTGGGGCAGGAACGCCCGGATACGGGCCTCGTCGTCCACGACGACCACCGCGACGGGCAGATCCTGACTCAGTGACAGCAGCCGGGCCGTGTGGATCAGCGACGACGCGCCGAACCCCTCGATGCCACGGAACACCGACGCCCCGGCGAGCCCGGCGCGGTGCGCCCGGTGCACGATCTCGGTGTACAGCGGCCGGTGATGATACACATCGCTCTCGCCGACGAAGACGGTCAGCCGCAGCGCGCGTCCGGTCAGTCGGGTCATCCTCGCCTCCACGCCACGATCCGGCGGGTCGCCCACGCCGTGCTCCACACCGCTGTCAGCGCCGCCATCAGGGTCAGCGCCAGATAGCCGAGACCCGGTCCCGGCCGTCCCGCGTCGAGCAGCCGCTGGATGTCGACCGCGTAGGTGGAGAACGTGGTGAACCCGCCCAGCACCCCGGTGCCGACGAACGGCCGGACCAGCCGGTGCGCGGCCCACACCTCGCCGATCAGCACCATGAACACCCCGATCGCCGCACACCCGAGCGTGTTGACCCCGAGGGTCGTCCACGGGAAGCCGTCGGCCGCCGTCGGCCACAGCAGGGCCGCCCCGTACCGGGCCGAGGCGCCCAGCGCGCCGCCCAGCGCGACCATGGCCACCACGGGACCCTCCGCGCGCCACCGGCCGGGCCGCCGCCTCGGCGGCAGCGGGGCGACGTCCGGATCGATCGGCTCGCAGGCCGCCGGGGACGGCAAGGGCCGCGCGGGTCCCACCGGTTCCGCGTCTCCTGCTTCCCGGGCAGCCACGGTCCCAGGGTGCCCGTCATCGTCCGCCGGGACCACCGGGCCCGGCCCCGGCGCGGTCACCGGGGACCGGCCTCTCGGTGGCCCGGTCCGGTCCGGGATGTGCCGTCGTCACGCATCCACGGATCATGGCAGGCGCCCCGGGCGGAGGCACTCGACGGCCCCCGCGACGGAGGTGCTCCTCGTGCGGCCATTCCGCGCAAGGTGTCCACCAGCCATTCCCGAGCTGTACAAGATGTACACGTCCACCGCGAACCTGCTGGGCAGATTGAGCAGGATGCCCAGCAATCGCGGTAACTCTTGCACAGGTCCCGGTCAGCGGCTGTGCTGGTGGCAGTGCGGGACGGCGGCGCGGAAGCGGCGTACGCCTCCGTGCCCGCCTGTGCCACCGGCGCGACGACCGGGTCGCGTTGCCACCGAAGGGACGACACATGAGCATCGACCAGATCCTCACCAGTCAGGAGCGGCTCGCCGAACTGGACCTCCCCCAGCTCCAGCAGCTCGTCGGCCTGGTGGAGTACGACGCCAAGGGCGACCCCTTCCCGGTGACCGGCTGGGAGGCGGTGGTCTGGAACGTCGGCAACGCCACCCAGACGGCGCACTTCTACCAGTCCGCGTTCGGCATGGAACTGATCGCCTACTCGGGCCCCGAGACCGGCAACCGCGACCACCAGTCGTACGTGCTGCGCAGCGGTGCCATCCGGTTCGTGTTCAAGGGCGCGGTCGACCCCGAGAGCCCGCTCGCGGACGCCCACCGCAAGCATGGCGACGGGGTCATCGACATCGCGCTGGAGGTGCCGGACGTCGACAAGTGCATCACCCACGCCCGCGCCCAGGGCGCGACGGTCCTGGAGGAGCCGTACGACATCACCGACGAGCACGGCACGGTCCGCGTGGGCGCCATCGCGGCCTACGGCGACACCCGGCACACCCTGATCGACCGCTCCGGCTACGACGGCCCCTACCTGCCCGGCTATGTCGCGCGCACGTCGTCCTTCGTCCGGCGCGAGGGCCGCCCCCGCCGGATCTTCCAGGCCCTCGACCATGTGGTCGGCAATGTCGAGCTGGGCAAGATGGACGAGTGGGTCGACTTCTACAACCGGGTCATGAACTTCACCAACATGGCGGAGTTCGTCGGCGACGACATCGCCACCGAGTACTCGGCGCTGATGTCCAAGGTCGTCGCCAATGGCAACCACCGGGTCAAGTTCCCGCTGAACGAGCCGGCGCTCGGCAAGAAGAAGTCCCAGATCGACGAGTTCCTGGAGTTCTACCAGGGCCCTGGCGCCCAGCACCTGGCGCTGGCCACCAATGACATCCTCGCCTCCGTCGACGCGCTGCGCGCCGAGGGCATCCAGTTCCTGGCCACCCCGGACTCCTACTACGAGGACCCCGAGCTGCGCGCCCGGATCGGCGAGGTGCGGGTGCCGGTGGAGGAGCTCCAGAAGCGCGGCATCCTGGTGGACCGCGACGAGGACGGCTATCTGCTCCAGATCTTCACCAAGCCGCTCGGCGACCGTCCCACCGTGTTCTTCGAGCTGATCGAGCGTCATGGCTCGCTCGGCTTCGGCAAGGGCAACTTCCAGGCCCTGTTCGAGGCGATCGAGCGCGAGCAGGAGAAGCGCGGCAACTTCTGAGCGGCTCGTTCCGCCCAGAGGCACCTCCCTGCCCCAGAGGCACCTCCCCGCCCCAGAGGCACCTCTCCGCTCAGAGGTACCTCCCCGCTCCCCGCCCAACGCTCCCCGCTCCCCCCCCCCCGGGCCCGCCCACCCCTACACCCCGAAAGTCACCCACCATGACTTGGCTGGACCTGCCCCCCGACGACGTCTTCGGCCTGGACAACCTGCCCTACGGGGTCTTCGCCCCGCCCGGTGCCCCTCCCCGTGTCGGGGTGCGGGTGGGGGACCGGGTGCTGGATCTCGCCGCCGCCCTCGGCGACCCGGTGTTCGCCGAGCCCGCCCTGAACCCGTTCCTGGGGCAGGGCCGGGACACCTGGTCGGCGGTGCGCGCCCGGGTCCGCGAGACCCTCACCGACGACCGCCGCCGCAGCGCCGCCGAAGCCGCCCTGTACCCGCTCGACCAGGTCGCGCTGCGGCTGCCGTACGAGATCGGGGACTACGTCGACTTCTACGCCAGCGAGCACCACGCGGGCAATCTCGGGCGGCTCTTCCGGCCGGGTGGTGATCCGCTGCCGCCCAACTGGAAGCATCTGCCGATCGGTTACCACGGCAGGTCCGGCACGGTCGTGGTGTCGGGCACCCCGGTGGTGCGGCCGGTGGGGCAGCGCAGGCCGCCGGGGAGCGAGGCGCCGTTCTTCGGGCCGTCGCAGCGGCTGGACATCGAGGCCGAGATCGGGTTCGTCGTCGGCACCGGCTCACCGCTCGGCGCGCGGGTCCCGGTCAGCGCCTTCCGTGACCATGTGTTCGGGGTGTGCCTGGTCAACGACTGGTCGGCGCGCGACCTCCAGGCATGGGAGTACGTGCCGCTCGGACCGTTCCTCGGGAAGTCGTTCGCGACCTCCGTCTCCCCGTGGGTCGTCCCGCTGGAGGCGCTGGACGCGGCCTGGACCGCGCCGCCCGCGCGCGACCCGGAGCCGCTGCCGTATCTCACGGACACCGGCAAGGACGGCCTCGACCTGGCGCTGTCGGTGCGTCTCAACGGCCATGAGATCTCCGCGCCGCCGTTCGCCGCGATGTACTGGACCGGCGCCCAGATGCTCGCCCATATGACCGTGAACGGGGCCGCCGCCCGCACCGGCGACCTCTATGCCTCGGGCACGGTCAGCGGCCCCGGGGCGGGGCAGGAGGGCTCGCTCATCGAGATCACCCGGGGCGGCACCGAGCCGCTGACCCTGCCCGGCGGCGCCTCCCGCGCCTTCCTGGAGGACGGCGACGAGGTCACCGTCAGCGCCACGGCCCCCGGCCCGTCCGGAGCCCGGATCGGTCTCGGCGAGGTCACCGGCCGGGTCGCACCGGCCCGCCCGTTCACCCCCTGACGCCCGCCGACCCCCTAGCGGCGTCCAGCCACCCGGCCGGGCGCCGCTTCGGCGTGCCCGGCCCCGGCCCGGCGTGGAACCATGTGGCACACGGTGACTCCCGCTTATTGCGGGCGTGACTGAATACAATGTATACGTTAAGGATGCTGTCATCCGGTGGCTCTGCAGAGGAGCGTCCAGGAATCCATAATCAGGCCGAGGTCGCCTACCGGCGGCTGCGCGAGCGGCTGGTGGACGGTCACTACCGGCCCGGGGACCGGCTGACCGAACTGGGTCTGTGCAAGGACCTGGAGATGAGCCGTACCCCCGTGCGTGAGGCGCTGCGCCGGCTCCAGAGCGACGGACTGGTCTCCTCGACCGGCCGGGGCGTGGTGGTCAGCTCCCTCACCCCGCAGGAGATGCTGCACGCCATGCAGCTCCAGGGCGCCCTGGACGCGCTGGCCGCGAAGCTGGCGGCCACCGCGCAGCGCGACGGCCGGCTCTCCCCGGCCCAGCTCACCGAGCTGAAGTCGGCGGCGCACGCGGTCGAGGAGCGCGCCGAGGCGGGCGACCCCACCGGGGCCTGGCACGCCAATCTCGCCTTCCACATGCTGCTCGCCCGACTGGCCGGAAACCCCTTGCTCACCGACGCCCTGGACCGGATCTGGGCCCGGTTCGCCGTGGGCTCGCTGGCCAACATCAACCGCCGTACGGATCTCACGCCGCGCGACCATGACGCGATCCTCGGTGCCATCCTCGACGGCGACCCGGAGCGGGCCGAGGCGGCGGCGGCCGAACATGTGCACCAGGCCGTGGTGATGTACGGCCATGGGGACCGGGCCATGTGAGCCACCGTCGGCGCGACCTTCGAGGACGCGACATATGAGCAGAGGGGCGGCCCGGCCGCCCCTCTCGTCGTTCCCCGGCCGTCCGGGGTTCTCGCGTTCCCGGGCCGTCCGGAAATCCCCTCCCCGGCCGGTTCCGCACCCTGGACACCGGCCCGCAAGCCGCCCGTACTCAGGGGATTCATGGGATTACCGCGGAGTAGAGGAATTCCCTCCAGATCCTCTGCGCGATGTCTTGCCGACCCTTCATGTGCAATGTATACATTGCACATGAAGGCCAGGGGTCCGCAGCCTCAGCCGACTGGGACGCCACCCGCGTCCCCGGAGATCCCCACCGTGCCCAGGACAGGCCACCGGAGATCCCCGACCCCGACCGACGCGCCGCCACGCCGGACGTCGCCGCCCCAACCCCACCGGGGCTGAGCCGCTCACCACTGCACCAGACCGAGGGGCTGTCCCAGCACACCATCAGAACCTGTCACCGACTGAAGGTGGGTCTCATGCCAGGAATCGGCCGAGGCGGACGGCGTTACGCCGCCCTCAGCACCGCTGCTCTCCTGATGGCCACCGCCGCCGCGTGCGGCTCGGGCTCCGGCTCGACCAACGGCCCCATCACCATCGGCATCTCACTGCCGCTCTCCGGCCCCGTGGCCGACGCCTCCAAACCCGCCTACGAGGGCTACCGAGTCTGGGTCGAGCAGGTCAACGCCGACGGCGGACTGCTGGGCCGCCAGGTGGAGTTGAAGGTGCTGGACGACGGATTCGACCAGAACACCGTGGTCAGCAACTACAACCGGCTGATCAGCCAGGACCGGGTCGACCTGCTGCTCGGCACGTTCTCCTCCAAGCTCAACCTGCCCGCGTCCTCGGTCGCCGAGCGCAACAAGATGCTCTACGTCGAACCCTCCGGCGGCGCCTCCGAGATCTTCGAGCGGGGCTATGAGTACCTCTTCTTCGCCCAGCCCAGCACCTCCCTGGACCTGCCCGAGCAGTTCGTGAACTACATAGCGTCGCTGCCCGCCGCCGAGCGGCCCAAGACCGCCGCCTATCCCACCCAGGACGACCCGAACACCGATGTCACCATCGAGGAGTTCCGCGAGCGGCTGACCGAGCTGGGCGTCGAGTCCGTCTACGCCGAGAAGTACGCCCCGGAGACGGTCAACTTCGACCCCATCGCCAGCGCCATCGCCCGCGAGGAACCCGACCTCATCGTGCACGGCGCGGTCGCCGCCAACGACGGCGCCGGGCTCGTCAAGGCGCTCCAGAAGCAGGACTTCAGCCCCGACATGATGTTCCAGACCAACGCGCCCAGCCTCGTCGGCTCCTACCCGCAGGCCGTCGGCGCGGCCAACACCGAGGGCATCTTCACCACCACCGCGTGGAGCCCGGCCTCCACCTACCAGGGCAACGCCGAGTTCGTGAAGGCGTACACCGACTCCTACGGGTCCCCGCCCACCGACGACGCCGCCAACGCGTACACCGCCGGGCAGGTCCTGGAGGCGGCCGTGGAGAACGTCGGCAGCCTCGACCAGACCGCCCTCGCCGACTGGCTGCACGCCCACCCGGTCTCCACCATCGTGGGCAGCCTGCGCTGGGACGAACGCGGTGTCCCGGACGGCGACATGCTGCTCGCCCAGTGGCAGGAGGGCGAGTTGCAGTTCGTCCTCCCGGAGAGTCAGAAGACGGTGACCGAGGCGGTCAACCCCAAGCCGGGGTGGTCGTAGTGTCGACGTTCTTTCAAGCGCTCATCCTCGGGCTCTTGATCGGCGGGGTGTACTCGCTGGCCGCCTCCGGCATGAACCTGGTCTTCGGGGTCATGCGGGTGGTCAACATCGCCCAGGGCAGTATGCTCATCCTCAGCGCGTACCTCACCTACTCGCTGTGGGACGCCACCGGTATCGACCCGCTGCTGCTGACGGTGATCACCACCCCGTCGCTGCTGATCGTCGGCTGGGTCACCTACTACATCTTCATCGAGCGGTCCCGCACCACCGACCCCTCCATGGCCCTGGTCACCACCTTCGGCCTGGGCCTGGTCGTCAAGGGTGTCATCGCGCTGATCTGGGGCAATGCCCCACACTCGGTGACCCCCGGCTACGCCAACGAGTCGTTCAGCGTGCTCGGGATGCGGTTCCCGCAGGCCATGGTCTACTCCTGGCTGGTCGCCGCCGTCGTCCTGACGGGTCTGTACCTGCTGCTGCGCCGCACCTGGATGGGACGGTCCATCCAGGCCACCGCCGCCAGCTCCGAAGGGGCCCGGCTGATCGGTATCGAGGTCCGCAAGACCTGGGCCGCCGCCTACGCCATCGGCGTGGCGGCGGCCGGGGCGGGCGGCTCCCTGCTGAGCGTGCTCTACCCCTTCATGCCCAGCTCCGCCGACCACTGGATCGGACTCACCCTGTCGATCATCGTGCTGGGCGGGATGGGCAGTCTGCCCGGCAGCGTCCTCGGCGCCGTCGTCATCGCCGTCGCCGAGTCCCTCACCTCCACCTACGTCTCGCCCGACTGGGCCGTGGCGGTGCCCTACATCGCCATCATCGTCGTGCTCGTCGTCCGCCCGCAGGGCCTGCTCGGAACACGGCTGCGAGAGGACATGAGCCGCGCATGAACACCACCCGACTCAAGGCCGCGGGCATCGGCGCCGCCGCCGTCGCCCTCGCCCTCTTCCCCGTCGTGTCCGACAACGCCTACTGGCAGAACATGGCCATCATGGCGTTCCTGCTGGCCATCATGGCCTCCGGCTGGAACATCATCTCCGGCTACGCGGGCTACATCTCGCTCGGCCAGAGCGCGTTCCTCGGCCTCGGCGCCTACACCACCGCCCTGATCTCCATCCACACCGGAGTCAACCCACTGGTCGCCGCCCCGGTGGGCGGGGTGGTGGCGGCCCTGTCGGCCATGCTGCTGGGACTCGTCGGCCGGCGTACCCGAGGCGCCGCGTTCGTCATCATCAGCTTCGCGTTCCTGGAGTTCACGGCCCTGCTGACGGCCAACTGGTCGTCCCTGACCAACGGCAACCACGGACTCAACCTGCCGTTGCCCACCTGGGACCGCGCCTTCATGAACTGGCCGTTCTACTACTACCTGCTCATCCTGCTGGGCCTGACCGTCCTCGGCTCCTGGGCGATCCGCCGCTCCCGCTTCGGCATCGGTCTGATGGCCATCCGCGACGACGAGTCCAAGGCCGACGGCATCGGGGTGCGCACCGACCGGTACAAGATGTTCGCCTTCGCCGCGAGCGCCTTCCCCATCGGTGTCGCGGGCGGTGTCTACGCCTACTACATCGCCTTCCTCGAACCGGCGTCGATGTTCGACATCGTCATCGCCATGCAGATCGTGCTCGCCGCCCACCTCGGCGGCGTCGGCACCCTGTGGGGCCCGGTGCTGGGCGCCTTCCTGCTGGAGCCGCTCAACCAGTTCACCAACCAGAGCCTGTCCGGCCCCGACGCCGGTTCCTGGCGACTGATCATCTACGGGGCGCTGCTCGCCGCGATCGTGCTGTTCTTCCCGCGCGGAGTGCTCACCGAGGGCGTCGACTGGCTGGCCCGGCTGCGCCGTACCGGACCCAAGGCGCTCGCTGGGGCCCGGCTCGCCACCGCCCCCGCCGCGCTGCCGCCCACCGCGCTCACCCCGCGCACCGAGGCGCCCGACGACGGGCCACTGCTGAAGGTCGAGGGCCTGAGCAAGTCGTTCGGCGGGGTCACGGCGGTCGACGACTGCTCGTTCACCGTCCGGCGGGGCTCCATCACGGGCCTGATCGGGCCCAACGGCTCCGGCAAGACCACGGTGTTCAACCTGCTCGACGGCAGCCTCGCCGCCGACAGCGGCACCATCCACCTCGGCGGGACACGCCTGGACGGCACCCCCCGCTGGCTCCACGCCCACCACGGGCTCGCCCGCACCTTCCAGGCCACCCGGATCTTCCCGCACCTGACCGCGCTGGAGAACCTCGCCGTCCCCAGCCGCACCTTCTCCACCAGCCGCCTCGCCGACTCCGCGATCAGCGGCAGGACCGCCGCCCGCGCCCGGGAGTGGCTGGACTTCGTCGGCATGGGCGAGTACGCCGACCACCAGGCGGGCGACCTCTCCTTCGGCCAGCAGAAGCTGATCGAACTCGCCCAGGCCCTGATGCTGGAACCCGAGGTGCTGCTGCTCGACGAACCCGCGGCCGGGATCAACCCGACCCTCATCGAGCGCCTCGCCGACATCATCCGCAAGCTCAACGCCGCCGGCACCACCGTGCTGATCGTCGAGCACAACATGCCCCTGGTGCTGTCCCTCTGCGACCACATCCATGTCCTCGCCCAGGGCCATGTCATCGCCAGCGGCCCGCCCCGCCAGATCGAACAGGACCCGGCGGTGCTGGAGGCGTACCTCGGCGACCACACACCGGGCGCGGGCAGCCACGCCGCCACGGGAGTTGACGCATGATCACCTTGACCGGACTGGTCGCCGGATACGGCAAGGCCGGAGACATCCTGCGGGGCGTCGACCTCACCGCCCCCACCGCCGACATCACCTGCATCGTCGGCCCCAACGGAGCGGGCAAGTCCACCGTGCTCAAGGTGTGCAGCGGACTGCTCAACCCCCGCTCCGGACAGGTACGCATCGGCGACGACGACATCAGCCGCCGCAGCCCCGGCGACATCCTGCGCCGGGGCGTCGTCCAGGTCCCCCAGCACCATGGCCTGTTCCCCGGCATGACCGTCCGGGAGAACGTCATGCTGGGCGCCTACACCCGGCGCCGCGAGAAGGAACGCAACCGGACCCGCTACGAGGAGATCACCCGGATCTTCCCGCTGGTCGCCGAGCGCGCCGCGGACAAGGCCGCCTCCCTGTCCGGCGGCCAGCGCCGCACGGTCGAGTTCGCCCGCGCCCTGATGCTCAGCCCCCGGGTGGTCCTGCTGGACGAACCCACTCTGGGCCTCGACCCCAAGGCGTGCGCCGCGCTCGCCGACGCCATCCGGGCCCTGAAGGACTCCGGCGTCACCGTCCTGATGGTCGAGCAGAACGTACGGTTCGGACTCACCCTCGCCGAGCACGCCGTGGTGATGGAGAGCGGCCGGGTCCTGCACACCGGCGACGCCGACGCCCTGCTCGCCGACCCGGACATGGCCCAGCTGTTCTTCGGCGCCGCACCCCGGGGCGGCGAGCCGTCATGAGCCGGTCCGCCCGCGCCGGCCTGGCGGGCGGCGACCCGCCCACCCTCCCCGTCGCCCGGCATCTGCTCGCCGAACGGCTCGACGTCCCCCTGAGACTGCTGCCCGCCGCCCGCGCCCAGAGCGCCGCCCTCATCCGGCGCGGCGCCGCCGGACACGACCTGTCCCCACTGGCCCGCGCCTACGACCGTCACACCCCTCTCGGTGCCCCGCACTCACCCCCGGGGTGAACCCCGCACCACCACCACCCGAGGACGGCCCCATTCACGGGCCGCCCGCCGCCCCCTGCCGCCCCGACGGAGACCAGTCGCCGTGACCCACCGCCTGCTCACCCCCCTCCAGGACATCCCCGCCTCCGGCGCCCGCGCCGTCCACCGGCTGCGCGTCGGCGACCTCGACCTGCTCGCCGTCCCCCAGCTCGCCTACGACGTCCCCGGCACCCCCGCCCATATGAATGGCGGTGACAGCGACACCGAACTGCTGCTGCTGCGCCGCGACGGCGACCGCTTCACCCCCTGGGGCAGCCTGACCGCGCCCGGCGGCGAGGACGCCGAACCCTTCACCATCGGCGAGCGCACCTTCCTCGCCGTCGCCAGCATCCGCAGCGGCGCCGGCCCCTACGACTTCACGGTGCCCTCCGTCGTCCACGAGTGGACCGGCGACGGCTTCACCCCCTTCCAGGCGTTCGACGGCTTCGCCGCCAAGCAGTGGCGCCACTTCACCGTCGACGGCCGCCACTTCCTCGCCCTCGCCCAGGGCGTCGCCCTGCCCCACACCAAGGACCAGAACCGGCCCTCCGCCCTCTACACCTGGGACGGCACCCGCTTCGTCCACTTCCAGGACATCGACTCCCAGTGGGGCTACAACTGGCACGCCTTCACCGTCGACGGACAGCACTTCCTCGCCCACGCCGACCACATCGGCCCCAGCGTCCTGCACCGCTGGGACGGCACCCGCTTCACCCCGCACCAGGACCTCGTCCCGACCGGGGGCCGCGCCTTCACCACCTTCGACGCCCCCGACGGCGACCGCGGCCCGTACCTCGCCGTCGCCCGGATCGACGGCCCGTCCCAGCTCCTGCGCTGGGATAGGGCCACCGGCACCTTCACCGAGCACCAACTCCTCGACGGACCCGGCGGACGGGAACTCGCAGTCGTCCGCACCGGCCGCGGCCTCTATCTGATCCGGGTCAACTTCATCCACGGCACCCCGGCCGACCCCACCGCCGCGCTCGACTCCCAGATCTACCGCTGGGAGCACGGCCGGCTGGAACTCGCCGAGGAGTTCCCCACCACCGGCGGCACCGACCTGGAGGTCCTGGACAGCGCCGAGGGCCCGCTCATCGTCCAGAGCAACGCCCTCAGCGCCGACCTCAGATTTTCCGCCGCCGTACGCGTCTACCGCTTCACGGACTGATGCCGCGCCCCGCGTTCCCGGCGACCACCTGTCCCGGCGACCGCCGCGCGGTCAAGGAGAGATGAGATGTCCGACCACGAGAGCCCCGAGCTCGTCGACCTGTTCACGGCGTACACCGCCGGACCCGACTCCATAGGCGCCCATCTGCGGGCCAGCGCCGCCCGCGGGCGCTCCCACGACCCGCTGCTGGTGGTCACCGGAGCCGACATGGCGCTGTACCCGGGCGACGGAGTACCACCCACCGTGCTGCCCTACCGGCTGAGCAACCGGGGCTTCAAGGAACTGGCCGCCGTCTCCCACCTCGGCACCGCGCTGGCCTCCCTGGTCGAGCTGTACCGCACCGAACCCGACGGAGTGTGGCGTACGGACGCCGAGATGCTGCTGCGCCGCACCCGGCGGGCCCGCGCCGCCAACAGCCCCGCCCTGTGGCGCGACCGGATCGGCACGGTCGCGCTGCGCGGCCGGGAGGACTCCGTCGCGGTCATGGTCGACTACGCCTGCGCCATCACCGAGCGCTATCTGCGGCGCGCGCTCGCCGAACCGGCCCGGTATCTGCACCACGCCACCCTGCGCGAGACCTTCCTGGAGGACGGCCACCCCGAGGTGCCGGTGTCCTTCAACCGCATCATGGTCGCCACGTTCTTCCTGGTCGGCCTCGACACCTCGCACCGGCTGATCGGCTGGCTCGACGCACAGGGCGTCGACTGGGCCCGCGCCATGGTGGTGGTCGTCGGCCAGATCGGCCGCCCCACCGCCGGAGTCACCTGGCGCACCAACAGCGTCGCCGGGATGGTGCTCGCCGCCTCCCGCGGCAAACTCCCGCTCAGCCACCTCTACATCGCCCCGCACGCCGCCGGTTTCGCCACCCCCGTCGACGGCGACCTGGGCGAGGTGACGGCGGTGGAGGAACAACTGCGCCGGCTGTGGGCGGGAACCCGCGTCACCGTGGAACTCGGCGGTGCCATGTTCGAGGGCTACCCCGCCTTCGACCCCGGTGACGAGACCACCGGCCCGTACACCGTCACCGACGGCGGCGCCCTGGTCGGCGAGCAGCCCGCCATCCGCTCCACCGACGACTGGCTCTCCCTGGTGACCCGGCTGCGGCTGGTCATGGAGGACCCGCGCCAACTGCTCTCCGGCGCCGTCACCGACTACGCCGCCCAGCAGCTCATCGCCCAGGACAACGACCCGTCGGCCGTCGTCGTCCCCGGCCTCGACAACGAGCCCTATCCCGCCTTCGGCTCCGCCTCGGCGGCGGCCTGACCCGCAGGGAGACCCCACGATGACCCACCCCCCGCACAACGCGCTGCTGGCCCGGCTGCACCGGGGCGAACCCGCCCTGATGATGACCGTGCGCACCGCCCGCACCGCCGACACCCTCCAGATAGCGGCGTCCACCGGCCATCACGCGGTGATGCTGGACCTGGAGCACTCCGCCATGTCCACCGACACCGCCGCCCAACTGTGCGTCCTCGCCGGAACTCTGGGCCTGACCGCCCTGGTCCGGGTCCCGGAGCGGGAGTACGGCATGATCGGCCGCCTCCTGGACGGCGGCGCGCACGGGATCGTCGCCCCGCGTGTGGAGAGCGCCGAGGAGGCCCGGGGGATCGTCGGCGCCTGCCGCTTCCCGCCGCGCGGGCAGCGCTCCCAGACCAACATGGTGCCCCAGCTGGCCATGCGGCCCATCCCGGCGGCCACCATGAACCCCGCCGCCGACGCGGACACGGTCGTGCAGATCCTGCTGGAGACCCCGCGCGGCATCGCCGCCGCCGACGCCATCGCGGCACTCGACGGGGTCGACATGCTGGCCCTGGGCGCCAATGACTTCACCGCCGAACTGGGCGTCCCCGGCCAGTACGGCGACCCGCGCGTCCGGGACGCGGTGGCCCAGGTCGCCGACGCCTGCCGCCGCCACGGCAAGCTGATGGTCCTCGGCGGCATCGGCGACCGGAAGCTGATGGACGACCTGGTGCCGCTCGGGGTGTGCCCGCTGCGCATCACCGGCACCGACACGGCCCTGCTCCACGAGGCCGCGGACCTCCGCGCCCGCCAGGCCCTGGACGCCTTCACCGCCGCCCCTTCCTAGACACCGCCTCCAGGAAGCGAGACCGCCGCCATGCCCACCGACCTGCCCAAACCCACTCCCGTCCGCCCCGCCGACACCCTCACCCAGCCGGTGTTCGAGGTGCCCCCGGGTAGTTGCGACACCCACTTCCATGTCTTCGAGACCGGCTACCCGGTCGGCCCCAGCCCCCTCTACCAGTTCCCCGACGGCACCCTCAAGCAGTATCTGAGCGCCATGGAACGGCTCGGTATCACCCGCATGGTGCTGGTCCAGCCCACCTACTACGGCGACGACAACAGCCTGCTGGTCGACGTCCTCAAGGCGGCGGGCCCGCGCTGCCGGGGCGTGGTGCGGATCGACGACGACACCACCGACGCCGAACTCGACCAGTACCACGGCATCGGGGTGCGGGCGATCCGCCTCGACCTGTTCGCCCGCGCCTCCTGGCCGCTCGCCGACCTCATCGGCTACATCCGCGCGATGGCGGACCGGGCCCGGCCGCGCGGCTGGCACCTCCAGTTCTACACACCCGGCACCGTCGTACGGGACCTGCTGCCGTTCTTCGCCGACTTCGAGGACACCTATGTCATCGACCACTTGGGATATATGAAGGAGTCCGACGGACTGACCGAGGACGACTTCGCGCAGCTGGTCCGGGTCCTCGACCACGGAAGCTGCCACATCAAGCTGTCCGGTGCCTACCGGGTCGCCGGGAACAAGCCGCTCTCCTCCACCGTCCCGCTCGGCCGCGCCCTGGTCGCCGCCCGTCCCGACCGGCTGGTGTGGGGCTCGGACTGGCCCCATCTGACGGACGGCGGACGGGACACGGGGGCGTACCTCAATCTGCTCGCCGACTGGGCCCCCGACCCGGCCGACCGCCACCGCATCCTGGTCGAGACCCCGGAACGGCTCTTCTACGCCGACTGACAGCGGCCCCCTCCGCGTCCCAGGGCGTAACCATGCGGCGGTCACAGGCAAGTCAAAGCCGGATGGGGGAAGGTGAAGTCTCAGGCAACCGGGGGGGCAGAGGGAGGCAGGACATGACGGTGGTGGGCCCGCGGGTGCGCCGGGTGGCGCGTGGGGTGCGGCGGCGGATGCGGAGCTGGTCCGCTCCGCCGGTGCCCGAGTCGGCCCGCCGGCTGGTCCCGGACCCGGTGTTCGTGCTGTCCTCGGTGCGCTCCGGCTCCACCCTGCTGCGGGTGCTGCTCAACAGCCATCCGCAGATCCGCGCCCCGCACGAGATGCATCTGCGCACCCTGTCGATCGGCCTCACCAAGCCCTACACCGTCAAGGCGATGCAACAGCTCGACCTCGACGAACGGGAGCTGGAGTATCTGCTCTGGGACCGGATCATGCACCGGGAACTGCTGCGCAGCGGCAAGCGGGTCATCGTAGACAAGACCCCCGGCAACGCGGGGGTGTGGGAGCGGTTGCACGAGGGCTGGCCCGACGCCCGCTACATCTTTCTGCTGCGTCACCCGGCGTCCATGGTCAGCTCCCTGATCAACAACCGCCCCGACCGGGACCTGGACGCCACCGTCCGTGAGGTGCGCGGCTATGTCGAGGGCGTCGAGGCCGCGCGCGGCGCCCTGCCCGGCTTCACCGTCCGCTACGAGGAGCTGACCGAGCGGCCCGAACAGATCACCCAGGACATCTGCGCGTTCGTCGGCGTCCCCTGGACGGCCCGGATGCTCGACTACCGCAAGGGCGACCACGGCCCGTTCGTGCCGTTCATCGGTGACTGGAGCGACAACATCAAGTCGGGGAAGATCCAGCACGCCCGGCCGCTGCCGTCCGCCGAGGACGTGCCCGAGGCGCTGCGCGAGGTCAGCCGCGCCTGGGGATACCCGTGCTGACCGGGCCGGACGGCCCCGAGGGCCGATGTACCTGCCCGGGAGCCACGGTGTGGGTGACCGGACCCTCGTTCGCCGACCGCCGCGCCACCGCCTGCGCCCTCGCCGCCCGACTGACCGCCGACCGGCGCCGGGTGGAGATCGTCGACGGCACACCCGAGCGCACCGGACTGCTCGCCGAAGTGCTGGCCCGCAACGGCATCGTGGCCATCACACCGGGCACCGCCACCCGTCCGCCCGCCTCGGTCCTCGCCCGCCACGCGGCCAGCGGCACCCGCTGCATCGAGGTGCCCCTGCCGCCCGGTACGCACCCCGCCGACGCGGCGGCGACGGCGTACACCGTGCTGACCGGGCACACACCCGCGCCCCGACGGACCACGGCACCGGCACACTCGGGCGGGACGGGCTAGCTCCGCGAGGCGGGGGCGGGGGCTGGGGCGGGGGCTGGGACAGGGGCAAGGCCCGCCCACGACAAGGACCGCGCACCGGACGACATCCTGCGTCGTCCCGCGCGCGGTCCCGGTCCTCAGGTCCCGCCCGTCAGTGGCGGCCGTCCTCCGGAGCCCGCGGCCCCGGCGGAGTGACCGTCTCGCCGGGGATCACCCGGGGTTCCCGCTCCGGGCGCCCGTCGTCCGTCTCCTTCATCGCCCGGCCCTCCGCCTTGAGGACGCGGGCCGCCTTGCCCGCCGAACGGGCCAGCTCCGGGCCCTTCTTGACGGCGATCACCACGGCGATCACGACGAGCACGACCGCCAGTTCACTCAGACCGAACACGCCGACCCCGCCCCCCGTGTCAGACGTTCACGCCGAAGTCGGCGGCGATGCCCGCCAGACCCGAGGCATAGCCCTGGCCGACGGCGCGGAACTTCCACTCGGCGCCGTTGCGGTACAGCTCCCCGAAGACCATCGCCGTCTCGGTGGCCGCGTCCTCGGACAGGTCGTAGCGGGCGATCTCGGCGCCGCCCGCCTGGTTCACCACCCGGATGAACGCGCCCCGGACCTGGCCGAAGCTCTGGCCCCGGTTCTCGGCGTCGTGGATGGAGACCGGGAAGACGATCCGCTCGATCTCGGCGGGCACCCCGGCGAGGTTCACCTTGACCGACTCGTCGTCGCCGTCGCCCTCACCCGTGAGGTTGTCACCGGTGTGCTCGACCGAGCCGTCCGGGCTGGTGAGGTTGTTGTAGAAGATGAAGTGCCGGTCGGAGACGACCTTGCCCGAGGCGTCCAGGAGCAGCGCGGAGGCGTCGAGGTCGTAGTCGGCGCCGGTCGTGGTGCGCACGTCCCAGCCGAGACCCACCAGGACCGCCGTCAGCCCCGGCGCCTCCTTCGTCAGCGACACATTGCCGCCCTTGGACAGCGAAACCCCCACAGTCGTCCTCCTCGTTCGAGCTGTTCTGCGTAGTCACAGCGGTCCATGCGACTCTACAGCACTGTAGAAAAGTGGGGTGGCGCGCTGCGGGCGTCAGGTGTCCTTACGATGGACCGCCTGCGAAGCGCACGGCAGCGGAAGGGAGACAGGACGTGACGGATCACCGGCGTCCCCGGCGACGGGGGCAGGGCGAGCTGGAGGTACTGGTCCTGACCGTGCTGCGGGAGGCGGACGGACCCGCGACGGCGGGCTGGGTCCAGGAACGCCTCGGCGGCGGTCTCGCGTACACCACGGTGATCACCATCCTGACCCGGCTGCTGGACAAGGGCGCGGTCACCCGGGAGCGCGCCGGGCGCTCGTTCGCCTGGACGCCCGCCTCCGACGAGGCGGGACTCGCCGCCCGCAAGATGCGCAAGGTGCTGGACGGCGAGCAGAACCGGGAAGCGGTGCTGGCCAGCTTCGTCACCGCGCTGGAGCCCGAGGACGAACGGCTGCTGCGCGATCTGCTCGGCCGGGCCCGGGACGACGAGCCGGACCCGCGCGGCGGAGAGGGCTGACACCGCATGGGGGTCTTCGTCTTCCTGCCGCTGGTGCTGCCGCTGACCGCGTGGCCCGTCGCCCGGCTGGCCGAACAGCATCTGCACCCGCGCGTCGCCACCCGGCTGCTGACCGCCGTCGCGGGCGTGATGGCCCTGTGCAGCACGGTCTGTCTGGCCCTGCTGATGGTGGTCGGCACCGCCCAGCTCCCCGGCAACCCGCTCCCCGACGGCTGGTCCGACCCCGAGGTCCGCGAGGCCCTCCCGTACGACGAGGTGGCCGGCCGCGCCGCCATCCCGGCGCTGCTCGCCGTCGCCGCCGTCTGCGCCCGTACCCTCTGGCGGCACGGCCGGGTGCGCCGCCGCTCGCACCGGGCGCTGGCCGCGCTGCCGGGCACCGAGGCGGCCGTGCTGCCCGACGCCACGCCGTACGCGTACGCGCTGCCGGGCGGCGCCGGCCGGGCCGGGCGGATCGTGGTGAGCACCGGGCTGCTCGACCGTCTCGGGTCGGCGGAGCGCCGGGCCCTGTTCGCGCACGAGCGGGCCCATCTGGCCGCCCGTCACCACCGCTACCTGCTGACCGTACGGCTCGCGGCGCACGCCAACCCGTTCCTGCGCCCGCTGCGCACCGCCGTCGCCTACACCGCCGAACGCTGGGCGGACGAGGAGGCGGCCCGTACGGTGGGCGACCGCAGGGCCGTGGCCCGCGCCATCGGTACGGCGGCCCTGCTGTCCCGGGGCACTCCCGCGCCCACCCTCGCCGGGTTCGCGGCGCCCGGTCCGGTGCCCCGCCGGGTGGCCGCGCTGCTCGGCACCGCGCCGCCCGCGCCGCGCACCTGGCCGTCGCTGTTCAGCGGGGTCGGCGCCGCCGCCTGGACCGCCGCGGCGGGCACGGCCGTGTCCGCGCTGGCATCCGCGAACTCGGCCGTGACCCTGGTCGTCATCCTGCACGCGGCGACCCCGTTGTAGGGCCCCGCGCCTGTCAGAGGTCGAACTCGTGCGGTGGCAGGTCCAGCGCGTAGCACGCCTCCCGGACCACTGCCTGTTCGTCCTTGTCGAAGTCGCCGTCCGCGCCGCCGATCACGATGCCGATCTGGACGACGGCCCGTGCCTCGGCGGGCTTCTTCTTCGCCTTGGCGACCTCCTGCAACACACTCACCTTGCCGAAGGCGAAGTCGGCGGTCAGTTTGTCGACGTTCTCCTCGAAGCGCCGCCGCAGGTCCAGCGCGTCGAAGTGCTGCAACACCTCGTTGGTGGCGATGAGCTGGGCGACCCGCTGCCGCTCGGACGGGTCGATGGTGCCGTCCGCCGCGGCGACCAGCGCGCACATCGCCATGCTCGCGTCCCGGAACGCCCCGCTCTTGAGGTCGTTGCGCTTCGCCACGAGCTGGGTCTGCATCTGGGTCGCGGATTCCTTGACGCGGTCCCACAGGGCCATGAGAACTCCGTACTTCCGTTGCTTCGGGGGAGGGGGGTCCGCCCGGACCGGTACACACACCGGTCCGGGCGGACCCGGCCGCAATCTTCTACAGCTCTGTAGAAGATAGCAGCGGCGCTCACTCCTCCTCGCTGTCCCCCTCGTCGCCGCTCTCGTCGTCGCCCTCGAAGAAGTCCCCGACCTCGTCCACGACCTCCGCCGCGACCATGCCGCCGACCACCCCGACCGCGAGCCCCGCGGCCCCCGCCGCGACCACGGTCCCGATCCCCGGCCCGGACCGGCCGGAGCGGTGCTCGTCGTGCCCGTGATGACCCGCGTGCCCGTCGTGCCCGTACGGAGGGGCGTACGCCGTGCGCCGCTCGACCAGTTGCCGCACCCAGCCGTCCACCTCGGCGTTCCAGTCCCGGACGTCGTGGTGGCCCACGGTGAACCGGGCCAGCGTGTCGTGCCCCGGGGAGAACAGGCCGCCGCGCTTGTCCGCCTCCAGGACCACCTCCATGCCGCCCGGCGCGGCCAGGAAGGTCAGCTCGATCTCCTGGACCTGATGGGCGTAGGCGGGCGACGGGGTCAGCTCGATCTCCTGGTAGAAGGGCAGCGACTGGCCCGTGCCGCCGATCCGCCCGTACTCCAGATCGGCGGACCGGAAGCCGAAGCCCAGCTGCCCGAACGCCTCCAGCACCGCCTCCTGCGCGGGCAGCGGACCCACCGTCAGCTGGTCCAGGTCGCCCTTGTCCCGGGCGCCCGCCACCACCAGCTCGGTCCGCACCCCGAGCACGATCCCCAGCGGCTGGCCGTACAGCTCGGTGACCGGGGTCTCCCAGGGCAGCGGCAGGGCGAACGGCGCCGTCCGCTCCTCCCCGGCCGCCAGCCGGAAGGAGCCGCCCACGGTGAACCGCTCGAAGACGACGGCCCCCTCGCTCTCCCCGTCCTCGTGCTCCGCCTCGACCCGGGCCATCAGCTCCAGGACGACGGCCTCGATCTCGAAGTCGGCCTCGCCGCCCCTGAGCCGGACCTCGCCCGTCAGTGTGGCGCCGGGGACCCCCGGACCCTGCTGAAGGACCGTGTCCACCGAGGGTCCGCCCACACCGAGCGAACCGAGCAGCCGTTTGAACACCATCGCGGCGTCCACTCCTTTGCGTGCATCCGTTACGTGCATCCGTTACATGCCTGCGTGCCTGTGTGTACTCGCGTGCGCCGGAGAGGACGTCCCGGCGGCTCCGGGTGTCCTCTACAAGCGAGTAGAAGTTTAGGCGGGCGGGACGGACGGGAGAGCGGAGCGACGGCCGGGGACACCGGAAATGGCCGGAACCCGACGCGCCCGAACGCCCGGCGGACGCGCGGCCGGTGCGCCGGGGTCAGCGCGCGGTCAGCCGGATGACCGGGTACTGCCGCTCCGACTTGCTCTGGTACTTGGCGATCCTCGGCTGCGCCTCGGCGATCCGCCGCCACGCCCGCTCCCGGTCCGGCCCGTCCAGCCGGTGCGGGGTCACCGGCACCGGGGCGCGGCCGGGCAGCTCCACCAGGGCCCGCTCCGGACGGGCCAGGAGGTTGTCGTGCCAGTCCGGGTTGCGGGTGCCGCCGCCGGACGCCACCACCAGCCAGGTGTCGTCCTCGTCGGCGAGTCTGCCGCGGCTGACCGCTCCTGCTCCCGGCCGTGGTGAGGATCAGGACCTCCATGCCCATGAAATCGCCCTTGCCGCGCCGGATCTTGCGGATCATGCGGGCGTTCGCCTTGTGCTGCATCCACCGGGAGAAGGCGCCGGGCGTGCCCGGCCTGCGCTCGCTCATGGGGGCCACCTTCGTGGGTCGTCCTGCCGTGCTGTCGGTCATGGACCCACCGTAGGAGCGGTGCCACCGGCCCGCTTCTCGATTCCTGACGGGTCGACCCACGCCCCTCCACCAGCCACTGGCTAGGGTGACCGGATGCCGCTCGTCGAGATCACCCACGCGCCCCATGTCCCCGTCGAGACCCTGCGTGAGCTGGGCTCGGTCCTGCCCCACCTGGTCTCCCTGGCCGTCGAGTGCCCGGAGGAGCCCTACGACGGCGACCTCCAGCCGGGTGACGTGGAGCTGCGCTTCCGGGAGCTGGGACCGCTGGACCGCTCGGGGCTGGATGTGGTGATCGAGGTCCGGTCGAAGTACACCGAGAGCCGTGCCGCCGACCGTCAGGCGCGGGTCGACCGGCTGCACACGAGCGTGGCCGACGCGGTGGGGCTGCGGGAGTTCGGGGTGTATCTGTCCCTGCCGGTGGCCGCCTGGTCCCAGGGCGAGGACTGACCGGGCCCGACCCGGCGCCGGGCGCGCGGGTCGGGATCGGTACGGGTCATCGGGTGGGCGCCCGGCGTCGGGTCAGCGGGTCGGGCGCAGGAACTGCGGCGGGGTGTGGCGGACGAACGCCGGGTCCACCGGCCGGGGTCCGCCCGGACCGAAGTCCAGCACGTTCTGGTACTCGGGCCCGAACGCCGCCGCCCGCGCGTTGAGCTTGGCCGGGGTCAGCTTCTCCCAGCGCCCGGTGTCCACCCGCCGGTCCAGGGCGCGCAGGGTGAGGATCTCCTCGGCCGCCGTGTACGTGCAGTGCCCGCCGCGCTCCAGATACAGCGAGCGGAAGTCACCGCCCCCGTTCTCCTCGGCCCGGTCGGCCCACCAGGGCACCTGGCCGCTGACCGCGCCGCCGTCGCCGGTGGTGTGCAGGGTGATCGTCGGCGTCGGCGCCGTACCGTCGACCAGCCCGTACCGCTCGGTGTAGGCGAGTGCCGCCGGGTCAGGGGCGATCCGCCCGGCCCGTGCGAGGGCCGTCAGGTCCGTGTCCAGGTCGGCGTCCGTCCCGGCGTACGCCGCGCGGACCAGACCGCGCAGGCTGGACTGGGCGAGCTGACGCCGGTAGTCCACCCCGGTGTTCCCGGACGGGTTGCCGCCCGCCCGCGCCTCCAGGTCGAGCCGCCCCAGCGGGCCGAGACCCCAGGAGTAGGCCCCCTCGGTCCACTGCGACTGGGCCAGGACGCGCTCCTCGGTCGTGGTGGGCCGGGGCTCGAACGCCGAGTACCAGGTGGGCAGGTTGGCGACCGCCCCGGCCAGCGCAAGCCGCGCCCGCCCCTCGTCCGTCGTCCGCGCCCGCTGGACCGCCGTGGCCAGCGCCTCGGTGTCCTCCAGCGCCTCGGCCGGACCGCTCGGCCGCACCAGGTCGATGTCCGCGTCCGGTGCCAGCAGCGTGCGCACCACGAACTGGATGTCCAGTGCCGTGTTCCACGAGCCCGGGGTGTCCACCTCGCTGCACAGGCCCGCCGTGCCCGCGAACCGGTCGGGGTGGTGCTCGGCGAGCTGCCCGGCGATGGCCGCGCCCTGCGACATGCCGTGGCTGAGTGTGCGGCGCGGCGTCCCGAACGTGTCCTCGAAGTGGTCGAGCAGCGCGATCTGGTCCCTGAGCCCGTCCTCGACGGCGTACCCGGTGCCCCGGTCCCGGTACTCGGACGCGGCCAGCGCGTAGCCCTGGTCCAGCAGCAGCCGCTCCGTCTCCGGATGCATCGACAGCGCGACCCGTTCCGGCAGGAAGTCCGCCACGTAGTAGCCATGGCTGTAGAGCACCAGGGTGCCGTTCCAGCGCCGCGGCATCTCGATCCGGTACGGGGCGCCGTCGATGCTTCCCTCGTCGGTCCGCTGTCCACCGGACCGCTCCGCCGCGTACGCCGCCGGAGCCGGGAGGGCCGCGGCGAGCACGACGGTCACGGCGGTGGCCAGCAGCTTGGTCGCAAGGCGCATGGTGTGGTCTCCGTTCACTGGTCATCAGGTCTGGTGTGGAGTGAGACCGGTGAAGTCCCTGTTTCTCATCGCCGCGCGCCCATCTGATCCGCCGGGTCTCCGGATCAGCCCGTGAAACGCGCCCGCCACAGGTCGCGCAGCAGCGCCGTCTCCGCCATGTGGTGGATCAGCTCCAGGTTGCCGCCCGCCACGACGCCGATGAACGGGTCACCGGGGTCCGAGCCGTACGGGTACTGGGAGAAGCCGACGGTGTCGAGCTGTTCCTCGGTGACGGTGTCCAGGCTGTCGCGCCAGCGGTCCAGCACCGCCCAGAACCGTTCCAGGGCCAGGGCGGCGGACGGGGTGAAGTCGACCAGCAGCTTGGGGTCCCGCCGCCGTTCGCCGAAGGTCCACTCCCAGGTGCCGGCGAAGCAGAAGTGCAGATGGCCCAGGCGCCAGGCGAGCGTGGTGACCGGTGCCACGGTGGGCTCCACCGGACCGGTGTGGGCGAGGACCTCGCGTACCCGTCCGACGCTCACACTCCAGTCCTCGGCGATCCGCTCGACCGTCATCCCGCTCTCGACCTGCCGGGCGACCTCGGCGTACTCGTTCGCCGGGATGTCCGCCGCGGGCATGTCCAGCAGCCAGTCACCCGGCCCGAACGCCCGGGGTGATGTCACCTCGTCCCGGCGCCGGATCGAGTGACAACCGGGGACCGGCTCCCACAGGTACTCCTCGTCACCGAGCCCGGTCAGCCGCACCCACGCCATCTCCCGTGCCTTGTCGAACTGTTCGAGCAGTACGCCCAGCCGATCGGTACGCGCGCCGTCGCCCTCCATGGACAATCCTCCTGCTGATCACCGTGCGGACGCGTCCCTCGCCCCCGTCGGCGCGGAGGCTAACGGCCCGCCGCCCTGGGCCGCCACGCATTTCCTGCGCCGCCGAGCCCCACGGGAAACACAGGTGCGGTCCCGGTGAACGCCTGTCAGGATGCCCGGGGGGAGTGAGGACCTGTGAACGAGATACGCCGATTCCGGCGGGCACTGACCGAGGCGGCGACCGGCCGCGCGGACCCGGCCGGGGCCACCGCGACGGCCCGCGAACTGACCGGCGCGGTCCGTGCCGTCGTCCTCGTCGAGGGCCACAGCGACCAGGCGGCACTGGACACCCTGGCCGCCCGGCACGGCCGTGACCTGGATGCGGAGGGCATCGCCGTGGTGCCGCTGGGCGGTGCCACCAACATCGGCCGCTTCCTGGACGTGTGCGGCCCGCCGGGCCTCGGTCTGCCGGTCGCCGGACTCTGCGACATCGGCGAGGAGCGTCACTTCCGCCGCCACCTGACCCGGGTCGGACTCACCTCGTGCGGCGGTCTCGAAGCCCTGGGCTTCTTCGTCTGCGCAGCCGACCTGGAGGACGAACTGATCCGCGCCCTCGGCCCCGACGGTGTCCGGCAGGTCATCGACGCCCAGGGGGAGAGCCGCCCCTTCCACACCTTCCAGGGCCAGCCCGCCCAGCGCGAGCGCCCCGTCGCCCACCAACTGCGCCGCTTCCTGGGCACCCACAGCGGCCGTAAGGCCCAGTACGCCCAGGCACTGGTCGCCCAGGTCGACCTGGCCCGCGTACCCCGGCCGCTGGCCGGGCTGCTGACCCACTTGGCGTGAAGACGGTGCCCGTGGCTAACGCCGGGCGGCGTCCGCGTCCGCCGTGGACAGGCCGCCCCGCACCACGTCCAGCACGGTCGCCCTCAGCCCGGTCAGCGGGCGTCCGCGCAGGTCCAGGACCGGCTGGGGGTTCGACACACCCTGCGCGGCGAGCAGATTCATCAGCGCCCACACGAGGTCGGGCCGACCCGTCAGCGGATACTCCCGGCCGTCGGGCGCCACGACCTTCGCCGTGGTCGTCCCGGCCAGCAACTGAGTGCGCTCCCAGTCGACCACGTAGGAGCGGCCGTTCGGGGCGACCGTGAGGACGACCTCCTTGGTGCGGTGCAGCAGCGCGAGATAGCGCATCGGGACGGTCAGCCGCCGGGCCGCCTCGAAGGGGGGTGTGCCGTCCGGCGGATGGATACGCAGGACCGTGTCGAGCACCGGGCCGTGCTCCTGGAAGGTGTAGGTCGCGGTCATCTGGAGGAACCGGGCCCGGGTCAGCACACCCCCGCGCCGCGACCAGCCCGCGCCGACCTCGCCGAACCCCGCCGAGCAGCCGCCCGGCAACGCGTCCACCAGCCAGCGGATCTCCTCACCGGGCTCACTGACCGGCGCCTGCTGCTCCTCAGGCTCGGCCTCCCACCGGTCGGCCAGCTCCGTGTACCGCGCCGCGGTACGGGTGTCCAGCCTGCGCAGATCGATGACGTCCCCGGCCATGGCCACACCTCCGGCGGCCAGTGACACCCGCATCTGCCGCAGCAGCCGGTCGGGGCGCCGGGTCACCTCGGTCAGGCGGCCGTCCAGCCCGATCAGCCGGGACGTCCTGGTCCCCGCGAGCAGGGTGCTGCGCGGCCACTGGGGGAGCACCGCTGGACGCGGATCGGCGAACGGCCCGGTGCCCCGGGCGCCCGCGTCCGGGTCGACCAGCACCACCAGCCGCCCCGCCGTCACCGCCGACAGACACAGCGACGGCACCCGCCACGACCCGGTCACCTCGAACCCCTCGCCGCCGTCGAAGTCATGCACCCGCAGCCGCATCCACACCAGCGGGGTGAACTCGTCCGGAGTGGGATCGCCGCCGTAGGTGGTGTACGTGGCCTCACCGTCCGGGCTGTACCGCACCAAGGACGCCTCCAGCACATCCGCCCGGGTCAACTGGGCCCTGGCCGACCCGGGTTCGGAGCGCGGAGCCCACAGCACGAAGCTGTCGTCGGCATAGGTGATGTCACTGTCGCGCACCCGGTCCCGAAGGGTGATACGGGGATAGGCGTCACGTGTCGCGCGATACGCCATGACCGGTACGAACCCCAGTCCGGCCAGCCCCAGCACGAACGGGATCCAGGCCCACTGCTGGCCGTCCCGCCAGGCCACACAGCCGATGACCAGCGCGACCGGCGCCGGGAAGCAGCAGACCGCGGCGAACGCCAGTTGCCCCGCCAGCACACCGCCGTAACTACGCACAGCACCCACTCCACTCGATCCCGGCCCGGATGGCATACGTTCCCCGCGCTCGAAGGGCGACATGGGGACACAGACTGACTCAGTCCCATGGTCCCGCCCCCAAGGCCGCCGCGCCACCCTGTCGGGTGACTCATCGAGTCAACTCGGCCAACCCGTATCCCCTATGACCGCCGGACGGCCGCCGCGTGGTCCGCACGCCATCCCCACCACTGTCCGATCGGCACGGCACGGTGGCCGATCGGACCGCGCGGCCGGACGGTCGGCCGATGATTTGTCTCCATCGTGTACCTAGCGTGGTGCCTGCGGAACGAGGTGCCCGGCGCACCCATCCCACATACCGCCACGGAGGACGACCACCGCCGCGGTACCGCGACCAGCAGCACTCACCCTTGGGGGGACACACATGAGGGACACCACCGCCCGTTCCACCACCCCGGCCGGGGCGACCACGGAGTTCGCGCCGGACGTCATGACCCTGCTCCTCGCGGCGCTGCGCCGGGCCGTGCGCGCCGAGTCCGCCACCGTGGGCACCGACACCGTGCTCGGGGAACTGGTGTCGGGCGACACCGACGCCGGTACGGCACTGGCCCCCGGGATGCGCGCCTCCGGCTCACTCGCCGGACTGATCCGGGCCCACGCCGGTCAGCACTGGGCCTGCGACGACGAGACCGGCACCCACCCCGGCGCCGGGGGCGCGGCCCAGGACCGGCGCGACGACGAACAGGAGACCGACGCCACCTGGCGCGAGACCCGCTGGCGCTTCACCTTCGGCACCCGGGACTCCGGCCGTGACCCCGGCCGCGAACTGCCCGGCATGACCGGCGCGTTGCGTGCCTGTCTGCTGCTGGCGCTGCGCACCGCCCGCGCCGAAGGCGCCCACTCCGTGCGCTGCCGCCATGTGGCCCGCGCCCTCCTCGAGCTGCCGGGCACCCGCGCCCGCGAGGCCATGACCCTTGAGCGGCTGGACCTGACCGCCGCCGCGACCGCCCTCGACGCGCTCGACGCCCGCGACCGCGCCGACACCGGGACCGGCGGCACCGACACCGAGCACCCCGAGTCCGGTGGAGTCACCCTGCTGCGCCGGGCCGGGATGTTCGGCCGCGGCGGCAACCGGCTGACCCGCGCCTTCGCCTCCTGGACCGCCGGGTCCACGGTGAACGGCTCCCCGGTGGTGATGGCGGTGAGCACCGAGGCCGTCCGGCAGGCGGTACGGTCCGGACGGACCGCCGCCGCACCCGTCGACCTGATGCTGGGCGTCCTCGCCCTGGACCGGGCCATGCGCCTGGCCGGACACGCCTTCCCGGAGCCGCTCGCCGATGTCAACTCCGGCGCCGAGCTGCTGCACCGCGCCGGTGTACGGCAGGTGTCACTGGTCGCCGCGGCCCGCTCGGTGCCGCCCGGTGCCGTGCCCGAGGGCGAGCTGGAACTGCTGTCCGGCGCCGCCGACCACATCGTGTCCGTGGCCCGGCTCCTGGCCGCCGAGTGCGGCTCACCCACGGTCGGTACGGTCCATCTGCTGGCGGCCCTGCTCGACGACGAACGCCCGCCGCGGCCACAGGACCCCGCCGGGGACGGGATCGCCGTACTTCTCGGCTCCCTCGGCGTCGACGTCCCGGCGCTGCGCGCGGACCTGGGCCGTCACCGCGCCGCCTGACCCGCGGGGACCCGCGGTCCGGGCCCGCCGTCCGTATGACTAACGTTCCACCGGACACCCGGCGCGGCGCTCGGGAACCGGCGTGCGCGACGACCCAGGTACAGAGGTGACGAGGTGCACATGAGCCAGGCGGCGGGCGGAACACACCCGGCGCGACCGGACCCGCGGTCCTGGAGCCCGGTGGCCTGGACGGTCCGATGGGTGCGCCGGGCCGTGGCCGACGCCCGGTCAGCGCCGCGCCGTACGGTCGTCGCCGAGGGCTGGGCCGCCGTGCTCACCCTGGCGTTCTGTCTCGTGCCGTTGCTGCTGCTGCCCCCGGACCAGCCGGTGCTGGCGGTGGCGGGTGCCGTGTGGGCGGCGCTGCTGCTGCCCGCCCGGCGCGGCAGGCCGGTCGCCGCCGTACTGGGTGTGGTGCCGCTGCTGGTGGGGGTCAATGTGTGGGTGGTGGCGGTGGTCCCGGTCGTCGTGCTGTCCGCGACCCGCCGGATCACCCCCGCACGCCGGGCCTGGTGGGCGGTCGGCGCGGTCTGCGCGGTGGTGGGCGCCCTGGCCGCCGTCACCCTGCCGCGCGGGTCCGACGCGCCACCGCTGGAAGTCACCGGGATGGGTCTCTCCGTCGTCCTGGTCGTGGTGCTCCCGGCCGTCGCCGGGACCCTGCTGGGCAGACGGCGGCCCCTGGTCAGTCTGCTGCGGGAGCGCAACACCTATCTGGAGCAGGCCCGCGCCCTCACCGAGGCGGCGGCCCGTATGGAGGAGCGGAACCGGATCGCCGGGGAGATGCACGATCTGCTCGGCCACCGGCTGAGCCTGCTCTCGGTGCACGCCGGGGCCCTCGAACTCGCCGCCGGACGCCGGGCCCCCGCCCTCGTCGGTCAGGCCGAACTCCTGCGCACCACCGCCGGTTCGGCGATGGAGGAACTGCGCGAGATCCTCGGTGTGCTCCGCCACGCCGACCTCACCGGGTCCGGCGCGGGCACCGGCGCCCGCACCGGCACCCGCGAGGACGTCACCGCCCTGGTCGACGAGTCCCGCGACACCGGCAGCCCCGTCGCCCTGCACTGGGACGTGCCCGCCGCCGCCGAACTGCCCCCGGCGACCCGGCAGGCCGTCCACCGGGTGGTGCGCGAGGGACTCACCAACGCCCTCAAGCACGCCGGGGGCGCGGCCACCACCGTCGTCGTCCGGGAGACGGAGCCGCATGGGCGGACCGGTGCGGCAGGCCGGGCGGTCGAGGTGTCGGTGGTGAACGCCGCCCCGCGCGGCGCCGTCCGCTCCCACGGCGGCACCGGCAGCGGACTGGTGGGCTGCCAGGAGCGGGCCGCGCTGCTCGGCGGCACGTTCGAGGCGGGCCGCACGGCCGACGGCGGCTTCCGGATCACGGCCCTGCTCCCGGCGGCGGACCCACGGCCCGCCCGCACGCCGACCGCCGTGACGACCGCCGTGACGACCGGCACGGCCGGTGCCCGAGCCCCCCTCACCGACGAGATCCTCACCTGGCCCCGCGTCCTGGGCGCGGGCTGCGCCGCCCTGCTGGTGGTGCTGCCGACGGTCGGCTTCGTGGTGATGCTGCTGATCCTGGCCGCCATGGAATAGGTACGTAGGTACGTAGGTACGGAGGCGGGGTGGCCGGGGGACCGCGCCGCCGTACGACCTACGATGATCCGATGGACGAGCCGAAGATCCGGGTGCTGGTCGCCGACGACGAGGCGCTGATGCGCGCCGGAATCCGGCTCATCCTGGAGAACGCCGACGACATCGAGGTCGCCGCGGAGGCGGCCGACGGCGCCGAGGCCGCCGCCGCGTGCCGCGCGGGCGACATCGACGTGGCCCTGCTGGACCTCCAGATGCCCGGCCGGGACGGCATCGCCGCGGCCGGGGACATCACCCGGCTCTCGCCCCGCACCGCCGTCGTCATGCTGACCGCGTTCGGCGAGGAGGCGAGCGTCACCCGCGCCCTGCGCGCCGGGGCGGGCGGCTACCTCCTCAAGGACACCGGCCCCACCGACCTGATCGAGGCCGTACGGCGCGCCGCGCGCGGCGAACCCGTGCTCGCGCCGCGGGTCGCCCGGCAACTCCTGGAACGCCATGTGCGCTCGGGCCGGGACACCGACACCGCACGCGCCCGGATCGCGGACCTCACCCCAGCCGAGCGCGAGGTCCTGGGACTGCTCGGCACCGGACTGTCCAACGCGGAGATCGCCGGGCGGCTGTATCTGAGCGCCGGTACGGTCAAGGCGCACATCAGCCGCATCCTCACCCGCACCGGCTGCGCCAACCGCGTCCAGGCGGCCGTGCTGGCGCATGACGCGGGCCTGCTGGAGACCGACTGACCGCCGCCCCGTCGACACCGGGGCCGGTCAGGAACCGGTCAGGTGAGGTCCAGCGGAGACCGGCCGACCGGCCCCGTCACCAGCGGGGCCGGTCAAGGCAGGTCAGGTGAGGTCCAGGCCCGCCAGCTCCCGCCGTGAGCCCACCCCCAGCTTCGGATACGCCTTGTACAGGTGGTGCTCCACCGTGCGCGGGCTGAGGAAGAGCTGCGCCGCGATCTGACGGCTGCTGTTGCCGCCCGCCGCCAGCCGCACCACCTGCAACTCCTGTGGCGTCAGCCGGTCCGCGAGCTTCTGCGCGGTCGCCTGGGCGGCGCTCACCGTCTCCCCGGTCAGCTCCAGCTCCGCCCGCGTCCGCCGCACCCACGGCTCGGCGTGCAGTGCCTCGAAGACCGCCAGCGCCGACCGCAGCGGGTCGCGGGCCTCGCCGCGCCGCCGGGACCGCCGCAGCCACTCCCCGTACAGCAGCTCGGTCCGGGCCTGCTCGAAGGGCCGGCCGCCCTCCGCGTGCAGCCGCAGGGCCCGCGCGTAGTCGTCCGCGCGGTCGCTGAGCAGGGCCCGGCAGCGGGCCGCCACCGCGCGCGTCCAGGGCGCCCCGCCCGACAGCGCCCAGGTCTCCAGGGCGATCACATGGCCCTCCACCGCCTCCGGCGTACCCAGCCGCACCGCGGCCTCGATCTGGTCGGCGGCCACCGACGTGGACAGCCAGCCCACCCGCACCGGACCGTGCGCGGGCGGCGCCATCCGCTCCAGCGCCGCCGCGTACCGGCCGAGCCCCAGGTCCAGCAGGACCAGCGCCCGTTCGATCTCGCCCAGCGAACGCCGGGGCGCCT
Organism: Streptomyces sp. NPDC048290; assembly: GCF_040652095.1. NCBI lineage: Bacteria > Bacillati > Actinomycetota > Actinomycetes > Kitasatosporales > Streptomycetaceae > Streptomyces > Streptomyces sp. NPDC048290. The sequence goes on from NZ_JBEZLM010000011.1 coordinate 39,724, forward strand.
CCCGCACCAGCCGGTGGCAGTGCTCCTCGTCGCCCTCCACGGCCGCGAGCCGCGCCTCCACCCCGTACAGCCGGGCCAGCCGGTGGAGTTGGCCGGTGTCCCCGGCGATCTCCTTGCCCTCGGCGATGGCCGCCCGCGCGTCCCGGTGCTGCCCGAGCACCGCCTGCACCTGGCTCAGCGCCTCCAGCGCCTGCGGGAGTTCACCGATCAGTCCCTCGTCGCGGCAGCGCGCCACGTCCGCCGTCGCCAGGGCCAGCGCCGCCGTGTCGTCGCCGATCGCGAACGCGCCGGTGGCCGCCAACTGGCGTACCTCCCGGGGATGTCCGGCGCCGTCGGCGGTGTCGGTGAGCGCCGCCAGATGCCGCTTCAGCGACTCGGTGAGGGTCGGCAGCGCCAGCGCGTAGTCGCCGTCGCACAGCGCTGCCAGGCCCTGCGCCAGCGGCTCCTGCCGGTCCAGTGAGGTCAGCCGGGCCGCCGAGGCCCGCACCAGCGAGGCGTCCGAGGCGAGCCAGCCGTGCTGGGCGGCGGCCACCAGCAGACCCGGGGCGTCCCCGGCCGTCGTACGGCGCGCCTCGTCCAGCAGATGACGGCCCGCGCCGCGCAGATCGTCGTCGTCCACCAGGACCGCCGCCCGGACCCGGGCCAGCAGCGCCCGGTCGGCGGGGTCGGCGGGCAGTTGCTCCGCCTGCCCGGCCAGCCGCCCCGCCAGCGGCGAGTGACCGGCGGTCAGCGCCAGCGTCGCCGCCGTCGCCAGCCGGGCCGCCCGCTCCGTGGTGCCCGGCGACACCCGCGCCGCGTGCTCGTACAGCCGGGCCGCCGCGCCGTACGCCGCGCAGGCGCGGGCCCGTTCACCGGCCGCCGCCAGCTCGCCCGCGATGGCCGCGTCCGGCTCCGGGGTCAGCGCCACCAGGTGCCGGGCCCGGCAGTCCGGGTCCTCCGCCGCCTCCGCCAGCGCCTGGTGCACGGCGATCCGCCGGGCAAGTGGCGCGTTCTGGTACGTGGCCGAGGCGATCAGCGGATGCCGGAACGACAGCACACCGTCCCGCATCCGTACCAGCCCCGCCGTCTCCGCCGGGTCCAGCTCCGCGAACCCGACGCCGAGCCGCTCCGCCGCCCGCATCTGATGGCGCAGATCCCCGCGCGCCTCCGCCGCCACGATCAGCAGCATCAGCCGTGTGGGCTCCGGCAGCCGGGCGATCTGGGAGCGGAAACAGGACAGCACCCGGTCCGCGACCGGCAGCGGCGTGTGATGGTGGTGGCCGTCCCGCCGGACCGCCGCGAACTCGATCAGCGCCAGCGGATTGCCCAGCGACTCCGCGATCACCGGGGAGCTGAGCGCCGCCGCGTGCCCCCGGGACTGGAGCAGCCGGGCCGCGTCGTCCGGTCCGAGCCGGGACAGCCGCAGCTCGCTCAGCCCGCCCAGCCCCGGACCCTCCTCCTCCTTGGCCGCGTCCCGGCCCGCCAGCACCATCGCGATCCGCTCCGCGCCCAGCCGCCGCGCCGCGAACAACAGCGCCTCGGCACTGGCCTGATCCAGCCACTGGGCGTCGTCCACCAGACAGAGCAGGGGACCGTCCTCGGCCAGCTCCGCCAGCAGCGTCAGTACCGCGAGACCGGTGAGGAACCGGTCCGTACCCCGGTGCTCACCGCTGCCCAGTACCGAACGCAGCGCGTGCGCCTGCGCCTCGGGCAGCGCGTCCAGCCGCTGCTGCACCGGCCAGACCAGCTGTAACAGCCCGGCGAACGCCAGATCCGCCTCGTGCTCGATCCCGCGCACCCGCAGGACCCGCATCCCCAGTCCCGAGGCCCGCTCCGCCAGCCAGTCGAGCAGCACGGTCTTGCCGATACCCGCCTCGCCGCGCAGCAGGACGGCACCGCTACGGCCCACCATCGCCCCGGTGATCAGCTCGTCCAGCCTGTCTTGTGCGCCGGTCCTGCCGTACAGCACCGCAGCCCCCTCTACCGAGCACGTCGTCGCGCAGCACTTACCGTAACCGGCATTTTACTCGCCCATGATCCCGGTAGGGCGACCAGTAGACCTACGGATTCGGTCGGTGGGCCCGGGTTCCTACCGTCGTGATCGAAGGCCATGACAATGCCCGACCACGTTGGAGGAGTGCCATGCAAGAACTGTTCGAGCCGCTGCGCCTGGGGAAGATGACGCTGCCGAACCGCCTGGTGATGGCGCCCATGACCCGCAGCCGGTCGGTCGACCGTTCCGTGGGCCAGCTCACCGCCGAGTACTACTCCCAGCGGGGCGGGGCCGGACTGATCATCACCGAGGGCACCCAGCCCAGTGTGATCGGCCAGGGCTACATCGACACCCCGGGGCTGCACTGCGCGGCGCAGGCCGACGCCTGGCGGGTGGTCACCGACGCCGTGCACGCCAAGGGCGGCCGGATCGTCGTCCAGCTGATGCACTCCGGCCGGGTCGGACACCCGAGCCTCTACCCCGACGGCGCGCTCCCGGTGGCGCCCTCGCCGGTCGCGACCGGGTCCACGATGTTCACCCCCGACGGCCCCGTGGCCCACCCCACGCCCCGGGAGATGACGCTGGAGGACATCGTCCGCACCGTCGAGGACTTCGTCGCCGCCGCCCGCTACGCGGTCCGGGCCGGGTTCGACGGAGTGGAACTGCACGCGGCCAACGGCTATCTGCTGCACCAGTTCCTCGCCGACAACACCAATCTGCGCACCGACGCCTACGGCGGCTCCGTGGAGAACCGCATCCGGTTCGCCGTCGAGGTGGCCCGCGCGGTCGGCGACGCCATCGGACCCGAGCGGGTCGGCATCCGGATCTCCCCCGGCTCCACCAGCGAGGGCATCGCCGAGCACGACCCCGCCCCGCTGTACCGGGCGCTGATCCGCGGACTGGTCCCGCTGGACCTCGCCTACGTCCACGTCATGGAGTTCGGCCACCGGGACGTGACCCGGATCGTCCGCTCCGAGTGGCCCGGCATCCTCATCGTCAACCCGCACGCCACCGGCGACGAGTCCAGCGTCACTCCGCAGGCCGCCGCCGACGCCCTGCGCGACGGCATCGCCGACGCCGTCAGCCTCGGCCAGATGTGGCTGGCCAACCCCGATCTGCCGGAGCGCATCAAGGCCGGCGGCCCCTACAACGAGATCGTCCCGGGCACCTTCTACGGCGGCGACCACCGCGGCTACACCGACTACCCGACCCTCGGCGCCTCCTGAGGCACCGGGAGCTCCACCCGAACCGCCCCCAGGGCTGAACCACCCCGCCCGGTCCCGGTGCGGCGGTGACCGCCACAGGCCACCGCCGCACCGTCCGGCCGGACCCTCTTGTCCGGGAGGACTCATGCAGGAATCCACCACCGGCGCACCGACCGCGGACCTCATCGAGGCCCCCGGCCCCGCGTCGGCCGCCCCGCGTATCCCCGCCCCCTATCTGGCCCTGATGGCCGGCCCGCTGTCGTTCGGCATCGCCGGGCCCGCCCTGGTCCTCGACGACATCGGGCGCGGCCTCGGCACCTCCTCGTCCACGGCGGCCTGGTGCGTCACCGCGTTCGGCTGGGGCATCGCCGTCGGCACCCCGCTGATGGCCGGCCTGATGCGGCACCGCGGCACCCGGTTCGCGCTGATCGCCTGCGGAATCCAGATCGCCCTCGGCGCCGCCCTTGTCCTCGGGGTCCCCGTCCTCGGCGCGGCCATCGCGGGCTGCGCCCTCCAGGCGCTGGGCACCGCCGGACTCACCTCCATCGCGATGAGCCTCGCGGGCTCCCCGCTGCGGATGGGCATCGTCAGCGCCTCCCTCGCCGTGGTCGGCGCCAGCGCCCCGCTGGTCGGCTCGCTGGTCGGCGGCGTCTCCTGGCGGCTCGCCCTCGCGCTGCCCGTGATCAGCGTGCTGGGCGTGCTCGCCGTACTGCGCCGGGCACCCGACGGGCGCGACACCGGCTCCCGCTTCGACGCGCTCGGCGCGGTCCTGCTCACCGCGCTGGTCACCGCCCTCGTCTTCGTCCCCGAGAACCCGGCCGTCGCCGGAGTCGGCGCGGTCCTCGCGCTGCTGCTGCTCGGCTGGCACGTCCGCGCCAAGCCCACCGGCTTCATCCCCGCGTCGGTGGTCTCCCGGCCCGCGTTCCTCGTCGCCTGCGTCATCGCGCTCGCCCTCGCCGTCGTCAACTTCGGCCTGATGTACGCGGTTCCCGAGGCGCTCACCGACAGCACCGACTGGAGCAAGGACACCATCGGGGTGTCCATGGTGTGGCCGCTGCTGTTCGGCGGGGCCCTGTCCTGGTTCGTGGTCGCCGCGTCCGGGCCGCTGGGGCGGCGGCCCGTGGTCGCCGTCCTCGTGGTGCTCGGCGCCGTCGCCCCGTTCCTCGCGCTCAGCGGCGCCTGGCTGGTGCTGCTCGTCGCCCAGGCGTGCGCCTCCATCGCCGCCGCCTCCGGGCAGGGCATCCTCGCCGGACAGGCCAACGACGCCGTACGCGAGGCCGAACGGCCCGCCGCGATCGGTCTGTTCAACCTGTTCTATCTGCTGGGCGCGGCCTTCGGGCCGACCATCGCCGTCCTGCTGGCCGGCTAGCCGGGACCGGTGACCGGGCGCCGGCGCATCAGCGCGCGGGCCCCCGACGGCGCCCGGTCACCTCCCCGACAGCCCGATCCCGTCCCCGTCCCCCTTCCCTTTACCGTCCCGCCCCGTCCCGTCCCGCCCCGTCCCGCCCCGTCCCGCCCCGTTCCCGTCCCGCCCTGACCACCTCCGCTCTTCGAGGCAGTACGACCGTCCCTCTCACCCCCCACTCGAACGGACTGTCATGCTCGAACTCCTCTGCGACCACCCCTCCGTAGCCCGTACCGGCGGACCCATCCCCCGGCGCGTGCTCGTCTCCTCCACCGCCCAGGCCCGACGGGCGGTCGCCACCGCGGTGGCCGGGGGGCACCGCATCGCCGCCACCGCCGCCGAGGGCTCCGCGGGCGCCGACGGCAGCCGCCGCCCGCCCTGCGCGGTGGTCGACGTCTCCGCCATGACCGGGGTCTACTTCGACCCCGAGCGCGGCGCGTTCGCCGTCGAGGCCGGAGCCCGCCCCGCGGACGTGCAGCGCATCCTCTACCAGCGGTGGGGCGTGACCGTCCCGTCCGCCCCCGGCCCCCGCCCCTGCGGGCTGGGCTGCCACCGCGCGCTCGCCCCGCACGGGCTCTGCGACGCCTACCAGTGCGCGGTGGAGGTCGTCCTCGTCGACTCCTACGGCCAGACCCGCGCCGTCGTCGCCACCAACGCCCCCGGCGACCCGCACCGCGATCTCTGGCTCGCCCATATGACGGTCGGCGCCGAACAGATCGGCCTGGTCACCCGGTACTGGTTCCGTACCCCCGGCGCCGACGGCGACGACCCGGCCACCCTGCTGCCCCGGGCGCCCTCCGCGCTGCTCAGCTCCGTGGTCGTCATGCCCAGCGGCGAACTCGGCCACCGGCAACTGCCCGCCCTGCTCAACAACTACCGGCGCTGGCGCCAGCAGCGCCCGCACACCAACGCCCGCGCCGCCTACCGCTCCGTCCTCGGCGGTATCGCCCTGTCCGGGCCGCGCCGGGACATCGGCGTCGGCGCGGTCCTCGCCCTGCACGTCGACTCCGCCGTGCCGGAGGCCGAACAGGCGCTGTGCGCCGACCGCGCGGCCCTCACCGCGGGACTGACCCTCAGCGAGCGCTGCCGGGTGCTGCCGCCGCGCCGACTGCCCTGGCTCGCCCAGTGGCACACCCTGCCGCCCGCGCCCGCCGACCCGGACGGACTGCTGCCCGTGGAGGCCGACTGCGACTGCGAGCTGTGCAGTGTCACCGCCAGCGCCCTGTGCACCCCGGGCGGCACCTGCGCGGACACCCTCATCGCCCTCGACGCGTTCTCCTACGGCCCCGGCGGCGCGACGGCGGCCACGCCCACGCCCCCGCACCGCACCCACGCCCGTGACTGCCGCACCGCCCTCCAGACCCGCACGGCGAAGGCGGCGTGGGACCCGAGGGGAGTGTTCCTGTGAGCCGCGGGGGACGGCCAGGTGCCCGTCCCGCGGCTCCCCCCAGGCCACGGACGGTGTGCGGCGGCCGAAACGGGACGGGCGCGGAACCGGCGGGGAGATCCGCCCGTTCCGCGCCCGTCCCGTCGGCCGGGGAGCTGACCCGGCGTCAGCCGTCCGTGCCCCGCAGGCGGCGGATCAGCTCCACCGCCCACCCCGGGTCGTACCGTTCGAACAGCGGGAACCCGCCCCGCTCGGGGGCGTCGGTCCAGCGGCTGTCCACCCCGGGGTTGTGCACCGCGAACCCGTCGGCGGTGAACAGGTGCGGGCTGCCCTGGATGCGCGGGGTCAACGACTCCCGCAGCTGTGCGTAGACCGCCTCGCGGCCCGCGCCGCGCGCCAGGGCGGCGGCCAGCGCGTCGGCGTCCACCAGGTCGCAGGTCCGGGCGATCTCCAGGATCACCGGATGTACGGCGACCGGGCGGCTGTCCCGGTAGAACGCGTGGCGCAGCGCGGTGTCCAGCTGCTGGGCCGCCGCGAGCCCGCCCACCTCGGGGAGCTTCGCCGCCTGCACCGCCTCCATCGGCGGCAGCATCGTCGACGGGTACGTCCACTCGGGCGCCGACCAGCGCCGCCAGCCGGTGCCGGGGACCCGGGCCGCGATGGCGCTCACCTCGACGTCCACGATCGTCTTCGGTGTGGCCTCCCGGTTGATCAGCTCCAGCGGGAACGCCCGGTGGTCGATGAGCACCGGGCTCGCCAGCCGGTCCATCGCCTCGTGCAGGGTGTGCAGCGCCAGAGTCGCCCAGGGACAGCCCAGGTCCGACCAGAACGTCACCACCGGCACATCACCGGTGGACACGGGCAGTACCGCGTCCGTCGTCGCCTCCATGGTCATGGGTCAGCTCCTCTCCGGCAGGGGCAGCCCGCCGAGCAGGGCGCGCAGGATGCGCGGGCCGTCCTGGGTCAGCACCGACTCCGGGTGGAACTGCGTGGACGCGAAGTGCGGTCCGCGCAGCCCGTGCACCTGGTCCGAGCCGTGCTCCTTGCTGACCTCCACCACCCCGACGCCCGGCACCTCGGTCTTGTCGTCCGGGCAGACGGCGGCGAACGTGTTGTAGAAGCCGACGGTCTCGTGCCGCCCGAACAGGTCGATGGAGCGCTGGACGCCCTGGTTGGGCACCCGGCGCCGGGTCAGCGGCAGTCCGAGCCGCCCGCTGAGCACCTGATGGCTGAGGCACACGGCGAGGAACGGCAGCCCGTCGGCGAGCAGCCGGTCCGTCGCCCGCGCCAGCGCCGCGATCTTCGGATGACCGGTGTCCTGCGGGTCACCGGGCCCGGGACCCAGGACGGTCATGTCGTAGCCGTGCGGCTCGAAGCCGGCGTCGAACGGCCGGACGGTGACCCGCAGACCGAGCGCCCCGAGCTGCTGGGCGATCATCGCGGTGAAGGTGTCCTCGGCGTCGACCACCAGGACCGTCCGTCCGTGCAGCCGGTCGTCCGGCCATACCCGTTCCTCCGCCGGGGCCAGCCAGAAGTCGGCCATGGCGGTGTTGCGTTCGCCCAGCGCCTCCCGGACGGCGGGCAGTTCGCCCAGCGCGGGTCCGCGCCCGGCGGGCGGTGAGATGTCCTCGGCGGTGTCGAACGCGGCGATCAGTCCCGCCGCCTTGGCCCGGGTCTCCGCCGCCTCGGCATACGGCTCGGAGTGCCGGACCAGCGTGGCGCCGACCGCGATCTCCAGATGGCCGTGCGCGTCGATGTCGGCGGTGCGGATCAGGATCGAGGAGTCCAGGGCGTGCCCGCCGTCCGCGTCCCGGCCCAGCAGGGCCACCAGTCCGCTGTAGTAGCCGCGGCCGGACGGCTCGTGCCGGGCGATGACCCGGCAGGCGTTCTCCAGCGGGCTGCCGGTGACGGTCGGCGCGAACAGCGTCTCGCGCAGCACCTCCCGGGGATCGCGCCCGGTGCGGCCCTCGATGAAGTACTCGGTGTGCGCGAGCCGGGCCATCTCCCGCAGATACGGCCCCACGACCCGGCCGCCCTCCGGGCAGATCCGGGACATCATCTTCAGCTCCTCGTCGACCACCATGTACAGCTCGTCGGTCTCCTTGGGGTCCTTGAGGAAGTCCATCAGCCCGGCCACCGTCGGCCCGTCGGGCGGATAGCGGTACGTCCCGCTGATCGGGTTCATCACCGCGAGCCCCTCGCGCACACTGATGTGCCGCTCCGGACTGGCCCCGACCAGGGTGCGGTCCCCGGTGTGCACCAGGAACGTCCAGTAGGCGCCCGACTCGCGCTCCAGCAGCCGGCGGAACAGGGTCAGCGCCCGGTCCGGGCCCCAGTCGCCGACGGTGGCCCGATAGCTGCGCCGGAGCACGAAGTTGGCGCCCTCACCGGTGCCGATCTCGTCGGCGACCACCCGGCGCACCAGCTCCGCGTACCGGTCGTCGTCCAGGTCGAAGCCGCCGCCGGTCAGCGTCAGCCCGGTGTCCGGGAGCCGGGCGAGGACCTCGGCGACCGGGTAGCGGCGCTGCCCGGTGACGGTCATGGCGAGCAGCGGGGTGTCGTCGTCCGCCGGACCGGCGAAGCCGCGCTCGGTGATCTGCCGGTACGGCACCAGCGCCAGGGTGTCGTGCCGCTCGCCCGTGCCTGGTCCGCCCAGCGGCAGATCGGCGAGGTGGGCGGCCTCGCGCACGGTGTCGCCGACGAGGACGTCGAGCCCGTCCGGGCCCGTGGTGTGCGGCCGGTGCAGCAGGGCGAACGGCGGTGGGCCGCCGCCCAGCACCAGCGCCAGCGGGTCGGCGTTCACCGGTCCACCACCTCCTTGGTGGTGAGGACCACCGCACAGCGCGCTGCGGCGTACTCGACCGCCATCCGGTGCTCCCGCTGGGAGAAGTCGGCCATCGCGTCGGCCACCAGGAACGGCTCGATGTCCTGGCTGAACGCGTCGACGGCGGTGGCCAGCAGCCCGACGTGCGCGTACACCCCGCAGATCAGCAGCTGGTCACGGCCGTGCAGCCGCATCCGCTCGGCGAGGTCCGAGCGGACGAACGCGCTGTAGCGCCACTTGGTGATCCGCCAGTCGCCCGCGCGGGGCGCGAGCCGGGCGGGCAGCTCCCGGTCGGCCGGGTCGACCTTCATGCCCGGACCCCAGAAGGCGTGCAGCAGCCCCCGGTCCTCAGGCGTCATACCGCCCGGCTGGGCGCTGTACGCCACGGGCATACCGGTCCGCGCGGCATGGTGGAGCAGCAGTTCGGTGTGGGCGACGAGCCGTTCGCGCAGGCCGTCGGGGAGCGGGCGCAGGAAGTACCGCTGCATGTCGTGGACCAGCAGCACGGCCCGCCCCGGGTCCAGGGACCAGGGCGCGGTGTTGGGGGGCAGGTCGCCGCGTTCGGGCAGCGGATACGGATCGATGGACGGGATGCCGGTCACGGGTCGTCCTTACGTCGGTGAGGGGGACGGTCGGCGGACGGCGGGGGTCACACTCCGAGGGAGGCGCCGCCGTCGACGGTGAGGTCGTGGAGCGTGATCTGCGCGGCCTCGTCGGAGAGTAGGAAGGCCACCGCGTGGGCCACGTCGGAGGGACGGCCGATCCGGCGCAGCGGGATACCCACCCGGAACAGGCCGGGCGAGCCGTCCAGGGTGCGCCGCGCGGCCTCCTCGTCCGCCCACATCGAGCGCAGCATCGGGGTGTCGGTGGAGCCGGGGGCGACCACGTTGCAGCGGATGCCGTGCCCGGCCACCTCAAGCCCCAGCGACTTGGTGAACTGGGTGGCCGCCGCCTTGGACGCCGCGTACGCGGCCATCTCGGCGCGGGGCGTACCGGCCGCGTTGGAGCTGACGGTGACGATGGCGCCACGCCCGCGCGGGATCATCCGGGCGACGACGGCCCGGCACAGGTTGAGCACACCGGTGACATTGACGGCGAAGGTCACCGCCCAGTCCTCGTCGCCGAACTCCAGCACCGGGCCGAGCCGCAGCACCCCGGCCGCGTTGACCAGCCGGTCCACCGGGCCGAACTCGCTCTCCACGGCGGCCACCAGGTCGGCCACGGACTTGCTGTCGGTGACATCGGCGGGGAAGCCGCGCACCGGCAGCCCGGCCGCCGTGCACTCGGCCACGAACGCCGTGAGCCGCTCCTCGCTGTGGTCGACGGCGGCCACCGGGGTGCCGCGCCCGGCCAGCAGCCGGGTCACCTCGGCGCCGATGCCACCGGCGGCTCCGGTGACCAGTGCGGTGGATGCGTACATGTGCGGGACCCTTTCTCGTCGGGTGGGCCGGTCCCCGTCCTGCGGAGCCCGGCACGGTCACGTGCGGTGCTGTGCGGTGCGGGCTCACTCGTCCCAGGCGGCGAGGACGGAGATGGCCTGGGACGCGGTCAGCCGCGGGTCGCAGTGGCTCAGGTACTTCTGGCCCACCAGCCCGGCGTGGGTGGCGTTGCGCACGCACTCCGTGACGTGGTCCGGGGTGGTCTCCAGATGGACCCCGCCGGCCGTGCCCCCGGCCCCGCGCACCGCCTGCACGAAGCCCCGCACCTCCCGCTCGATCGCCTCCACATAGCGGGTCTTGAGCCCGTCCGGGGTGGACACGGTGTTGCCGTGCATCGGGTCCGACAGCCAGATCACCGGGTGACCGGCCGCGGCGACCGCCGCCACCAGCTCCGGGAGCACCTCGCTCACGGCGTCGGCGCCCATCCGCGCGATCAGCGTGAGCCGGCCCGCCTCCCGGTCCGGGTCGAGCCGGGCGCACAGCTCCACGATCTCGGTGACGGTCATCGACGGACCGACCTTGCACGCCACCGGGTTGGCGATCCGGGTGAACAGCTCGATGTGCGCGCCGTCCAGGTCACGGGTGCGCTCCCCGATCCACGGCAGATGGGTCGACGTCAGCCACAGCCGGCCGTCCGCCTGGCGCAGCAGCGGCAGTTCGTAGTCCAGCAGCAGCGCCTCATGGCTGGTCCATACCGGCTGCTCCACGGCGGTGCCGCCGGGGCCGCCGCCGCGCAGCGCGCGTAGATGACGCACGATGTCGGCCGCCGCCTCGTAGCAGACCAGCAGCCGTCCCGGGTCGGGCACCCGGCCGTCGGGGGAGGGCTCGGCGCTGTTGACCATGTGGCCACGGAACACCGGCAGTTCACTGCCGCCGACCACCTCGACGGGCTTGGAGCGGGGCTTGGCGAACTGCCCGGCGATCCGCCCGATCCGCACCACCGGCCGGTGGGCGACCATCTTCATCGCCCCGGCCAGCAGATCCAGCACCCCCGCCTTGCGCGCCACATAGCTCGCCGTCGACTCCATCGGGTCCTCGGCGCAGTCACCGGCCTGCACCACCCGGGCGCCGCCCCGCGCCACCTGGGCGAGCAGTCCGCGCAGGGCACGGATCTCGGCGGGGGAGACCAGCGGTGCGCGCCCGGCGAGATCGGCGCTCACCTCGGCGATCCGGCCGGCGTCCGGCCAGCCGGGCTGCTGAAGGGCGGGTTTGCTGCGGACCTCGCGTACGACAGTGTCCATTCAGTCCTCCTCGACATGAGTCATGACTCCGGGGCAGGGCGCCGGGTCAGGACGCCGGTCCGGACATCGGTGGTGTGCGGCGCCGTTGGGACGGGCGCTTCGGCGGACGGGGCGGCGGCCACCGGGAGCGGTTGAACCGATCCCGGGGTCCGCACGTGATGTCCTGTGCCGTGCCCGGCCCGCCCTCCGCGGCACGACGAGGCGTGCACGCAACGCCCGGGGCCGGGCACGGACCGGCGACGGCGGCCTGGGCGGCAGCCGTCACTGGCAGCCGATCGTGGAGCCCGCCGGGACGGCTGCCAACGGCGGAAAGCGCAGTTCGTCAGGTACGGGGCACTCCATCAGGTCCGGCCGGGCCGACCTGATGGACTTCCCCGCGGAAGCTGGGCAGCGGCCCGGCCCGCCCCCACCATGGGTCCGGTCCGGGCGGCTCCGGGCCCCGCCGGAGGACCCGGCGGGACGCACTGTCCGGGGCCGCAGCCGCCCCCGCTCCCCGAAGGAGTCAGCCGTGCCCCGCTCCCTCGACCTGCCCCCCGACCGCGCCCGGCCGCCCGCCCCACCGCACGCCGGACGCGACACCGTGGTGGTACGCACCACCGAGGGCCGGATCGCCGGGGAACGGCTCGACGACGTCACCGTGTTCCGCGGCGTCCCCTACGCGGCGCCCCCCGTGGGACCGCTGCGGTTCGCGTCCCCCGTGCCGCCCCAGCCCTGGACCGGCGTCCGGGACGCCACCCGCTTCGGCGCCCCCTCCCTCCAGACCGACTACCTCCCCGGCTCCTCCGAGGACTGTCTGTACGCCAACGTCTGGACCCCCGGAGTCCACGGCAACCGCCCCGTGCTGGTCTACATCCACGGCGGCGGCTGGCTGCTGGGCGCCGGAAGCGAGCCCGACTACGACGGGGCCCGCCCCGCCGCCCGCGGCGACCTGGTTGTCGTCACCTTCAACTACCGTCTGGGGCTGCTCGGCTGGGGGCTGCACGAGGCGCTGACCGACCCGCGCACCGGGTCCTGCGCCAACTGGGGCCTCCAGGACCAGGCGGCCCTGCTGCGCTGGGTGCAGGCCAACGCGCGTGCCTTCGGCGGCGACCCGGAGAACATCACCCTGGCCGGGACGTCCGCGGGCGGCTCCAGCACCTGGCAGCTCAGTCTGCTGCCCGAACTCGCCCCGGTGATCCGCCGGGCCGTCCCGATCAGCGCCGCCCATGTGTGGAACCCGGCGAGCACCACCACCCCCGCCGAGTCCCGGGCCGTCTACGCCGAGCTGGGCCGCCGCTTCGGCGGCACCGTCGAGGACCTGCGGGCGGTGCCCGGCGCCGACCTCAAGGACGCCTGGGAGGACCTGTTCTCCGGGGACCCCGGCGACCGGCCGTTCACCGGCTGGCGCGAGTACCGCGGACCCGTCCCCGACGGCCGCTGGATGCGCGGCCACGACCACGAACTGCCCACCCCCCGCGTCCCCCTGATGGTGCTGTACTGCCGCACCGAGGGCAGCTTCTTCACCACCGGCCCCGGCTACCCCTACCCCGGGCCCCTGCCCGAGGACGAGGCCGGGCTGCGCGCCGCGGTCGCCATGGTGCTGCGCAAGTGCCGCGCCACCGTCACCGACGAACTGGTCGACGGCTGTCTCGCCCACTACCGGGAGGCCGCCGCCGCCGACGGACTGCCCCAGGACCCCATAGCCCTGTGGACCGAGATATGGGGCGACGGACTCTTCCGCCACCAGATCCTGCGCCAGAGCGAACGCCACACCCGGCGTGGCCGGTCCCCCCTGTACCTCGCCGAGTTCGCCCACCCCGTGCTCCCGCCCTACCGGGGCACTCCGCACGAGGCCACCTCCAAGTTCCTCTTCGGCTCGCACCGGCGGCCCGTCAACGCCCCCCACTACGGCGACGGACCCCTGGAGCGGCGGATCGCGGACACCCTGGTCGACCTCGTCGCCTCCTTCGCCCGCGGTGAACGCCCGCACAGCCCCGACACCCCGCTGTGGCGGCCGTTCACCCCCGCCGGACGCGCCACGCTGATCCTCGGCGGTGCGGACGTCGGTGTCCTCGGCGAACCCGGCAAGGAGCGGCAACTGCGCTTCTGGGACCGGATCGGCCACCCGCCGCCCCGCCCCTGACCACCCCCAGCCACCACCCCCCAAGGAACCCGAGGAAAGGAAGCGGGACCAGCCATGTGCGGACTTGCCGGATGGGTCGACTACGACCGTGATCTCACCGCGTACGACTCCGTGGTGGCCGCGATGACGGCCACCATGGCCTGCCGGGGCCCCGACGACGAGGGACTGTGGACCTCGCCCCGCGCGGCCCTCGGCCACGTCCGGCTGTCGATCATCGACCTCGCGGGCGGACGCCAGCCGATGCACGTCACCGGCCCCGGCGACGGCCTGCCGGTGCTCACCTACACCGGCGAGGTCTACAACTACCGCGAACTCAGGGCCGAACTCATCTCCCTCGGCCATGAGTTCCGCACCAGCAGCGACACCGAGGTGGTGCTGCACGCCTACCTGGAGTGGGGCGAGGAGTTCGCCGAACGCCTCAACGGCATGTACGCCCTCGCCCTGTGGGACCCGCGCACCGAGGAACTCCTCCTGGTCCGCGACCGGATGGGCGTCAAGCCGCTCTTCTACCACCCGCTGCCCGGCGGGGGAGTCCTCTTCGGCTCCGAGGCCAAGGCCATCCTCGCCCACCCCGAGGTGGAGGCCGTCGTCGACCGCGAGGGCCTCGCCGAGATCTTCGCCATCATCAACACCCCCGGCCACGCCGTCTTCCGCGGTATGCGCGAGGTCGTCCCCGGCACCGTGGTCCGCTTCGACCGCACCGGCCACCATGTGCGCACCTACTGGCAGCTCACGGCCCAGGCGCACCACGACGACCTCGACACCACCGTCGCCCGCGTCCGGGACCTGCTCCGGGACATCGTCCGCCGCCAGCTGATCGCCGACGTCCCGGTCGGCACCCTGCTCTCCGGCGGACTGGACTCCAGCGCCATCACCGCCATCGCCGCCGACATCCTGCGCGAGGAGGGCCGCACCGAACCCCTCACCGCGTTCTCCATCGACTTCAAGAACCGCGACTTCGCCGGCAACGGCATCTGGATGGACCCCGACACCCCCTACGCCGTCGAGGTCGCCGCCCGCTGCGGCGCCGAGCACGTCGTGGTGGAGCTGGAGAACGCCGACGTCCTCGACGCGTCCATCCGCAGCCGCGTCCTGCGCGCCCAGGACCTGCCGATCTCCACCGGCGACATGGAGCACTCCCTGCTCCACCTGTGCACCGCCCTCAAGGAGCGGGTCACCGTCGCCCTGTCCGGCGAGACCGCCGACGAACTCTTCGGCGGCTACAACTGGTTCTTCGACCGGGAGGCCGTCGAGGGCGACACCTTCCCCTGGTACGACGCCTGGCGCCGCCTCGGTGGCCTCCAGACCATGCGCGACATCGGCCTGTGGGACCGGCTCGGCCTCGACGCCTACGTCAAGGAGCGCTACACCGAAGCCCTCGCCGAAGTACCCCGGCTGCCCGGCGAGAGCCCGGACGAGGAGCGGATGCGCGAGCTGACCTACCTCAACATCAGCCGCTGGGAGAACTTCCTGCTGGACCGCAAGGACCGCATCAGCATGGCCGCCAGCCTGGAGGTCCGGGTCCCCTTCACCGACCACCGGCTCGTGGAGTACGTCTTCAACGTGCCCTGGGCCATGAAGAACTTCGACGGCCGGGAGAAGAGCCTGCTGCGCGCCGCCGCCGCCGACGTCCTGCCCGCCTCCGTCCTGGAGCGCAAGAAGAGCCCCTACCCCTCCACCCAGGACATCGAGTACGTGCGCGCCCTGCGCGCCAAGGTCGCCGCGCTGCTGCGGCCCGGCTCCCCGGTGCTCGCCCTGGTCCCCGCCGAGGGCATCCAGCGGCTCCTGGACAAGCCCCTGGAGAGCTACGCCGGGCTCGGCGGGCTGTGGGGGACCCGCGCGGTCATGGAACGGCTCGTCGAGTTCGACGCCTGGGTGGGCATGTACGACGTCCGCGTCGAGCTGTAGCCCGCCGTCCGGCACACCTTCCACCGTCCTGAGGAGGACGACCCATGGGCCCAGCCGACCCCGCCGCCGCGGACGTACCGCACCCGACCGTCCCGCCCGAGGGGGTGGACGCGTCCCCGGAGTGGGAGAGCGACCGCCTCGACCTCGGCGCGTATCTCGCGCGCTGCGGCTACGACGGGCCCGTCACCCCGTCCACCGAGGCCCTGCGACTGCTGCACCGCGCCCATATGTCCACCTTCACCTTCGAGAACGTGGACATCGCGCTGGGCCGCCCGGTCTCCCTGGCCCTGCCCGACGTGGCCCGCAAGATGGTCGGGGCGGGCCGGGGCGGCTACTGCTACGAGACCAACCTGCTGTTCGCCGCCGCCCTGGACCGGTTCGGGTTCGCCGTCACCCGGATGCTCTCGCGCATCCGGGAGGGCAGCGACCGGCGCCGCTTCCGCTCCCACACCTCCCTGCTGGTACGCGCCGCGGACCAGCGGGACACGGTCTGGCTCGCCGACCCCGGGTACGGGTACGCCGGGCTGATCGAGCCGCTCGCGCTGCGGCCCGGCGCCCGGCAGGAGATCGCCGGCTGGCACTGGCGGCTCGGCCGGGACGACGGTCACTGGGTGCTCCAGATGGCGTCCGGCGAGGGCTGGTTCGACCTGTACGCCTTCCGGCCCGAGCCGCAGTACGCGGTGGACTTCCAGGCCGCGCACTACATCAGCTCCACCCGCCCCGGGTCGCCGTTCGTCGGCCGGCTCGTGGCCCAGCGCGGCGGCGAGTCCGCCCGGTACCGGCTGCGCGACATGGTCCTGACCACGGACCGCCCCGGCGGACACACCGAGACGGTACGGCTGACACCGGCCGGGACGGTCGACGCCCTGCGCACGGTCTTCGGGCTGCGGCTGGACGAGCGGGACGCGTGCGAGCTGCGCGCGTTCCTGGCCGCGCGGGACGGGGACGCCGCCGACCGTGCTCCGGGGGCCGCCGTCAGGGCCTGACGTACACCTCCACACCCCGGCGGACGCGCTAGCTGCGTCCGCCGGGGTTCGGCGTGTGCGCGGCGGGGCGCGGGCGGGGTGTGGCGCGGGCGGGGTGTGGCGCGGGGACGTGGCGCGGAGACGCCTGCCGGTGGCGCGATTGGCGATGGTGCGCCTGCCGGTGGTGCGAGGACCGGTGGCGCGAGTACCGGTGGCGCGAGTACCGGTGGTGCGCCTGTTGGTGGTGCGAATGCCGGTGGTGCGCCTGCCGGTGAGGCAAATGCCGGTGGTGCGCGTGGCGGTGGGGCGGACAGCGGTGGTGCGCCTGTCGGTGAGGCGAATGCCGGTGGTGCGCCTCCCGGTGGTGCGCCTCCCGGTGGTGCGCCTGTCGGTGAGGCGAATGCCGGTGGTGCGCGTGGCGGTGGGGCGGACAGCGGCGGTGCGTCTACCGGGGGCGCGAATGCCGAGGGGGTGCATACCGGTGGCGCACCCGCCGTCGCCGGGGCGCCTGCCGCCGGACGCCTGCCGGTGGTGCGCACCCTTGCACACCCGCCCTCCGGCCTGACGGCGTGCTCAGGGGTGCCGTACGCCGCCCCGGCGCAGGGTCGTGGCACGGCTCCCGGTGCGCGTCCGGGCGGCGTCCCTGTCCCCGGCCGGCCCGGCTCCCCGGACCCCCCGCCCCCCGCCGCCCCTTTCCCCTCAGCCGGCGCGCCCCGCGCAGAGGCGCGGATTCCGGTAGACGCCTCCGCGCCCTGGTACGCCGGTAGTCCGGCGTGCAACTATCTATCTCAGATGAATTGGTGACGGTAAATTGACGTTCCCCGCATACCCGGGTGGAAGCACTCCGCTTCCTTCGCTTCCGTCTCCGTTCCGCGTCCGGCGCGCCCGTCCCCTCCCCGCGCCGCATTCCCCAGCAGCGGGCTTGTCATCCGTGCCCTCCTCCGGCTGACCAACACTGTGCTCGGTGCACCTGTGCACCGGATCGCGTCGCCTGCATCGTGGAATGGGTCATTAATTGGAGCGCCGACGAAATGAGAGCCTGATGGTGGGCAATGTGACCGTGGCGGACGCGGGGCTGCTCGCGGACGTCGACGACGTACGCGCCGGCTCCTTCGCATCGCCGGACGTGCTGCTGGACGAGTTCAGCTCGGCCCTCTTCGCCTCACTGGCAAGAAGTGACCAGCGCCACAAAGCGTCGACCTATCTCCGGGGTCTGCTGGGGGCCAAGGGGCGCAAATCGATCAGGAACGTCGCAGCCCATGTCGGCGGGGCCACCACCGAACAGAGCCTGCATCACTTCATCTCCGACTCCACCTGGGAGTGGACCCCGCTGCGCCGGGCGCTCGCCCGGCACATGACCAGGGTGGCACCGCCGCAGGCGTGGGTGGTGCAGCCCATGGTCATACCGAAGGCCGGTGAGTACTCGGTGGGCGTGGACCGCCAGTTCTTTCCCTCGATGGGGCAGGTAATCAATGCACAGCAGGCGGTGGGGGTGTGGGCGGTCGCGGAAGAATACTGCTACCCGGTGAATTGGCAGTTACATCTTCCGGCCTCATGGCTGGCCGACAAGAACCGTCGTCATCGCGCCCTCGTTCCGGAGGGAACTCTGCCGGAAACCCTAGGGGAATCCATGGTACGGGCCTTTCGCGAGGTGATCCATGAGTGGGGACTCCCGGCCCGTCCGGTGGTGATGGAATCCCTGGACGGCGACCCGGGCTCCGTGCGCGGTGCTTTCCGTGCCGCGCGGATACCCGCACTGGTGAAGATCGGAAGCACCTTCAAACTCATCGACCAGGCATATGACCGAGGAATTCTTCCGGCCCGGCATCTCATGAATCAACTGCATCACCCGCGCCGCCCGGTGCACCTGCCGGGCCGTACCCCGGGCGGTCCCGGAACCCCCGGGGTCGCCGCCGCGGCGAAGGTGCGGCTGCCCGGACGGCTCGCCCGGCACCAGGATCTGCTGCTGCTCGGCACCGGACCGCGCGGCGGCCCCTGGCCGGGGGAGCTGTGGCTGACCAACCTGCTCCACGCGGCGCCCTACGAACTGGCCTGGCTGACCGGACTGCGCGGGCGGGTCGACCACGCGGTCACCTCCGTCGCCGACCGGGTGGGTGTGCGGGACTACACCGGCCGGTCCTACAACGGCTGGCACCGGCACATCACCATGGCCTCGGCGGCGTACGCGGTGGCGATGCTGAGCGGCTGAGCGGACCCCGTGCGCCCCTGATGTCACATCGGCCGCGACCCGGCGCTCAGTCCGGGCGCGAGCCCCCCGACGCCGGGGCGACGGACGGCAGCGTACGGGAGAAGTGCAGGGCCGTGATGGACAGACCGCCCGCGTGGTAGAAGCGGTGGGCGCCGTGGTTGGTGACCCCCGAGTCCAGTTCGACCCGGGCGCAGCCCGCCGCGCCGCCGCGCCGCTCCAACTCCGCCATCAGCCGGCCGCCGACGCCCCGGCCGCGTGCCGTGGGCGCGGTCACCAGGTCGTCCACGAACAGCACCCGGCCCCGGCTGGTGGCCAGCACCCGATGGGTGGCGACGCCCAGACAGCCGCCGTCCGGGCCGTGCGCGGCGGTGATCACCAGCCCCTGACCGTGGGCCTCGGTCACGAACTCCCGGAACGCCGCCGCCTCCAGCCCCGGACGCAGCACCCGCACCAGGGGAGCGACGTCGGAGTCCATCCGGGGGTCGGCGGGCCCGATGTCCGAGAAGGTCATGTCCATGACCACCCAGCCTAAACCCGCCGCGGGCCTCCGCGCATCAGCCCCGCACAGCGCGCACCACCCCGCACACCGCCCCCGCGCAACCCCGCACACCGCCCACGCGCAACACCGCGCACCGCCCCCGCACGCCGCCCCCGCACACCGTCGCCCCGCCACCCGAGTGGACCTGACACATCACCCCGCCGGTGGCAGACGCGCCCCGTGCCCGCTTGCCAGAATCCAGGGCCATGTTCGCTGCCTACATCGAAGAGTTCGGTTCCCCCGACACGATCCGCTGGGGCGAACTGCCCGCACCCCGGCCCGGCCCCACCGACGTCCTGGTCGACGTCGAGGTCGCCGCCGTGAACCATGTCGACACGTTCGTCCGGTCCGGCGCCTGGCGCACCCCGGTCCCGCTGCCGTTCGTCATCGGCCGCGACCTCGCCGGGACCGTCGCCGAAGCCTCGCCCGGCGCCGTCGGCTTCCACCCCGGCGACCGGGTGTGGTGCAACAGCATGGGCCACGCGGGCCGTTCGGGAGCCGCCGCCGAACAGGTCGTCGTCCCGGCCGACCGGCTCTACCACCTCCCGCCCGGTGTCGACCCGGCCGCCGCCGTCGCGGTGGCGCACCCGGCGGCCACCGCCCATCTCGCGCTGTTCACCCACGGCCGGCTGCGCGCCGGGGAGAGCGTCGTCGTCCTCGGCGGCGGCGGGAACGTCGGCAGCGCCCTGACCCTGATGGCCGCGCGCGCCGGAGCCCGCGTGGTGGTCACCGCGAGCGCCCGGGACACCGACCGCTGCCGGGCCCTCGGCGCCGACCAGGTCATCGACTACCGGGCCCCCGACGTCACCGCCCGGCTGCGCGACGCCTGTCCGGGCGGCGCCGACCTGTTCCTCGACACCACCGGCACCAACGACCTGGAGACCGCCCTCGGCCTGCTCGCCCGGCGCGGCCGGATCGTGGTCCTCGCCGGGATGGGCACCCGGCCCGTCCTGCCTGCCGGGGCGCTCTACCTCGACGACCACACGGTGACCGGCTTCGCCATCTCCCAGGCCACCGTCACCGAACTCGCCGACGCCGCCGCCGGACTCAACCGGCTGCTCGCCGACGGCTCCCTGCGCCCGCCCGCGATCGTCGCCCTGCCCCTCGAACGGGCCGCCGAGGCGCACCGGCTGCTCGAATCGGGCGCGGTACGCGGGAAAATCGTGCTGCACACCACCATGGAAAACAAAACACCCTGAGGGACCTGACGGACCCTGGGGTCATTCCTTGACCGGCCCCCCGGCGCACAGCAGGATTTTCCCCATGAGTGAATCAATCGTCGACAACACCCCGCTTTTCGAACTCGACGCCGGAATCGACGTCGACGCCACACCGGAGCAGGTCTACGCGGTGGTGAGCGATCTGCCGCGCAGCGCCGAATGGAGCCCGGAATGCCTGGGCGGTGAATGGATCACCGGTGAACCCGCCACCGTCGGCGCCGTGTTCCGCGGCGAGAACCTGCGCAGCGAGTCCGTCGTGGCCTGGGCCCCGCTCATCCGCGGCACCTGGTTCACCGAGGCCAGGGTGGTCGCGGCCGAGCCGGGCGCCACCTTCCGCTGGATGATGCTCTCGCACGCCCAGGAGGACCAGGAGTCGGTCTGGGGCTTCGACGTCGCGGCCACCGAAAGCGGCAGCCGATTGATCCACCACTTCCGCATGGGCAAGGCGACCGCCGGTATCCGCAAGATTGTCGCGGACCTCGACGAGGCCGAGCGGGTGAAATTCATCAACGAATGGACCGCCAAGCTGGAATCCGACCTCGATGTGACGCTCAAGCGCATCAAGGACGTCATCGAAAAGCACTGAGTCCGGTCTCGGTCAGCGGCGTGAAAAAGGTGGGCACATGCTTCTCCAGCGCATAGGGAACAAAGGAATACGGCTCGGCACGCTCTTCGAGCGGGCGGCGGCGAAGAATCCGGCGAGTCTGGTGGTCCTCGACCACGATCTCGACATCGCCCCGGACTTCGCCCGCCGCTCCACCCTGTCCGAGGTGGCGTCCCTGGTGGACGACTTCGCCTCCCGGCTGTGGGCGGCACGGGTCCGCCCCGGCGAGCGGGTCGTCGTCCACAAGAGCGACGGCTTCGACATCACCCTGCTGGCCTGCTCGGTGGTGCGGATCGGCGCCGTACCCGTGCTGCTGTCGTCCAAGCTGGACGGCGCCACCGTCGCCGAACTGCTGCGCCGGGTCGACCGGCCGCATCTGATCACCGATCAGGCCAAGCTGGACGACGAGCTGCCCGAGGAGGTGTTCGCCCTCACCGAGCAGGTCCTGCTGGCCTCCGGCGACCATCCCCGGGCCACCCCGCTGGAGCGCTTCGCCGGGGTCAAGCGGGTCGAGGCGGTCACCATGGCCCCCGACCACCCGACCCTCATCACCCACACCTCCGGCACCACCGGAACCCCCAAGCTCGCCGTGCACACCGGCCACACCTTCCAGGCCCGCTACCGGCCCCAGGCCACCGTCGCCCGCGCGATATCGCGCAGCGAACCCGTCGCCGTGCATGTCTCCTTCGTGCACTCCCGGATGTTCACCGCGATGCCCATCGCGATCCTCCAGGGCCATCCCCTGATCATCCTCAAGGACGACGAGCCGGAGTCCGTCGCCGAACTCTTCTCCCAGGTGCCGCCCGGTCTGATCGAGGC
Organism: Streptomyces sp. NPDC048290; assembly: GCF_040652095.1. Taxonomy (NCBI): domain Bacteria; kingdom Bacillati; phylum Actinomycetota; class Actinomycetes; order Kitasatosporales; family Streptomycetaceae; genus Streptomyces; species Streptomyces sp. NPDC048290. The sequence goes on from NZ_JBEZLM010000011.1 coordinate 61,582, forward strand.
GCACCCCAACACCTTCCTGCGCTGGGAGGTGCTGGCCGGCGACCCGCGCGGACCGCTCGCCCACGTCAAGTGCTTCAGCTCCACCTTCGACGCCATCCACCCGCGCACCGTGCACAAGATGCTGGGCGCCTCCCGCCGCAGGTCGCCGGTGTTCTGCCAGATGTACGGGCAGAGCGAGGTCGGCCCGATCGCCGGGCGCACCTACTCCGTCAAGCGTGGCGCCGACGCCGACGGCCGCTGTGTCGGCTCGCCCTTCTACGGGATGACCGACGTCCGGGTGGTCAGCCGGGACGGCAAGCCGCCCACCAAGTCGTCACCCGGCTACATCGAGGTGCGCAGCGACGGACGGATCGTCACCTACCTCGACGAGCACCCGCGCTGGCAGCAGCAGGTCAACGACGGCTGGTGGCGGATGGGCGACATCGGCTACCGCACCAAGTGGGGCTGTCTGCATCTGCTGGACCGCGAGGTCGACGAGATTCCCGGCGTCGAGTCCACCCTGGAGATCGAGGACCGGCTGTTCGCCCGGGTCGAGGACCTGGTCGAGGTCATCATCATCCCGGGCACCGACGGCCGCCCCGTGCCCGTGGTGTGCACCCGTGACGACAAGCCGCTCGACCGGGTCCGCTGGCAGTCGGCCGTCACCGGACTGCCGCCCATGGCCGAGCCCGTGCAGTGGCGCCTCGAAGACCTCCCGCAGACCGCCACCACCAAGATCAAGCGTCTGGAACTGGCCCGCCGTCTCGCCGAGGGCCCCGGCACCGCCGCCGCGGACACCCCCGCGCCCGGCCCCGGCGAGGACTCCCCGGCATGACCACCGGCCACCGTCGGGCGGTGGCGCCATGAGCCGCCGCCCGTCCCGCTGGATCGAGGGCTGGGACCCCGAGGACACCCAGGCATGGGACAACGGGGGCGCCCGGATCGCCCGCCGCAACCTCGCCCTGTCCGTGCTCTCCGAACACATCGGCTTCTCCATCTGGTCGCTGTGGTCCGTCCTGGTCCTCTTCCTCACCCCCGAGAACGGCTTCACCTTCACCGCCGGGGAGAAGTTCCTGCTCATCGCCGTGCCGACGCTGGTCGGCGCGGCACTCCGGCTGCCCTACAGCCATGCCGTGACCCGCTTCGGCGGCCGGAACTGGACCGTCTTCGCCTCCCTGGTCCTGCTCGTCCCCACCACCCTCGCGCTCTACGCCGTCCACCACCCCGGCGCCCCCCTGTGGCTGTTCCTGCTGGCCGGGGCCACCGCCGGGGCCGGCGGCGGGAACTTCGCCTCCTCGATGACCAACATCACCACCTTCTTCCCGCAGCGGAAACAGGGCTGGGCCCTCGGCCTCAACGCGGGCGGCGGCAACCTCGGCGTCGCCGTGGTCCAACTGGTCGGCCTGGTCGTCATCGCCACCGCGGGCGACACCCACCCCAGCCATGTCATCGCCGTCTACCTCCCGCTCATCGCCCTCGCCGGAGTCCTGGCGGCCTGGAAGATGGACAACGTCGACGCGGTACGCGGCGCGCCCGGCGCCCAGCGCGAGGCCCTCACCAGCCCCGACACCTGGTGGATCGCCCTGCTCTACATCGGCACCTTCGGCTCCTTCATCGGCTACGGCTTCGCCTTCGGTCTGGTCCTCCAGCACCAGTTCGGCGCCACTCCGCTCGAAGCCGCCACCTTCACCTTCCTCGGCCCGCTCCTCGGCTCGCTGGCCCGCCCCGCCGGGGGCCGACTCGCCGACCGGTACGGCGGCGCCCGGGTCACCCTGTGGACGTTCCTCGCCATGGCGGCCGGCACCGCGGCGCTGCTCGCCGCGTCGGCGGGCGGCGGCTCCTTCGCGGGGTTCGTCGCCGCGTTCACCGTCCTGTTCGTGCTCAGCGGCGTCGGCAACGGATCGACGTACAAGATGATCCCCACCGTCTTCGCGCTGCGGGCCGAGCGGGAGGTGACGGACGGTCAGGACGCCGTGCGGGCGCTGGCGCGGGCGCGGCGGCTGTCCGGCGCGGTCATCGCCATCGCCGGGGCCGTCGGCGCCCTCGGCGGGGTCGCCATCAACCTCGCCTTCCGCGCCGCGGGCGGCTCCCTCGCCCCCGCCCTGTGGTCCTTCCTCGGCTACTACGCCCTGTGCATGGTCCTCACCTGGGCCGTCTACCTCAGACGCCGGCCCCGCCCGGCGGACGTGACGGCCCCCGCACCCCGGCAGGCCACCCGTGTCTGACCGCACCTCCACCCACTGCCCCTACTGCGCCCTCCAGTGCGCCACCCTCCTCGCCCCCGGCCCCGCGGGCACCCTCACCGTGGAACCCGACCCCGACTTCCCCGTCAATCAGGGCGGGCTGTGCCAGAAGGGCTGGACCGCCCCCGCCCTGCTCACCACCCCCGACCGGCTGCGCACGCCGCTGCTGCGAGGACCCGGCGGACGGCAGTGGGTCACCGACTGGGACACCGCCCTGGACACCGTCGCCGAGCGGCTGCGCGCGATCCGCGAGCGGTACGGCCCGGACGCCGTCGCGGTGTTCGGCGGCGGCGGACTCACCAACGAGAAGGCGTATCTGCTCGGCAAGTTCGCCCGGCTCGCCCTCGGCACCAGCCAGATCGACTACAACGGCCGCTTCTGCATGTCCTCGGCCGCCGCCGCGGCCACCGCCGCCTTCGGCACCGACCGGGGACTGCCCTTCCCGGTCACCGACCTCGCGGCCTCCGACGCGGTGCTGCTGGCCGGTGCCAACCCCGCCGAGACCATGCCGCCCCTGATGCGCCACCTCACCCGCGCCGCCCTCGTGGTCGTCGACCCGCGCCGCACCCGCACCGCCGCCCAGGCCGCGCTGCACCTCCAGCCCGTGCCCGGCACCGATCTCGCCCTGTTCCTCGGCCTGTTCCACCTCGCCGTCGCCGACGGCCACCTCGACCGGACCTACGTCGACACCCGCACCCGGGGCTTCGAGGACGCCTGGGGCCGGGCCGTCACCTGGTGGCCCGAGCGCGTCGAACGCGTCACCGGCGTCCCCGTCGCCGACCAGTACCGGGCCGTACGCCTGCTGGGCGGCGCCGAGCGGGCCCATCTGCTCACCGGCCGGGGCGTCGAACAGCACACCAAGGGCACCGACACCGCCGCCGCCGTCATCAACCTGGCCCTCGCCCTCGGGCTGCCCGGCCGCCCCGGCAGCGGCTACGGCGCGCTCACCGGGCAGGGCAACGGCCAGGGCGGACGCGAACACGGCCAGAAAGCCGACCAGTTGCCCGGCTACCGGCGGATCACCGACCCCGCCGCCCGCGCCCACACCGCCGCCGTCTGGGGCGTCGACCCCGACACCCTGCCCGGCCCCGGCCGCAGCGCCTACGCGCTCCTCGACGCCCTCGGCACCGAGAACGGCCCGCGCGCCCTGCTGGTCCTCGGCTCCAACCCGGTGGTCTCCGCGCCCCGCTCCGCCCGGGTCACCGCCCGGCTCGCCGCCCTGGACCTGCTGGTCGTCGCCGACTTCGTGCCGTCCGAGACCGCCGCGCTCGCCCACGTCGTGCTGCCCGTCACCCAGTGGGCCGAGGAGGAGGGCACCACCACCAGTCTGGAGGGCCGCGTCCTGCGCCGCCGCCGCGCCCTCACCCCGCCGCCCGGCGTCCGCACCGACCTGGAACTCCTGCACGGCCTCGCGGTCCGCCTCGGCCAACCCGCCGACCGCTGGCCGACCGACCCGCGCGCGGTCTTCGAGGAACTGCGCGCCGCGTCCCGCGACGGCACCGCGGACTACGCCGGTGTCAGCTACGAACGCCTCGACCGGGGGGAGGCACTGCACTGGCCGTGCCCGGCGGACGCCGACCTGTCATCGGCCCCTGACAGGTCGCCCGAGTCACCCGAGCCCCCCGAGCCACACGGTTCCTCAGGACCACCGCACCTCCACCCCGGCACCCCCCGCCTCTTCCTCGACCGCTTCGACCACCCCGACGGCCGCGCCCGCTTCGCCGAGGTCGAGCACCGCGACCCCGCCGACGTGCCCAGCCCCGCCTACCCCCTGTACGCCACCACCGGACGCGTCCTGGCCCAGTACCAGTCCGGGGCGCAGACCCGCCGCGTACCGGAGCTGAACCAGGCGGCGCCGGAGGCGTTCGTGCAGATCCACCCGGACACCGCCGCCCGCGCGGGCGTCACCGAGGGCGCGCTCGCCGCCGTCCGCTCGGCGCGCGGCACCACCGTCGCCCGGGTCCGCCTGGACGGCACCCTGCGCCCCGACACCGTCTTCCTGCCCTTCCACTACGGCGGCCGGGGCCGGGCCAACCTCCTCACCGGGGACGCCCTCGACCCGCGCAGCGGAATGCCCGAGTTCAAGGTGAGCGCGGTCCGCGTGGAGCCGCTGACCGGGCCCCGGGCGGAGCAGACATGACCCCCACCGCCGCCGCGTCCGCCGTCGTCGTGGTCGGTGCCGGACCCGCCGGGCACCGGCTCGTGGAGCGGCTGCGCCACCACGGCCACCACGGTCCGGTCACCCTCCTCGGCGCCGAACCCGTCCCCCCGTACAACCGGGCCCTGCTCACCTCCGTCCTCGACGGCACCCTCACCCCCGACGCCCTCGCCCTGCCCCGGCTCCCCGGCGACACCCGGCTGCTCACCGGCGTCACCGTCCGCCGCCTCGACCGCCTCCGGCGTCTGGTGCACACCGACGACGGCGCCGCCCACCCCTACGACGTCCTCGTCCTGGCCACCGGCGCCCGGCCCCGCCACCCCGGCGCGCCCCGCACGCTCACCGGGACCCCCGCGCCCACGTCCCGCCCCGGACCGGCGGCCGTCGTCGGAGGCGGCGTCCACGGTGTGGAGACGGCCCTCGCCCTGTGCCGCGCCGGACGCCCGGTCACCCTCGTCCACCCCGGCCCGTACCCCCTCGGACGGTTCCTCGACGCCACCGCCGGGGCGCTGCTCGCCGGGCGGCTGGCCGCCGACGGCATCACCCTGGTCCCCGGCCGCAGGGCCGTGGTCCAGCGCGGGGGAGCGCCCGCCGGCCTCGTCCTGGACGACGGCGGGACCGTCCCCGCGTCCACCGTCCTGCACTGCACCGGCGCCGCCCCCCGCACCCGGCTCGCCCGCGCGGCCGGACTCGCCGTCCGCCGTGGTGTCCTGGTCGACGACACGCTGCGCACCGACGACCCCCGCGTGCACGCCCTCGGCGACTGCGCCGAGCACGACGGGCGCGTCCTCGCCGGGCTCCTGGCCGCCTTCGACCAGGCCGACGTGGTCGCCCGGATCGTCACCGGCGGCCCCGCCCGCTACCGGCCCGCCCCCGTCCAACTGCGCCTGAAGGCGCCCGGCCTCGACCTGGCCGTGCTCGGACCGCCCGGCGCGACCGGCGACGAGACCGTCGTCTGCGCCGACCCGGCACGCGCCCGGTACGCCCGGCTCGTCCTGCGCGCGGGCCGGGTGGCCGGGGCGCAACTCCTCGGTCTGCCGCACGCGGTGGCCGCCCTCACCCGGCTCCACGACCACGCCCTGCCGGTCCCGGAGGGCCGCCTCGACCTGCTGCTCGGCCGTCCCGCCGACACCGGCGCCGCCCCGGTGGACCTCCCCGGCACGGCCGTCGTCTGTGTCTGCAACGGCGTCACCAAGGACGCCCTGCTGGCCGCCTGCCGGGGCGGTGCCCGCGATCTGCCCGCGCTGGCCGCCGCCACCCGCGCCACCACCGGCTGCGGCGGCTGCGCCTCCGACGTCCGCCGGATCTGCGGCGCCCCGCCGACCCCGGCGGCGGCATGAGCGCCCGCACCCTGGTCCTCGCCGGGTACGGCATGGCCGGCCACCGCCTGCTGACCACGCTGCTCGCGCTGGACCACGCCCGCGCCTGGCGGATCGTCGTCCTGGCGGAGGAACCCCGCCCCGCCTACGACCGGGTCGCCCTGACCTCCTGCCTCACCGGCCGCCGCGCGGACGACCTCGCCCTGCCCGCTCCCGGCCAGCCCGACCGGGTCGAGCTGCGGCTGTCCACCAGGGTCACCGCCGTCCAGCGCGCGGCCCGCACGGTGACCACCGCCGACGGCGAGCGCATCGCCTACGACGCGCTGGTCCTGGCCACCGGGTCGCGCCCCTTCGTCCCCCCGGTGCCCGGCCACGACCTGCCCGGCTGCTTCACCTACCGCACCCCCGAGGACCTCGACGCGCTCCGCGCCGCCGCCGTCCCCGGGCGGCCCGGTGTCGTGGTGGGCGGCGGACTCCTCGGTCTGGAGGCGGCCGGGGGGCTGCTGGCCCTCGGGATGCGCCCGCATGTGGTGGAACTGGCGCCCCGTCTGATGCCGCTCCAGACCGACGACGGCGCCGGGGCCGTGGTCGGCGAACGGGTGAGCGCTCTCAGCGTGCGGGCGCACTGCGGGCGCGGGGTGCGCGCGGTGACCGGACCGGGCGGACGCCGGGCCCGGACGGTCGTCCTGGACGACGGCACGGAACTCCCCGCCGAACTGGTCGTCTTCGCCGCCGGGGTGCGTCCGCGCGACGAACTCGCCGCTCCCGCCGCCCTGGCCGTCGGTCCGCGCGGCGGTTTCCTGGTCGACGGGCACTGCCGCACCGCCGACCCGGCCGTCTGGGCGATCGGCGAGTGCGCCGCCGTCCGGGGCCGCTGCCACGCGCTGGCCGATCCCGGCCGGCGGATGGCGGAGGCGGTGGCGGCCCGGCTGGTGGGAGGGGACGCCGATGCCTTTCCCGCCGCCCCGGACCTGTCCACCCGGCTGAAACTGCTCGGTGTGGAATTGGCCAGTTTCGGAGACCTCCATGCCACGACCGACGGGGCGGTGACACTGGCGCGAACCGACCACCCCCGCCGCACGCACACCCGGCTGGTGCTGGCCGCCGACGCCCGCACCCTGCTCGGCGGTGTACTGGCCGGAGACGTCCGGGCCTTCCCGGTTCTACGCAATCTGATGGGACGTCAACTACCCTTGTCGCCCGAGCGGTTGCTGGCCGGGGCGGGAGGGAGCTGACGCAAAACCTTTTCTCCGGAACGCCCTGTTGTCGGTCCCCCGCCTGTCCAAAAATCATGTAAAGTTCAAGCAAGATCGTATGTGTATGTGCCGTGGTGAAGAACCATGAGGGCGCCTGGCGGGTGGGACCTTCGCTCCCGCACGCAGGTGGGTGACCCGCTGGTCACCACGCACACCTGGGACAAGCAAGAGCGGGCCGGGACCACGGGGGGACGGAGCTCTTCATGGCGGCGATGACGGACGACTCGAACGCGGACGCACTGGCCGTGCTCGCACTGCTGGCGGACGCGGCACCGGAGGAAGCGGTGGAAGGACTGGTCACCGCCGCGCAGTCGGCGGGCGTGGGCACCGAGCGGTTACGCGGTCTGCGGGGCGCCGAACGCCTGGCCGCCCGGGTGCACGCCCGGTTCCGCCAGGCCGAACGGCGCGAACTCGGCCTGAAGACACTGGCCGAATCCGCCCGTGACCTGATGCTCGCCGCCGACCTCGGCGCCCTGCTGGACGTGCTCACCGCGCGCACCCGGCAACTGCTCATGGTCGACCTGGCCTTCGTCGCCCTCTTCGACGAGGGCGGCTCGTCCGCCGCCGTCCGCAGCGTCGACGGCAACATATCCAGCGCCCTGGTCGGCCTGCGGCTGCCCGCCGCCACCCGGCTCGCCTCCAGCGCCCTGCCCGACTGCGCCCCGGTCTGGACCCTCGACAGCCTCGCCGACCCCGCCTTCAACCCCGACGAGACCACCGACGCGTTCCTGCGCCAGGAGGCCGTCACCACCATGCTCGCGGTGCCGCTCAGCCGGAAACACCGCATCGTCGGCGTGCTCTACGCCGCCCACCGCACCACCCGCCACCTCACCGTCGACGAGGTCTCCCTCGCCAACTCCCTCGGCGAACTGGCCATGGCGATGTACGAGCGGCTGCGCGAGCACGAGCGGATCGTCGCCGACTTCGCCGTCACCGAGCAGTTCACCGCCCGCGCCGAACGCGCCATGCGGGAACTGACCGAACTGACCACCATGCAGGACCGGGTGATGGGACGGCTGCTCAGCGGCATGGACCTCACCGCCTTCAGCACCGAGATCGCCCGTGAACTCACCGGCGCGCTGCGCATCTACACCCATGACGGCCGGGTCGTCGCCCGCGCGGGCGAGATGCCCGACACCTACGACGACGGCACCGCCATCACCGAGGCGTGGACCTCCCGCGAGGCCCGGCAACTGGACGACGGGAGCTGGGCCGTGCCCATCGCCGCGGGCGACGAACCCCTCGGCACCCTCGTCCTGTACCCCGACCGGCCCCTCGACGGCTTCCGGCGCCGAAGACTCTCGCTCATGGCCCAGGCCGCCGGGGTGATGCTGATGGTGTTCGACGCCAAGGCCACCGTGCTCACCGCCCAGCGCAACGAACTGCTCACCGATCTCATCTCCAGCGACGGCCGGGCCGTCGGCCGCCTCGGCAACCGCGCCCACAATCTGGGCATCAACCTCAGCCTGCCGCATGTCGTCGTGGTCGCCCGCGAGGCCGACCGGGACATCCAGGGCTTCTGGGCCGCCCAGTACTCCCGCCGGGTCGGCGGACTCTCCGCCACCTTCGAGGACACCACCGTCCTCATCCTCCCCGGCGAGGACGCCAGCATGGCCGCCAAGACCGTCCATGAGGACCTCGTCCCGCTGGCGGGCGGCGAGGTCACCGTCGCCGCCGCCGGACCCACGCGCGGCCTGGACACCGTCCGGGACATCTATCTGGAGGCCCGCCGCTGCCTGGACGCCATGGCCGTCCTGGGCGCCAACGGAAGCGCGGGTTCCGCCCGCGACATGGGCTTCCTCGGCCTGCTGCTCTCCGACGAACGCGACACGGAGGGCTTCGTCCGCTCCGTCCTCGGCCCCGTCATCGACTACGACTCCGAACGCCGTACGGGCCTGATCCCGACCCTGGAGGCCTACTACGCCATGGGCGGCTCCCCGACCTACGCGGCCCGTATGCTCCACGTCCACCGCAACACCGTCGAACGCCGCCTGGAACGCATCACGGAGATGCTCGGCCCCACCTGGCAGCAGGCGGACCGGGCGCTGGAGATCCAGCTCGCCCTGCGCATCCGCCGGATGCGCGAGGCACTGCGGCCGTAGGGCGGGTCCCGGGCTCGCGGGGCGTCCGGCGCGGTGGCGGGGCATGGTGGATCCATGATCCTGCTGGCCGTGCTCTTCGCCGTCCTCGGCGCCCTGAGCAACGCCGTGGGCACCGCCTTCCAGCGCAAGGCCGCCGCCACCGTGTCCCGGGGCGGCGGCCTCGGTCTGCTGCGGACCCTCGCCCGCCGCCCCGCCTGGGGCATCGGCATCCTCGGCGTCACCTGCGCGGCCCTCTTCCAGGCGCTGGCCCTGGTCAACGGCCCCATGGCCCTGGTGCAGCCGCTGTTCATCCTGGAACTGCCCTTCGCGCTGCTGGTCGCCGTCCCCCTCCTGCACCGCCGCCTCAGCCCGCCGGGCTGGTGGGCGGTGGGCGCCATGGTCGCGGGCCTGACCCTGCTGCTGGCCTCCGCCGCCCCGGCGGGCAGCCGGCAGCAGGCGCCCATGACCCGATGGATCCCGGTCCTGCTGCTGGCGCTCGGCGCCATCACCGCCGCCGTGCTGCTCGTCCGCTCCGCCACCTCCCCGCTGTTCCGCGCCGCCGCCCTCGCCGGCGCCGCCGCCATCGGCAACGCGGTGACCGCCGCCCTGATGAAGTCCGCCACCGGCCGCTTCGCCGACGCGGGCCTGACCGCCTTCCTCACCACCTGGCAGACCTACGGCTTCGCCCTCACCGGAGTCGCCGCCCTGCTCCTGCTGGAGAACGCCCTCCAGGCGGGCCCCCTCGCCGCCTCCCAGCCCGCCCTGACCGTCGGGGACGCGGCCGTCAGCCTGCTGCTGGGCGTCGCCCTGTTCGACGAGACCGTGCGCACCGGCTGGTGGCTGCTGCCGGAGGCACTCGGCATCGGCCTGATCCTGTGGGGCGTCCTGCGGCTGACCCGGGTCGTACCGCAACTGGCGGAGATCGCCCACTGACGGCGACCCCGCCGCCTCCGCCGGCTCCACCAAGTCCCGGCCCGCCTACGCCCGCCCCGGCGGTGGCCGCCCTGTCTACGCCGGGCCCGCCTGCGTCCGCCCTGCCTACCCCCGCCCCTCCGGTGGCCGCAGCCTCGCCTGCCGGGCCAGTGCCTCCAGCGCGGGCAGTGCCTCCCGCAGCAGCCCGCGCGGTCCCTCGTCCAGCAGCGCGATCTCCCGCGCCAGCGCGCCCGTGATCTCGGTCCGCGCCGCCCGCAGCACCGATCTGCCGGCACCGGTGAGCGAGAGCAGACTCGCCCGCTGGTCCTTCGGGTCCGGTGCGCGCCCCACCCATCCGGCGGCCACCAGCAGATCCACCATCCGTGAGGCCGTGGACAGGGTGATCCCGGTCCGCGCGGCCAGCTCCCCGATCCGTACGGGGCTCACCTCGTCGAGCACGCTCAGCGCGGCCAGCCGACTGGGTGTGAGACCGGGGTCGGTGCGCTGACCGCCCCGCAGCAGCGGGCCGAGGTGCTGGATCGCCATCCGCAGCCGCCCGGCCAGTTCGGCGTCACTCGCGCACTCCGCGCCGGTCGCGGGGGAGGGGAGGGGCCGCTCACTGCGGGCGGTCGACCCACCGGTACCGGGGGCCGGCACCCAGTCCGTCCCCGGGCCGGGCGGGACCGTGGCGGAGACCTCGCTCGTCCCCTCGCTCGTCCCCATGAAGACCACTGCCAGCGAAAGCCGGGAAAGGTGATATATGAGCTGACATATCCCGTATTACTTATCTTTCCGCAACCAATCTAATCCCGGGTCCGGACCGGAGCCACCCCCTCTGATTGGCTCTGCCGCGTGCTGGGTCACACCGCCCGCCCGGGGCGGTGTGACCCAGCACACCGGAACCGTGCCGGGCCTGCGGAGAGTACGAGGTGTGAGGGAAACAGAACCCGATGACGGACCCGAAGACACGCTGCGCGCGAGCGTGCGGGCGGGCGACCGGGAGGCGTTCGCCGCCCTGTACGACCGCAGCGCCCGCGCGGTCTACCACCACGCCCTGCGACTGACCGGCAGCCGCGCGGAGGCGGAGGACGTGATGTCCGAGACGTTCCTGGCGGCGTGGCGCAGCCGCGCGACCGTCGAGGAGGGCGGCGGCTCGCTCACGCCCTGGCTGCTCGGCATCGCGACCCACAAGGCGCACAACGCCAACCGAGGACTGCGGCGGCGGCTCGCCTTCCTGGCCCGCGACCCCGGGCCCCCGCCGGTCGCGGACTTCGCGGACGAGACGGCCGGCCGGATCGACGACGCCCGCCGACTCGCCCGGGTCCACACGGCCCTGCGGCGGCTGCGCCGCGCCGACCGCGAGGTGATCGCGCTGTGCGTGGGCGCCGGACTGGACTACCAGCAGGCCGCCGAGGCGCTCGGCGTCCCGGTCGGCACCGTCCGCTCCCGGCTGTCCCGCGCCCGCGCCCGGCTCGCCCGGTACAGCTCCGCATCCGCGCACATCCAGGACGGTACGGAACCGTGGCCCCGCCGCGGAACGAAAGAGAGTGAGGCCGCGTTCGCGGCCCTGCCGCTGCGGGAGGAGACCCCATGAACACCGACCACCAGCGCCCCGGTCCGGCCCGGAACGAGGCGGAGGACCTGCTCGCGGCCTCGGCCGACTGGGATCTCCTCCCTCCGACGCGGCACCGCCTGCTCAAGGAATCCCTGATGCGTCAGCTCGACCACGACCCCCACACCCCCGAGTCCGCCCCGGCCCCGGTTCCGGCCCGCCGCCGCCTCCCGCGCCCGGCCCTCGCGCTGCCCGCCGCCGCCCTGGCCCTGGCCGGTGTCCTCGCCGTCACCCTGACCGGCGGCGAGAACGGTCCCGCCCCGGCCGTCGGCGCACAGCCCCGGACAGGCACCGCCCATGTCACCCTCGACCGGATCGCCGCCGCCGCCGCGCGGACCGACGCCGTACCGGTCCGGGAGGACCAGTTCGTCTATGTCGAGCGGCTGGCGCGGGAGAACAAGGGTGACTTCGGCGGCCCGGTAAAACTCGGCGCCGCGCACCGGGCGGAGAGCTGGACGGCCCAGCGGCCGGAACCGGTCACCGTCACCGGCTGGCTGCGCGCCAGCGGCCAGGACGCGGTCATGCCGGGGCAGTTGATCCCGGTCACCTCCGGTGACGCGGAAGGACCCGGACTGCGCCGACCCACCTACGCCTGGCTCGCCGCGCTGCCCGGCGACCCGGACGCGCTGCTCGACCGGCTCCGCGCCCAGATCACCGTGGCCGAGGGCGACTCGGAGGACCAGGCGGTGTTCGGCGCGATCGGCGATCTCCTCAGCGGATCGCTCCTGCCGCCCGGCACCGCCGCCGCGCTGTACCGGGCGCTCGCCGAGATCCCCGGCATCACCTGGGTGCCGGACGCCGTCGACGCGGCGGGCCGCCACGGCATCGGCATCACCCATGAGGCGGAGGGCTCCGCGACACGGTCGGTGCTGATCTTCGACGAGGAGAGCTTGGTGTATCTCGGGTCGCAGCAGTACTTCGTGGACGTGGCGGGTGCGTCGGGTGCGTCGGGTGCGTCGGAGGGGGCCGGTGGGCCCGGTGGATCTGGTGGGTCCGGTGGGTCCGGTGCCTCCGGCTCCTCCGGTGACGAACTGTTCGGCACGGACGCCGTCATGGCCCGCGGCGTGGTCGACCGGCAGGGCGAGACGCCCACGGGACCGACCGCCCCCTGAGCCGAGTCCGTTGGACGGGGCGCCCCTTTGGGGCACGCCTGCCGGACGGACCGCGTTGGCGATGGGCCGCCCCTCGAGGCTCCCTGCCGGACGGACCGCCCCTTGAGGCACGTCCGCCGGGCGGACCGCCCCCCGACCCACCTCGTCCGCGGCGCGTCCCCGGTCCGGCTCCCCGGGCCGGGGACGGTCACTCCACCAGCACGCCGAACACCAGGAACCCGCCCACCGCCGTCAGGAACAGCCCGCCGAGGAGCAAGGCCACCAGCTTCGCCAGCAGTGCCAGCAGGGTGACTTGGGAGGCGGCCCGCTCGGGACGGCGTGGATCGTAGGCCACCTCGATGGTGGACGTGCTCAGCCTGCTCCGGTACTCGTGCTCGTGGCCCTCGACGTCCTTGTAGACATAGCTGGTCGTCTTCCCGCTGACCCGGCCCGCCGCGTAGGCCGGGACGACGATCCCCCGGCCCCGCAGTATCGTCCGGCGCCACACGTCATGCCCGGCGGTACCGAGCATCGCCACGCCCATGACCAGCGGCAACACCCCGATGACCACGCCCAGGACCCGGGAACCGTGCACCGTGCCCACCCAACCCGCGTAGGCGAGATAGGCGAGCGGCACGACCCACAGCAGCGCCCCCACCAGCCGCCCTCCCGTCTCCTCGGGCAGGGTGTCGGAGTGGGTGAGCGCGCTGCCGCGCGGATCGCGCCGCTCGGGCAGCGCGGCGGCCAGTGCCGTCACGAACGCCCGGGTGGCCGCCGGGTTTCCGCCCTCGATCCGGTGGGTGACCCCGTCGGTGAGGGTGATGACCACGGCCTGCGGGCCGTCGGTACCGACCTCGCCGATGGCGGGGAAGGGGATGTCGAGCACCTGTCTGTGCTGGGTGAGCTGGACGCCCTCGGCGTCGAGTACCGCGGTGACACCTCGTCCGGGCAGGATCTGGGCGGGAACGCCGGAAGTGACCATGACCCTTGGACCCCCCGGATCCACCAAAGGTTGCACAGTGAACGGCCTTGTCTTCAGGGGCCGAACTCCGCCCGCCCGGCATCGCGCCGCCCAGGCCATAACCCGTGGCAGGAGCAGGTGCGCCACCGTCTATGCTGCGGCGGACGAGCGAGCGGGAACCGGGGAGGCGCGGCGTGTTCGGCAAGCTGTTCGGCAGGGACGGGGAGAGACCCGCGGCGGATACCTACGCCCTGCCCGTCCCCGGCACCCGGCGCAGTGGTGTCCACCCGCTGCGGGCCCTCGGCGACACCCGGGTCATGGCCCTGGTGCGGGCCGCCGAGGACGGCGACTGGGAGGGCATCAAGGAGACCTCCGCCCCCTTCGACCTGGGCCGCGACCACCGCGTCCTCGGCCAGTTGGCCGAGATCGAGGGCATCGAGGAGTGGATCGGACGCCCGGTGCGGCGCGACAAGGAGCACCGCGCCACGGCCCTGCTGATCTCCGGGCTGCGCCATGTCACCTGGGGCTGGGAGGCCCGTACCGACGCCCGAGCCGTGGATGTCACCCAGGAGCAGTGGAAGATCTTCCACGAGCGGCTGCACATCGCTGAGGAACACCTCCTGGAGGCCGCCGAGTTGCGCCCGGAGTGGATCACACCCTGGCGTCAGCTGCTCGTCTCGGGCCGTGGCATGTCGGTGGGCGCCGCGGTGCAGGAGACCCGGCTCGCCGCCGCGCTGCGCCGCGCCCCGCTGGACCCGCAGATCCACGCGGAGCGGGTGACCCAGTTGCAGCCCCGGTGGGGCGGTGAGCCCGGTGCGGCGCTCGCCTACGCCCGCGAGGTGTACGCGACGGCGCCCGAGGGGCATCCGCTCGGCTGTGTGATCGCCTTCGCCCATATCGAGGAGTGGGTCGAGTCGGACCGGCAGGACTGTCTGGAGACCCGCGCGATCCGCCAGGAGCTGTGCGAGGCCGCCCGGCACAGCATCCTCCACCCCGCCTATGTCCGGACCCCCGGCTGGCAGTACGACTTCAACGCCTTCGCCATGGCCCTGTCGCTGGCCGCCGAGAGCAAGGTGTGCGCCCGCCTCTTCCACGAACTCGGCGGCGCCTTCACCTCCTGGCCCTGGGCCTACCTGGCCGAGCCGGAAGAGGCGTACGGCCGCGCCCGCCGCCGCGCCTGAGCGCTCCGCTCCCCTCGCAGCACCCTCCCGTATCCCGAACACCGCACCCCGGACTGCCCGATGACACTGCCCGACACCCCGCCCCCGCCCGGCGCCGACCGCACGTTCCAGGTGGACCTGCGCGGCCTGGTCGACCTGCTCTCCCACCACCTCTACTCCAGCCCCCGGGTCTATCTGCGCGAACTCCTCCAGAACGCGGTGGACGCCCTGACCGCCCGGCACACCCTCGAACCCACCGCCCCCGCGGGCGCCTTCGGTATCCGGCTCACCGCCGACGGCACCGCCGTACGTGTCGAGGACGACGGAGTGGGCCTCACCGAGGACGACGTCCACACCTTCCTCGCCACCATCGGCCGCAGCAGCAAACGCGCCGACCGGATCGCCGAACAACGCGCCGACTACATCGGCCAGTTCGGCATCGGCCTGCTGTCCTGCTTCCTCGTCGCCGACGAGATCCACGTCCTCAGCCGCTCCGCCCGCACCCCCGACGCGCCCGCCGTGGAGTGGC
This sequence comes from Streptomyces sp. NPDC048290, assembly GCF_040652095.1. Taxonomy (NCBI): domain Bacteria; kingdom Bacillati; phylum Actinomycetota; class Actinomycetes; order Kitasatosporales; family Streptomycetaceae; genus Streptomyces; species Streptomyces sp. NPDC048290. The sequence continues at coordinate 76,883 of NZ_JBEZLM010000011.1, forward strand.
GGGGCCGCGGCGACGGCAGCTACACGGTCCGCGCCCTGCCCGCCGCCACCCGCCCCCGGCCCGGCACCACCGTCACCCTCACCCCGCGCGCCGACGCCGGGGAGTGGACCCGGCCCGCCCAGGTGCACGCCCTGGCCCGGCACTTCGGCGCCCTGCTGCGCCACCCGGTCACTTTCGTTGACGGCGGCGGCCCGGCCGTCGCCGTCAACCCCGAACCCGCCCCCTGGGTCACCCCCCACCCCACCCCGGGCGCCCGCTCCCGCGCCCTGGCCGCCTATGGCGAGCAGGTCTTCGGGTTCAAGCCCCTGGACACCATCGAACTCGACCTCCCCGCGGTGGGCCTCAAGGGCATCGCCTGTGTGCTGCCCGAGCCGGTACCGGCCGGACGCCGCAGCGGGCACCGCGTCCACGTCAAGGGCATGTTGCTGTCCGAGCACGCCGAGGAGATCCTGCCCGAGTGGGCGTTCTTCGTCCGCTGTGTGATCGACGCCGAGAGCCTGCGCCCCACCGCGTCCCGCGAGTCCCTCTACGAGGACGACACCCTCGCCGCCGTCCGTGACGCCCTCGCCGGCTGTCTGCGCGACTGGATCTCCCGTACCGCCGCCAGCGACCCGGAACTCCTCGGCCGCTTCCTCCAGGCCCACCACTTGGCCGTCAAGTCACTGGCCGTGCACGACGACGAGATCCTGCGGATGCTGCTGCCCTGGCTGCCGTTCGAGACCACCGACGGACACACCACCCTCGACGAGTTCGCCCGCGCCCACCGCACCGTGCTGGTCACCACCGGAGTCGAGGAGTTCCGGCAGGTCGCCGCCATCGCCTCGGCCGCCGGACTCGGCGTCGTCAACGGCGGCTACACCTACGACCGGCAGCTCGTCCACCGGCTGCCCGAGATCCGCCCCGAGATCAGCGTCGCCGACCTCGACCCGGCCACCCTCACCGCCCATCTCGACCCCGTCGACCGGGACACCGAACTCGCCGCCGCGGCCTATCTCGCCCAGGCCCGCGACACCCTCGCCGTCTTCGACTGCGATGTCACGCTGCGCACCTTCCAGCCCGCCTCCGCGCCCGCCCTGCTCCTCGACAACCGCGAGGCCCGCCACGAACGCACCCGCTCCCAGCTCGCCCGGGAGCAGCAGGGCGGACTGTGGGGCGACATCCTCGGCGCGCTGCGCCACGAGGCACCCCGCGCCCAGCTCATCCTCAACCAGCTCAACCCCCTGGTCCGCGCCGCCGTCGCCATCGACACCCCCGAACTGGCCCGCACCAGCGCCGAAGCGCTCTACGGACAGGCCGCGATGCTGTCCCGGCGCCCGCTCCGGCCCGCCGAGTCGAGTCTCATCAACCGCTCCTTCCTCGACCTTCTCGCCCACGCCCTCCGCAAGGACGGCTGAGGACAGCCAAGGACTGCCGACCATGCCGACCCCGCCCCAGACCACCGACGAGCTGTACCAGGCGCTCCAGGACAACGACCGGCGTCCCTACGGCCGCAGCCGCACCGTCACCGCCGAGGAACTCGCCGAGGCCGCCGAGCAGTTCGCCGAGCCCGCCGTCCTCGTCGACGCGCTCCTCGAACTCCAGGAGGCGTACACCTACGGCTCCGAACCCCGTAAGTCACCCGTCGTGTTCGCCCGGCTGCTCACCCTCTACGACGAGCAGCCCGACGTCTTCGACGACCGCACCCGCCACCTCCTGTTCTGGCGCTTCAAATGGGTCGCCCACGCCCTGCGCCAACTCCCCGAGATACCGCTGACCACCCTGCGCCAGTGGCTCACGGAGATGCGCGAGCGCTACCAGAGGGCCGGACTCGGCCTCCAGCCCTACTACGGCCAGGCGTACCAGCTCGCCCAGCACGTGGGCGGCGACACCACCGCCGCCTACGAGCTGTGGGCCGCCCGCACCCGGGACCGGCTCAGCGACTGCGAGGCGTGCGAGACCTGCGGACGGGCCCAGTACCGACTGGCACAGGGCGACGACAAGGGCGCGCTGCGGATGTGGGAACCCGTCCTCGCCGGACAGGAGTCCTGCCAGGAGGAGCCCGCCCGCTCCATCTCCCACGCCCTGCTGCCCCTGCTGCGCACCGGACGGTCCGACCGGGCCCGGGAACTGCACCTGGCCGGCTACCGGGGCTGCCGCCGCAGCTCCGCCATGTCCGCCGAGATCGGCCGCCATCTGGAGTTCTGCGCCCTGACCGGCAACGAGGCACGCGGCCTCGAACTGCTCGCCGAGAACCGCACCCTGTTCGACGAGACCGACTCGCCGCTTGACCAGCTCGACTTCCTCACCGGCACGGAGGTCCTCCTCCAGCGCGTCGAGGCGCTCGGCCACGGTGAGCTGCCCGCCGCCGGACCCGCGGGCCGCACCTGGACCGCCGCCGCCCTCCGCGCCGAGCTGCACACCCGCGCCGACGACCTCGCCGCCCGCTTCGACGCCCGCAACGGCACCACCACCCACACCGACCGCCGCAGGACCCGGCTGGACCGGGCCCCGCTGCTGGACGGCCTCGAACTGACCCTGCGCCCCCGCACCCTGGACGACATCACCCCGGCCGCAGCCCCCACCGCCGCGCCCCGGGCCGACGCGCCCACCGAGCCGCTGCCCGACCTCATCCTGCGGGCGCGGAAACTGGAGGCGGAGGGCCACCCCGACGCACTGGCCTGCTGGCGGCGGCTGCGCGCCCTGGCCACCGCCCGTGGCTACACCCACCCCGCCGACCCGGCCGTCGGCCCGCTGGTCCGGCTCCGCGCCGACCTGCTGAGCGACGAGGCGGCCCGCGCCGTAGACCGCCACGCCTACCCCGACGCCGCCGAGCTGCACGAGGAGGCCGCGGCCCTGTACGAGGACGCCGGGGCACCGGGACACGCCGTACTCGCCCGCGCCTGCGCCCTGTTCGCCGCCGCGGCCGACGACGAGGGCGACGGGGAAGCCGGGGAAGCCACGGACAGGGCGGCCCGGCTGACCGACGCCCACATGTCCCTGGTCCGGCTGCACGAGGCGGCGACCGGTCTCGCCCCCTACCAGGAGGCCCGGCTGCTGCGGCTGCGGGCCACCCTGCTCGGTCTGCGGCTCCAGACGACCGGCGACCAGGACCACGCCGAGCCCCTCACCGCCGAGGTGGAGCGGCTGCACACCTTCGCCACCCGGCACGGCGTCGTCAGCCAGATCTCCGCCGCCGAACTGCAACGCGCCACCGTCCACGCCCTCACCGGCGAACTGCCCGCCGCCATCGCCGCCCTCGACGCCCAGCTCGACCGGCTCCGGGCACACGGCCCCGCCTGGCATCTGCCCCGCGCCCTCGGACTGCGCGGCCGGCTGCATCTCGGCGACGGCGATGCCGCCGCCGCCCACACCGACCTCACCGAAGCCCTGCGGCTGGCCGCCGACTGGCCCGCCGGGACCGTCGACACCGCCCGGCTGCACGGCGACACGGCCCAGGCCGCCCTGCACCTGGGCCGCCCCGAGGAAGCCCTGCGCCACCTCACCCGCTCCGCCGAACTCGATCTGCGCCAGGGCAGCCGCACCGAGGCGTACTGCACCTACAGCAACGCCGCCCAGCTCAGCCTGGACCTCGGACGGGTCGAGGACTGCATCGCCCTGCTCGACTCCCTGCTGAGCGAACTGGACGCCGTTGCCGGGGAGTTGGACGACCGGCTCCTCGCCCAGCTCCGGCTGACCCGGGCCCGCGCGCTGCACTCGGGGGAGGACCGCAAGGCGGCCACCGCGGAGTTCGTCGCCCTCGCCGCCGAGTCCGCCGCCTGGGACGACGACCCCGGCAGCCACGCCATGATCGCCGCCGAGACCGCCGTGGTCCTCGCCGAGAACGGCGACTTCGCCCGCGCCCGCGACGCCGCCCGGCAGGCCCTGGCCGCGCACGCCAGGTCGCCCCGCTACGAGCAGCTCAGCAACAGCCTGCGCGAACTGGCCCGCCTCCAGGCCGAACAGCAGGGCGCCGAGGGCCTGACCGCCGCCCTCGCCCACCTCGCCGACGCCGCCCGGGTGGCCGACGAGGCACAGGCCGCCGGGTACACCGCCCGGGGCCGCGCCCTCGCCCCGGCCCTCGCCTACGAACACGGCCGGGTCAACGCCTACGCGGGCGCCTACGAGGACTCCCTCGCCGCGCTGGAGCAGGCCCTCGCCCTGCTGGGCGACCGGGGGCCCGAGGACGACCCGGAGGAGTGGTCCGAGTCCGTCCGCCTGGCCGCCGTAGTGGAGGGCCTCTACCTCGAGCGCACGGCCGCCGCCCTGACCCGGCTGGACTCCGCGATCAGCAGACTGACCGACCTGGACCGCACGGCCGAGCAGGAACCCCTCAGGGCCCTGGCGGCGCGACTGCGCGACGAGGAGTGACACCCGCCGACGCGGAACGGCCGGAGGCGGCACGCGGGTGCGTACGCCTCCGGCCGGAGGGGGGTCAGTCCAGCGGGAGCACCCGGTAGGTCAGCGAGTAGGCGTAGTCGGTGCCCTTCTGCACCTTGGCGATGTTGGTGGTGTTGACCCGGGTGTCGTTCAGCTCGAACACACCGAGCTTGTCGTCGGGGTCGATGTAGTCGGTGTCCTGCTCCCACAGTTCGACGTTGAGGACCGTGCCGCCCTCGAAGATGAACCGCTCGGGGTCGATGTGGTGGTAGTCGACGGTGCCGCGCTCCACACACACCGAGGTGGGCACCACCACACCGCCGTCCAGCTTGAGGTACAGCTCGTCCTCGCCGCTCTCGGAGATGTTGGTGCAGCGCAGGGTCAGCAGCTGGATCTTGTACAGCTCGCCCGGCACCATCTGACTGCCCGCCCCCGCGGCCGAGGCGGCGGGAACGGTCAGGGCGAGCGCGGTACCGAGGACGGCGCCTGCGGTGGCGAGTCTGCGGAAGGTGGTCGAAGACATGGGGTCCTCCCCGTTTGAAGGAAGCTGACGGAACCTGACGGAACCTGATGGAACGTGCTGGTCACCGGAGCGGAGGCGGGAGACCGCGGACCGGACCGGGTGCCCCGGAGGGCAGCGCTACCTTCACCCGCGGGGACGGACACCGGACAGAGCAGCCGACTGCTCCAACGGGGCGCGGGGACTACCTCATCGCCCCCTCATCGCCCCCCTCATCGCCCCCTCACCGTCCGGCTGTCCCGTCGCGGTCCGGAAGCCGCCAGCGAGCCTCTTTCGTCGTCCGGGCAGCCGTGCGCGCGGTCACCTCGTCGCCGTGAGCAGGCCGTCCGTGGTCCCCACTCCCGCCCCTGAAGCCGCCCCCGTCTGAGCCCCCGGGCGCGCCGCCGTGCCCCCCGCCGGAGGCGTCTGGCAGGCTTGCGGGCCGTGCGCGGCGGCAGGGGGGACGGCCGGGGACCGGGAGCCGCCGCGCGGAGGGGCGGAGGGGTGGGGCGATGGCGGGCGCGCGCGGCGGGCGGATGCCGTTCACGGGGCGGGACACGGCGCTGGGCGAACTGGCCGGGGCGCTACGGCGGCCGGGCTGCCGGGCCGTGCTGATCACCGGCCCACCGGGCGTCGGCAAGAGCCGGCTGGCCGAGGAGTTCCTCGCCCGCTCCCGGCACGCGGACAGCCGCCCCGGCGTCCGGGTACGGGCCACCGGGACCGGACACGCGCCACCCCTGTCGGCGCTGTCCCCGCTCCTCCCGCCGGACGCCATGGCACCGTCCGGACATCCCGCGTCGGGCGCCGATCCGGCGGCGGCGCTGCTCGCGGCCCGGCGCCGGGCCGCCGACCGCCGGGCGGCCTCGGGAGTCCCGGCCCTCCTGGTGGTGGACGACATCCACCTCCTCGACGACACCTCGTGCGCGCTGCTGGCCCTGCTGCTCGCGGACGGCTCGGTCTTCCTCACGGCCACCCTGCCCGACGGCGCCGCCTGGCCCGGGTTCCTGCGGGCGCTGTGGCGGGAGGACGCCCTGCTGCCGCTGTCCCTGCCGCCGTTCACCGCCGACGAGACGGCCACGCTGCTGTCCGCCGCCCTCGCCGGACCCGTCACCGCCCCGGCCGCGCGGGCGCTGTGGGACGCGGCGCGGGGCAACGCCCTGATGCTGCGCGAACTGCTCCGCGCGGCACGGGCCGACGGCTCCCTGCGCGAGGTGCTCGGCGTGTGGTGCCTGGCCCGTCCGCTGCCCGCCCGGCTCCCCGGCGGCTGGCCAGACTCCCGGCTCGACCAGCTCACCGAGGTCCAGCGGTCGCTGCTGGAACTCCTCGCGGTCTGCGGACCGATCGGGCTGCGCGACGGCCTCGACCTGGTCGGTCCCGCGGTCCTCGCCGAACTGGAGGGCCGGGGCCTGGTGGTCTCCCGGGTGGAGGGCCGCCGCGAACGGCTCGCCCTGGCGCCCGCCTCGCTCGCCGGGGCGGTCCGCTCGGTGCTGCCCCGATTACGGGCCCGCGCCCTGCTCCTCGACCAGGTCGCGCGGGTCCGCGCGTACGGGGCGCGGCGCACCGAGGACACGGCGGCCCTCGCCCGCTGGGAGGTCGAGGCGACCGGGACGGCCGATCCGGAGCTGCTCGTCCGGGCCGCCCAGCAGGCCCTGCACGCCGGTGACGTGGACACCATGTGCGCCCTGGCGCGGGCCGCCCTCGCCCATGGGTCCCGGCCGCGTGCCGCGCTGATGCTCGGTGAGGCGCTGGGCCAGCGCGGCGACTTCACCGAGGGCATCGCCGTACTGGAGGACGGATTCGCGGCGGCGGGCCCGGACGAGGTGAGCCCGGTCGCCGTGACCCTCGCCGTGCACCACTTCTACGGGCCGGGCGACGGCGAGCGCGCCCTCGCCGTGCTCGCGCAGGCCGCCGAACGCGGCGGCCCGTCGGCGGTGCTGGCCGCCCGTGAGGCGACCCTGCTGATGGCGGACGGCCGGGTCGACCGGGCCCGGGAGGTGCTGGCGCCCTGGCCGGTGCGCGCGCCCGCCGCGCCGGCCGCGTCGTCCGACGTGGTCCTGCGTCAGGCCGTGCTGCGGCTCCAGCTCGCGTCGGGGGCGGCGCAGGACGCGGTGGCCACCGGCCGGGCCGTGCGCGAGGCGCACCGGACGGTGACCGACCGGACGGAGGTGTTCTACCCGGCCCGCAGCGACTACCTCCTGGCCCAGGCGCTGCTGGAGGCCGGGCACTTCGAGGAGGCGGCCCAGCGCGCCCGCGAGGGCCTCGACGAGCTGCTCACCAGCCCGGTCCCCGCGATGGTGGTCTGGTTCGAGTGGGTGCGCGGCGGGGCCGCCCTGGAGCGCGGCCACCTGGCGGACGCCGCCCGGCACTTCCGCGAGGCCCGCGCCCAGGCACACCTGTACGGACACCGGTACGCGGAGCAGCGTGCCCTCGCCGGACTGGTGCTGGCCCAGGCGTACACCGGCCATGTCGGACCGGAGGCGGCGGACCTGGCGGCCGTGGCGACCGGCGGACCCGGCCCGGCCCGGCAGGCCGACACGCTGCGGGCGTACGCCTGGACCCGGTGGCTGGGGGGCCGCCGCGACGAGGCGGCCGGGCTGCTGCGGGAGACCGCCGAACGGGTCCGCGCGCGGGGTGAGACGTCGGTGGCGCTGGTCCTCACCCACGACCTGGTCCGCTGGGGCGACCCGGTAGCGGCTCGGGAGCTGCCGGGGGCGGCGGCAGCCGCGCAGGGGCCGGGCGCGGCGGCCCGCGCGGCGCACGCGCGGGCGCTCGCCCGGCGGGACCCGGTCGCGCTGACCGCCGCCGCGGAACGCTGGGAGGCACTGGGCGCGCCGCTGTACGCGGCCGAGGCGCTGGCGCAGGCGGCGGTCGCGGGCCGCCGTCCGGCGGGCGCGGCGGCCGAGTCGGCGGCCCGCCGGGCGGCCACCCGCGCCCGGCTGCTGGCGGACCGCTGCGGTGCCGTCACCCCGGCGCTGCGCGCCCTGGCCGATCCGGCCCTCCCCGGCCCGGCCGCGCTGACCGCCCGGGAGCAGGAGATCGCGGACGGCGCGGCACGCGGCCGGAGCAGCCGTCAGATCGCGGCGGAGTGCGGCCTGTCGGTCCGCACGGTCGACAACACCCTCGGCCGGGCCTACCGGAAACTCGGCGTCCGCAACCGCGCCGAACTGACAGCGGTACTGCTGTCCCCGACCCAGGCCCGGGGAGCCCCGCCCGTGGGCCACCGGGACCCGTGAACCGGCCGGTTGTCGGCGGTCGGCTGCGGTGGCGCGGGGCCGGAGGGGTCGTCAGGTCGGGGGCGGGGGCGCGGTGCGCCTGGTGCCGTGACCTGGACCGCCGGTCGTGGGCCGGGGCGCGGTGCGCTTGGTGCCGTGACCGGGCCCGCCGTTCGGCGACCCGCGCCCGCTGACCGAACCGGCGTTGTCACGCCTCCGGCCGCGCGCACCTCCGGGGGCGGGAGGGCGCGGCCGGAGGGGCCGTCAGATCGTGGCCGGGGCACATGACGCGGCCTGCTGGTCGGTCACCTGCGCCCGGTCGGGACGGCCCCACCCTGGTGTGGCGCGCCCGCTGACCGATCCCTTGCCTCCGCCCCCGGCCGCACTCACCGCCAGGAAGCGGGAGATGGCGGCCGGTGCAGCCGTCAGACCACGCCCGACCGCGATCAAAAGGTGCCGTGACCCGCCCCGCTCACAACCCGAACAGCTTCGCCCCGTTGTCATGGCAGACCGCGCGCAGCCAGCCGTCCCCGAGGTCCAGTTCCGCCAGGGCGTCCAGCTGGTGGACGTACGGGTACGGGATGTTGGGGAAGTCGGTGCCGAGGAGGATCCGGTCGCCCAGCGCGGCGAGGCGGAGCAGGGCGCGTTCGGGGAACGGCGCGAGCCGCTCGGCGAAGGCGGTGAACGCCATGGTGGTGTCGAGCCGTACCTCGCCGTAGGTCTCGGCGAGGCCGAGGAAGTCCTCGTACTCCGGCATGCCCATGTGGGCGAGGACCAGTCGCAGGCGGGGGTGGCGGGCGAGTACCCGGGCGATGGGGCCGGGTCCGGTGTGGGGGCCGGGCATGGGGCCCGAGCCGCAGTGGATCACCACGGGGACACCGGCCTCGGCGAGCAGCCCCCAGGCGGCGTCGAGCGCCTCGTCCGCCGGGTCGTACGCCCCCACCTGCACATGGGCCTTGAAGACCCGGGCCCCCGCCTCGACCGCCTCCCGGACGTAGCCGGTGACGCCGGGCTCGGGGAACAGGGTGGCGGTGTGCAGACAGTCCGGGGTGCGCCGGGCGAAGTCGGCGGACCAGCCGTTCAGCCAGACGGCCATGCCCGGTTTGTGTGGATAGAGCATCGAGGTGAAGGCGCGGACCCCGAAGTCCCGCAGCACCGCGAGGCGTTCCGTCTCCCGCGCGCGGTAGGTGATGGGCCAGACCGGTTCGCCGCCGGGCGCCGCGAGGGCGTCGAAGTAGTGCCAGACCTTGCGCAGTACGCGCTCCGGCATGAAGTGCGTGTGGACGTCGACCAGGCCCGGCAGCTCCAGCCGCCCCCAGAACGCCCGTACCTCGTCCGTCTGCGCCGCCCACTCATGTGTCGCTGTCATGCGCCCTCTCGTACCGTCGGCCGTGCCGGGGCACCGCTCACCCCTCGGCGGGCGCCGGACGCGCCCTCGCCCAGTCTTCCTCGAACCGCCGGTCGCTCACGCGCCGAGTCCGGTGCGTCACTTGGCCACCGCCGCGCCCAGTTCGTCCCGGACCCGGTCGAGCAGGCCGACGGGGTCCGGCCGGGCCTGGAGGGCGCGCAGCAGAAGCAGCCACAGGTCGTGCAGGCGCTGCTCGATGCGGGCGCGGTCGTCCAGCGCGTCGGAGACGGTGTGCAGTCCGAAGAAGGCGCTCACCACGCTGTGTCCGGCGCCGACCGGGTCGACGCCGGGCGCGAGTTCGCCCTCGGCGGCGGCCTCCTTGAGGAGTTCGGTGACCACCCCGATCCAGTTGAGGAAGGGCGTGGGCAGCGGGGCGGCGATGGCCTTGCGCTCCATCCACAGCCGGGACCCGGCCCGTACGACGATGTCGTCGCGGAAGGCGCGGGCGACGGTGAAACTCAGGGCGACGAGTTTCTCCAACGCGGGACGGCCCGTGGTCCGATGGCGTTCGATCATGCGCGGCCAGGACGCGAAATGCTCCTCGACGACGGCGACCGCCAACTGCTCCTTGTTGGTGTAATGAAAGTAGATGGCGCCACTGGTCCGGCCCGAAACGGCGCTGATGTCACTGATACTCGTTCCGGCGTATCCGCGTTCGTCGAACAATTTCGCCGCGGCCTCCAGCAGAGTCTGCCGTGTCGATTTCCCCTGCATGTGTCACAACCTTTGCGGAGGTTTCACTTTGCTCTTCCGGCAGGCAATCTATCGCCTGCGTCCGGGTGGCGGCCGGGTCGGTGTGCGGGCGGTCTCGAACTGAGGTCTGCTGGGAGAATGAACCATCGAATGCGGGGCATCCCGACCCCTGGAAAGCCGCCGCCACGGCAGCCGCAGCCGGTCGACCGGCGGTGGCGGCAGCCGCTGAGCTGGTCGCGCACGGTTCCCCGGGAAATGGTCCACCGGACCTCGGTCGCGGAAGTTCTGCTCACCGATGTCCGGCGGATGGACGAGACGCGATTCGAGGCGGCGGCGTGCTGGCCCCGTTCGCATCCGACTTTTCCGTTGGACGGTCCGGCCGTTCACCATCCGCTGCTGATCGCGGAAACGCTACGGCAACTCGGGATCTATATTCCGCTGCGCTACTTCGGTGTGGCACCGGACGCCCGGCTGCTCATCACCGATCTCTCTTTCACCGTCGATCCCATGGCCCAGCCACGTACCGAGCGGGGCGCCACCCAGATCGATTGCCGGGTACGCGCCGACGGACTGCGCACCGAACGCGACGGCACGGCCGCGGGGCTGCGGCTCGGAGTGGAATTCCGGGCGGACGGCGTGGTGTTCGCCCGCGCGGGCGGCGGCGCCCGCTTCCTGTCCGCGCGCCGGTACGCGGCGCTGCGCGGACCGCTGGCCCACGCGGGGCAGCCCGCGCCCGCGGCCGGACTGCTGCGGCCCGACCCGGCGCTGCTCGGCGTGGCCCACCCCAGAGATGTCGTCATCGGACTCCTCGAGGCGCCCGAGGACTCCGCCCCGAGTACCGCAGGCCCCGTCAAGTCCGCGCCGTCCGGCCCCGTCCCGTCGTCCGCCCGGCAGGTGGTGACCCACGCGGCCGACCCCTGGCACCCGTTCTTCTTCGACCACGCCACCGACCATGTGCCCGGCATGGTCCTGCTGGAGGCCGCCCGGCAGGCCGCCGCGCTCGCCAGCGGCGGGGAGTTGGTCCGGCTGACCGGCGCGCGGCTGACGGCGCTGCGGTTCACGGAGTTCGCGCCACCCGCGCGGGTCGTCGCGGTGCCCCACCATCGCACCTGTGTCTTCCGCTTCGAACAGGGCGGCGAGCAGCGGGCCGTCGGCGCGCTGCGCTTCGGCTCGCCCGACCGAGTGTAACTACCGGTGATTTCTTGACTGCACAGCGTGGCGATTCCTAGCGTAACGATCGTTATGTTCCTCGGTGGGGGGCGCTCGCCCGCACCCCACCGGTCTCTACGGACTGGCGTCCTGTCCGGCGCCTTGTGCCGCACGGCCGCGCACGCGGGTGAACCGGCGGTGCCGCTCGCCCCCGTGGCGACGGCCCCACCGGGTCGTCGGCCCGCGCTGCCCACGGCCCACATCCGAACGGAAAGCACACAGATGACGCTTCATCGCATCCTTTCCTGGACCCCGGCCGCAGTCGTCTTCGACTGCGACGGCACGCTCATGGACACCGAACGCCACTGGGTCGAGGCACGTGAGCGGGTCCTCGACGAAGTCGGGCTCACCCCTCCGGCGGGCTTCGCCGAACGCGCCAAGGGGCTGCACTACACCGAGTGCGGACGGCTCATGGCCGAGGTGACCAGGCGCCCCGACCTGGGCCGGGACCTCGCCGACGGACTGCTCCGGCACTTCCGCGCCCTGGTCTGCGAACAGCCGCTGACCATGCCGGGAGCCCGCGAGATGGTGCAGGCCGCGGCGACCTTCGCGCCCCTCGCCGTCGCCAGCAACTGCCCCCGCGAGGTGGTCGAGTCATGCCTCGACAACGCGGGTCTGCTGGGCTACTTCCGCGCGGTGGTGGTCCCGGACGGCGAGGTACGGCCCAAGCCGCACCCGGACACCTATCTGACGGCCGCCCAGCTCTGCCGCGCCGCCCCCGGTGACGCGCTCGCCGTCGAGGACACCCAGTGCGGCATCCTCGCGGCGGCCAGGGCCGGTCTGCGGGTCCTCGGTGTCGGCCCGTGGCCCGGCGCGGAGAACACCGCGCTGACCGACCTGTGGGTCGACACCCTCAAGGACCCCCGGCTCGTCGCCTGGGCCGCCGAGCGGGTCCAGTCGCAGATCGGCTGGCCCAAGCCCGTACCGTCCCCGACCGCCGCGCCCGCCGCGGAGGGGATGCGCAGCACCGTGCTCTGAAGCGCGGAGCGCGGTCAGTCGCCTCGTACCGCTCCCGCCGGTACGGCCCTGGCGTGCAGGATCTCGCCGATCGATGCTTCGCGCCAGCGGCCGAGCAGGGCGTGGAAGGCGGGCGCGCTGTGCGGATAGCCGTGGCCGTCGGGGCGGCCACGGCCCTCACGGTTGTAGTAGCCGGGGGTGCACTCGGCGTGGAACCACTCATGGCCGGGTGACTCCCCGGCCAGCGTGGCGATCCAGTCGTCCTCCGCCTCGCGGGACGGTTCGACGAACGCGCCCCCGGCCTCCGCCGCCGCGATCAGCGCCGCGGCGTGCACCGCCTGCTCGTCCAGGACATGGGTGAAGTTGACACTGCTGGCGTTGTGCACATGCCCCATCTGGACGAGGTTGGGGAAGCCGTTGCTGGTGAACCCGTGCAGCGTGCGCGGCCCGTTCCGCCACACCTCCAGCAGCCGCACACCACCACGCCCGCGCACCGGGAGCCGGCCCGACAGCACACCGGAGGCGCCGACCGAGAACCCGGTCGCGAAGATCAGACAGTCGAGCCGATGGAGGGTCCCGGCGACGACGACCCCCTGTTCGGTGACCCGCTCGATGCCCTGGCTCGGCGCGGTGTCCACCAGGGTGACGTTGTCCCGGTTGAACGCCGCGTAGTAGTCGTCCGAGAACGTGGGCCGCTTGCAGGCGTACCGGTACCAAGGCAGCAGCAGCCCGGCGGTCTCCGGATCGGTGACGGCCGCCTCGACCCGGGCCCGCAGCGCGTTCATCCGGGCCGCGTCGGCGGTCTCGTAGGCCCGCTCGAACGTCTCCCGGTCACCGTCGGGGAGATGGTCGCGCCGATAGCTGGGCAGCAGCTTCTCCAGCAGCGCGGCGGCGTCCGTCCAGCCGTCCGCCACCAGATCGACACCCCCGGTGTCCTCACCCGACACCACCCGCAGGAAGTTGTCCCGCCGCTCACGTGCCCAGCCGGTCCGGTGCGCCCCGACGTCCGCCGGTTCCGTGCGGCGGTTGCCGCGCACGTCCACGGCGGACGGGGTGCGCTGGAAGACCAGCAGCCGCCCGGCGTACTCGGCCAGCGGCGGTATCGCCTGCACGGCCGTGGCACCGGTCCCGACGATCCCCACCGTCTTCCCGGCCAGCCCCGTCAGACCGCCGTCCGGACCGCCCCCGGTGTAGGCGTAGTCCCAGCGCGAGGTGTGGAACACCCGGCCCCCGAACTCCTCGACACCGGGGAGCGCGGGCAGCTTGGGGTCCGACAGCGTGCCGGTCGCGGTGACGACGTACGTGGCCCGGAACGCGTCCCCGCGGTCGGTGACCACGGCCCATGTCTGCGTCCCCTCGTCCCACGCCAGGGAGGTCACCCGGGTGGCGAACAACGCGTCCGTGTACAGGCCGAACCGGTCGGCGATCCGCATCGCGTGGCGCCGGATCTCGTCACCCGGGGCGTACTTCCAGCGCGGCACGTACCCGGTCTCGTCCAGCATCGGCAGATAGACGTGCGCCTCCACGTCGCAGTGGACGCCGGGGTAGCGGTTCCAGTACCAGGTGCCGCCGAAGTCGCCGCCCTCGTCCACGATCCTGATCCGCTCCAGTCCGCGCTGCCGCAGCCGCGCCCCCGCGAGGACACCGCCGAACCCGCCGCCGACGACCGCCACGTCCACCGCGTCCCGCAGCGGCTCCCGGCCGGGCACCTCCGGCGTCCAGGGGTCGGTGGCACGGGCCGCGAACGCGTCCTCGGCACGCCGGTATTGCCGGGTCCCGTCGGACCGGACCCTGCGCTCACGCTCCCCCCGATAGCGCTCCCTGAGCGCGGCGATCTCGTCGGCGGAGGGGGTCAGGGGCACTCGGGGGGCTCGGGGGACTCCGGAGGAGGACATGGCGGACCTCGATCGCGTGGGGGCGGGTGAACGGGGGTACGGGGTGGCGCCGGACATGGGGAGGGGGCGGGCGAACCGGTGGCTGTGCGCGGGCCGTTCACCGGAAGGGTACCCGCAACCGGACAGAGTTGTCCGGTTGCTGCGCGCGGTACGGGGAGGGGACGCGGGACGACGACGCCGTCCGGCTGCGACCGGTCAGGCCACCGCGAACGGCCGTACCGGTCCCACCTCGACACCCAGCAGCCGCCACGCGGCCAGCGCCCGGCGCTCCCGCACCTCCCGCGTCGCCCCGGTGACCGCGCCCGACACCATCGCGACCGCGAGCACCAGGTCCTGCGCCCTGCCCAGCCGGTGACCGGGCGGCAGATGCCCTTCCAGTGCCCGCCCGATCCTGCCGCCCAGCCCCTCCACGTACGCGCGGGCCGCGCCCCGCCCGTCCGCCCATTCCACCCGCAGTACGCCGGTGAAGGCCGCGGACCGGGTGATGTGCCAGGTCACCACGCCGAGGATCTGCTCGAACTCCGCGCCCTCGGCCGCGGCGGCGGCCTCGATGTCCCGGACGTTCTCCTCCAGCACCGCGGTCATCAGCGCCTCCCGGTCGGGGAAGTGCCGGTACAGGACGCCCTGACCGACGCCCGCCCGCCGGGCGATCCCGGACAGGGCGACGTCCAGGCCCTGTTCGGCGTAGCTCTCGCGCGCGGCGGCGATCAGGGCGGCACGGTTGCCCGCGGCGGCCCGGGGCCCCTGGTTCGCGCGGCGCGGCGCGTCCGGCCCGGGGGAGTGGGTCATCGCGCCAGGGTAACGGCGCCTCGCGGCGCCGGACGGTCCCTTGGACGGCCACGCGGCCGTCGTCGCCGTGCTCGATGCCTGCATCGACTCCGTCTGCCGCTCGGTGTGCGACGGACCGACCCCGGCCGCCCGGCTCCCCGCCGCGGTGCTGGATCTCGGCCTCATGCGATCATCGGCATCCACCGACCCGGAGGCCGCACCATGTCCGTGAACCCCGCACACCTCGTCGAGCGGCTCTTCGCGCAGGTGGCGGCCGAGCACTTCGACTTCACGATCACCCTCAGCGACCGGGAGGACGAGGGGCGCTGGCTGCAACTGCGCGGCAACACCGTGAATGTCGCCTATCCGCACACCGACCCGCCCGAGACGGTCTTCGCCGCCACCGGGGTGTTCGGCACGGTGTCGTGGGACGTGGTGGGCTGGGAGCCGGGCCGCTACGCCACCGTCGACTGGGGCACCGACGACGGACCCGGCCGCATCGGCGAACAGGACATCCTCATCGGGGTCCTCACCCGGATGCTGGAGACCCACCTCGGGCTGCCCGTGGACTCCGGGCGCTGGGTGGTCGAGGAACAGTGACTCCGGGGCGGGGGAGCGGCGGTCACCCGACGGGCCCGCCGCCGTCCCCGGCCTTGCGGACCACCGTGTCGTCCGGCCTCACACTCCGCCCGTCCGCCGCCCGCACGTCCAGGGCGCGCAACGGCCGCCCCTCCCTGCGGTCGACCAGCTCCGAACGCGCCTCCTCCGGGTCGAAGAAGTGCGCCTCGCCCCACTGCCGCAGCGCCACCACGACCGGGAAGAGCGCCTCGCCCTTCGGGGTCAGCGCGTACTCGCGGTAGGCGCTGCCGTCCGAGGCCGGGACGGACGCGAGCACCCCACCGGCGACGAGGGTGCGCAGCCGCGCGGAGAGGATGTTCTTCGCCACGCCGAGGCTGCGCTGGAACTCCCCGAAGCGCCGGCTTCCGTCGAAGGCGTCCCGCACGATCAGCAGGGACCACCAGTCGCCGATCGCGTCCACCGACCGGGCGACCGGGCACTCACTGTCGTCGAAGCGGGTCCGCGTGACCATGGGCTGTTTCCCTCTTCTGTCGCTCCCCAGGCCGGTCGGTCTGGTTGCAACATGCTACCAGTGCCGTTAGGGTCCCTCCCAGGACCTAGTGGTAGCAAGATGCAACCGATAGCGATAGCGATAGCGATAGCGATAGCGATAGCGATCGCGATACCGATACCGATACGGGGGGACCGTGGAGCGCACACCCATGCCCGAGCGCCGTCAGGACGGGACACACACGACAGAGGCCACACCTGGTACCGGCGCGGAACACCCACCGCACGGCCCGTCCCGTGGTGTCCTCGTCCTGTTCGCCGTCGCCTGCGCGGCGGCCGTGGCCAATGTCTACTTCGCCCAGCCGCTCCTGGTCACCATGGGCCACGACCTCGCCATGAGCCCCGCGCTCGTCGGCGCCGTCGTGACCCTCACCCAGATCGGCTACGGGCTCGGTCTGTTCTTCCTCGTCCCGCTCGGCGACATCACCGACCGGCGGCGGCTGGTGGTGGCCCAACTGCTGCTCCTGGTGGGCGCGTTGACCCTGGTCGCGACCGCGCCGACGGCCGCCGTCCTGCTCGTCGGGATGGCCGCGACGGGACTGTTCGCCGTCGTCACCCAGACCCTCGTGGCCTTCGCCGCGTCGCTCGCCCCGCCCGCCGGACGCGGCCGGGTCGTCGGACTGGTCACCGGCGGGGTCGTCATCGGCATCCTGCTGGCCCGCACGGTGTCCGGCCTGCTGGCCGACCTCGCCGGATGGCGCTCCGTCTACCTCGCCTCGGCGCTGCTCACCGCCGTGCTGGCGCTCGTCCTGCACCGCGTCCTGCCCCGCCGGACCGCCGCCCCGCCCGCATCCCTGCGCTACGGACAGCTCCTGCGCTCCACCGTCACCCTCTTCGCCCGGGAACCCGTGCTCCGGCTCCGCGCCCTGTACGCCCTGCTGATCTTCGCTGCCTTCAGCACCCTGTGGAGCGGCGTCGCCCTGCCGCTGAGCGACCCCCCGTACTCGCTGAGTCATAGCGCGATCGGGGCGTTCGGGCTGATCGGTGTCGTGGGGGCGCTGGCCGCGAGCGTGGCGGGCCGCCTCGACGACCGTGGACACGCCCACCGCACCACCGGAGGTGCCCTGGCCCTGCTCGCCGTCTCCTGGCTGCCGCTGGCCTTCACCGGGAGCTCCCTGTGGGCGCTGGCCGCCGGGGTGATCCTGCTCGACCTCGCCGTCCAGGCCGTCCATGTCACCAACCAGACCGTGATCTACGCCGTACGACCCGACGCGGGCAGCCGGGTCATCGGCGGCTACATGGTCTGCTACTCGGTCGGCAGCGCGATCGGCGCCCTCGGGGCGACCGCGCTCTACGCGGCGGCGGGCTGGGGCGCCGTCTGCGCGCTGGGCGCCGCGTTCAGCCTCCTCGGGCTGGCGCTGTGGGCGTGGACGGGACGGAGGTGAGCGGTGGAGGGGGGGCTCAGCTGTGGCCTCCCGTGCGGCCCAGCGTCTCGACCGGACCGGCGCCCGGCCGGGTCCACTGCGGTACCGGACGGCTGGTCTCGCCCCAGGTGCGGTGGCCGTCCGCGTCCGTGCGCCAGTACCAGCATGGCGGCTCCCCCTCCGGCCAGCCCTCCGGTGTGTCCTGCCATGCCTCGCCGCGCCCGTAGGGGGTCATGTCGAGCATGCTCAGCGCCACGTTCAGCGGCTCGTTGCCGCGCCCGGTCGTGGAGTACGTGAGGAACGTACGGTCGCCGTCCCGCAGGAAGCTGGTCAGGTACCCCATGGGGCCGCCGACCGGCTCCGCCAGGTCCCGTACCGAGTACCAGGGGTCGGTGTACCCCATGAACTCCGTGAACGCGGCCACCTCCGGCCAGCGGCCCGTGGTCAGCACGGCGAAGGAGACGCCCCGGGCGTGCAGATACACCGCGCCGCCCAGATGCCAGACCGCGGTGGTGCAGCCCTCGCACTGGCCCTGGGGCGGCGCCCCGTCGTACCACATGTGTTTGTAGACGAGCAGTTCGTCGCGGCCCTGGAACAGGTAGAGGAAGGGGACCGGGCCGTCGGGTCCGACGACCTCGACCGTGCCGTCGAACTCCACCATCGGCAGCCGCCGCCGGGCCGCGGCGATGGCGTCGCCCTCGCGGGTGTGCGCCTTCTCCCGGACCAGCAGTTCGTCGCGGGCGCGTTGCCAGGTGGCCAGGTCCACGAGGGGCGGGCGGCCGGTCGGCCCGGCCTCCGGGGCGTCCGGTGTCGTCGTCATGGTGTCCTCCCTGAGAGATCTCGCTCGGCGGACTCGCTCACCCGCTCAGCAGAAGAGACTCCCTGCGCCGCCGCAACTCATCGCCCGCCGGGGAGGAGCGGGGGAGGATGGTGGTGGTGCGGTGCCGCCCGGCCGGGGCGGCGCATCCGTACAGCCCGCTCGGGGTGCCACCCGGCCCCGCGGCGGGCAGATTGTCAGGACGGACGGACCGAGGGGCGGGCGGCTGGGAGGTGAGCGGCGGTATGAGCCAGGCGGTGCGGGGCGGCGGGCTCGCGGCGGCCCGCTGGCTGGCGCGGCTCGCCGTGCTGGCGGCGGCCGGAGTCCTCGCGGTGCTGGTGGTGGCGCTGGGCAGCGGGGGACTCCTGGTCGTGGTGTACGGGCTGCTGGGCCTGGTGGTCTGCGCGGTCGGCGGATGGTGGTTCCTGGCCTACCGGGGCGTGGTGCGGATCGCGGGCGCGGCCGTGGCCGTCGCGGCGCCCGTGGCCGTCCTGATCCTCTTCACCGTCGACGGGCTGTGGCTGATGGCGCTGCTGCTGGCCCTGTGCTGGGCGGCGACCCTGGCCTGCGCCAAGGCCGCCCTGCGCCGCTCCCGGCCCTGGCGCCCCCGACGGCCCCGGCGGGTGCCCGCCGTGTCCCGGCCCCGGCATCCGGTGATCATCATGAACCCGAAGTCGGGCGGCGGGAAGGTCGGCCGGTTCGGACTGGTCGAGCGGGCCGAGGCACTCGGCGCCCGGGTCGTCCTGCTCGACCCGTCCGCCCCGGCCGATGTGACCGCGCTGGCCCGCACCGCCGTCGCCCAGGGAGCGGACCTGCTCGGCGTGGCGGGCGGCGACGGCACCCAGGCCCTCGTCGCGGCCGTCGCCGCCGACCACGACCTCCCGTTCCTGGTCGTCTCCGCGGGCACCCGCAACCACTTCGCGCTCGACCTCGGGCTCGACCGCGCCGACCCGGCCCGCTGCCTGGACGCCCTGACCGACGGCGAGGAACTCCGCGTGGACCTCGGGACGGTCGCGGGCCGCGCGTTCGTCAACACCGTCTCGTTCGGGGTGTACGCCGATGTCGTCCAGCGTCCCGAGTACCGCGACGCCAAGGCGGGTACGGCGCTCGGACTGCTGCCGGATCTGCTGATCGGGGAGGGCGTCCGGCGGCTGGACGGCCACGCGGACGGCACCGTCCTGGCCGCCCAGCAGGCGCTGCTGATCAGCAACAACCCCTACGGCCCGGCCGACGCCCTCGGTGCCGGCGGCCACCGCCCACGCCTGGACTCGGGCACCCTGGGGGTCGTCGGCATCCGGGTGGAGAGCGCCGCGCAGGCCGCCGCGCTGGCCGTCCGCGGCGCGCAGTCCTCCGGGCTGAGCGTGCTCACCGCCCGGCGGGTCGAGGTGACCTCGGAACTGCCGGAGATCCCCGTCGCGGTCGACGGCGAGGCCCTGCGGATGCCCACACCGGTCGTCGTCACCCTGCGCCCCAGGGCCCTGCGGGTGCTGCTGCCCCGCGACCGCTCACCCGTCACCGCCCCCGCCCCACGGGTGGACTGGCGACGGCTGCTGCGGCTGGCTTGGGGACGGACGCCTTGACCCGGCTCGGGGGCTGAGCTGTGCACGGTCCCTGTCCAGTGGGCGGATCGGCTGCCGCTGCCGCTGCCGCTGCCGCTGCTGCCGCTGGCTGCTGCGGCGGCGGCTGGCTCTGGGGCTCATGCCCTTGATCCGGTTCCTGGGGGGACCCGTCACCGTTCCCGCTTCGCGGGTCGTCTGGCGGCTGCTTGCGGCTGGGCTTCGGGGGTATGCCCTGACCGGCCCCGGGGCTGACCCGTAGCCGTTCCCGCCTCGGGAGGCGTCTGGTGGGCTGCTGCGGCTGGCCGTCGGGCGTACCCTTGACCGGCCCCGGGGGCTGGCCCGCCAAGGGTTCGCTGCGTTCCGTCGCCGAGCGTATGCCCTGATCCGGCCCCCCGGAGGGGCTGACCCGTCGCCGTCCCCGCCCCGCGAGCCGTCCGGCGTACGTCCGCCCCCGCCCGCCGGCCCCGTCACGTGCCGGACAGGAAGTCCAGTAGCGCCGCGTTGACCTGGTCCGCGTGGGTCCACAGCAGTCCGTGCGGGGCGCCGCCGATCTCCAGGTATCTGGCCCGGGGCAGCATCCGGCGCAGGGACCGTCCCGTGGCGTCGATGGGGAGGAACTGGTCCTGGGTGCCCTGCACGATCAGCACGGGCACACCGGTCGCGGCGAGGTCGGCGACGTCCGCGCGGAAGTCGGTGATCCAGGTCGGGATCACCGCCACACAGGCCCGCGCCGACGCCGTCGACGCCAGGTCGGCGAAGGCGTCGGCCAGCGCCGCGTCCCCGCTTCCGTCCGGGGCGAGCAGGACCGCGCGCAGCTCGGCCAGGTATCCGGCCCGGTCGCCGCGCGCCCGTGCGATCAGCGCGTCGAAGCGGGACAGTTCGACACCGTGCGGTGTGGCCTCGGTACGCAGCAGGAACGGCGGCAGCGGCGCCAGGAACGCCGCGCCGGTCACCCGCGCGGCGCCGTGCGCGCCGAGGTAGCGGGCGATCTCGCCGGTCCCCATGGCATGGCCGACCAGGACGGCACCGGTCACGTCCAGCGCCGTCAGGACCCGCTCCAGGTCGGCCGCGAAGGTGTCGTAGTCGTAGCCGTCCGCCACCGGTGAGGAGCGGCCGAAGCCCCGGCGGTCGTAGGTGATGACCCGGTGGCCGGCGGCCAGCAGCGCGGGCACCTGGCGGTACCAGCCCCGGGCGTCCAGCGGATAGCCGTGGATCAGCACCGCGGGGCGCCCGGTGCCGTGGTCCTCGTAGTAGAGGTCGACCGCGGCACCGTGCTCGTGGCCGATCGTGATGTAGGGCATGGCGATCCCCCGGGAGAGCGCGACTGGGAGGGCGAAGGGTGGGTGAAGGACGGGTGAAGGGTGGGCGAAGGGTGGGATGGTGCGGGACCGGTCGGGGTGCCAGCATGGCGCCGACCGCGCCCGCGTACCTCGGTCATCCGACTGCCATCGCGGTACCCGCCGGGCCGTGTCGTGACCGGGCCACCGGTCCCCCGGCCAGGGTTTCCCGCACCCTGGCCAGGGTCCGGCACGGGCGCGAACCGGGGCACGGGTCGCGCACGCTGGGCGCACAGCGGTCGCGCCCGGCCCGTGCGGCGGTCACCGCGGGGCGGCCATCGGACGGACGCCCCGGCCGGGACCCGCCCTCCGGGGCGCGGCGCGGCGGGGCGCACACGAGGACAGGAAACGATGACCGGCAGCGGCCCGTGGAGCCAGGACACGCAGATCGTCGGACGCATCGAGGACGTCCGGCGGGTGAGCGGACACCTCACCGACACCGCCCGGCGCGGGCTGCACATCGTGGGTGAGGCGGGCGTCGGCAAGACCACCCTGCTCGACGCGGTCGCCGGGGAACTGGACCGGGCGGGGACCCGGGTGCTGCGCGCGGACGGTGTCGAGTTCGAGGCGGACGTGCCGTTCGCGGGGCTGCACCAGATGCTGGTGCCCGTGCTCGACGAGACCGAGCGGCTGCCCGCCGCGCACCGCGACGCCCTGCTGGTCGCGCTCGGCTTCGCCGACGGCGCGGCGCCCGGACAGCTGCTGCTGGTCAACGCCGTACTGGCGCTGCTGCGCCGGGTGGCGGACCAGGCCCCGCTGGTGCTGATCGTGGACGACCTGCCCTGGCTCGACCGGGCCAGCGCCGTGGTCCTCGGCTTCGTGTCCCGGCGGCTCGCGGGCACCGGCGTGTCCTTCCTCGCCGCCTCCCGCACCGGCCAGGAGAGCGTCTTCGACCACGGGGGACTCGACGAACGCGAACTGGACCCGCTGGACGACGACTCGGCGCACCTCCTGCTCGCCGCCCGCCACCCCCGGATGGCCCCCCGGGTCCGCTCCCGGGTGGTCGCCGAGGCCCGCGGCAACCCCCTCGCCCTGCTGGAACTGCCCGCCGAACTCACCGGCCGCCAGCGCGCCGCCGAGGAGGAACTGCCCACCGTGCTGCCGCTGGGCGAACGCCTGCGCGCCCTGTTCGTCGGCCGGGTCACCGCCCTGCCCGAACCGGGCCGCCGGCTGCTGCTGCCCGCCGCCCTCGACGGCACCGGCGACCTCGCCGTGCTGCGCTCGGCCGCCGGTCCGGACGGCGCCGTACTGACCGCCCTGGCCACCGCCGAACGCGAACGGCTGGTCCGGGTCGACACCGTCACCCGGCGCCTCACCTTCCGCCATCCCCTGATCCGCGCCGCGGTCGTCGCCGCGTCCACCCTCGCCGAGCGCCGGACCGCCCATCTCGCGCTCGCCGACGCCCTCGCCGACCGGCCCGAACGCCGGGCCTGGCATCTGGCCGAGGCCGCCATCGAACCGGACGAACAGGTGGCCCGGCTGCTCCAGGACGCCGGACACACGGCGCTGCGCCGCGGCGACGCCTCCGGCGCCGTACGCTCCCTCGTCCGGGCCGCCGAACTCAGCCCCGCGCCCGCCGACCGGGCCCGCCGCCTCGCCGAGGCCGCCTACCTGGGCGCCGAGTCGACCGGTGACGTGGCCCGCGCCTCCGACCTGCTGCGCCGCGCGCAGAGCGCCGACCCGGGCAGCGGCGGCGCCCTCTACGCCGCCGCCGCTGCCGTGTACATCCTCGTCAACTCCGAGGCCGACCTCGCCATCGCGCACCGGCTGCTCGCCGGGGCCGTCGAGGCGGCCGGACCCGACTACGACGCCACCGACCCCGCCCTCGTGGACGCGCTGCACACCCTGCAACTGGTCTGCTGGTGGACCGGGCGCCCCGAGTCCTGGCAGGGCTTCCTCGACGTCGTCGGCGCCCTGCGCCCCGCCCCGCCGCCGGTGCTGGCGCTCGCCACCCGCACCTTCCCCGACCCGGCCCGCACCGCCGACCCGGCCCTGGCCGGGCTGGACGAGGTCCGCGAAGTGCTCCGGCACACCGCCGACCCCACCGTCCTGGTCCGCGGCGCCACCGCCACCATCTATCTCGACCGGGTCGGCGAACTCAAGGACCGCCTCTGGGATCTGGTCCGCTCCGGCCGCGACGGCGACGGGCCGGTCCGCCGCCACCTCGGCGCCCTGATGCATCTGTGCCTGGAGGACTTCCTCACCGGCGAATGGGACGAGGCCCGGCACCTCGCCGACGAGGGCGTGACCCTGTGCGAGGCCGGATACCCGTTCTTCGCCTGGTACTTCCAGTACACCCAGATCCTGCTGCACGGAGCGCGCGGCGAGTCCAAGGCCGGTGCCGCCCTCGCCGACCGCGTGCTGGGCTGGGCCACCCGGCGTGGCGTCGGCGCCGCCGTCTCCTTCGCCCACCAGGCCCGCACCCTGGTGGCCCTCGGTGAGGGCGACCACGAGACCGCCTACCGGCACGCGACCGCCCTCACCCCCGCCGGACACCTCGCCCCCTACACGGCCCACGCCCTGTGGGGCACCTACGACCTGGTCGAGGCGGCCGTGCGCACCGGGCGCCACGCCGAGGCCGCCGCCCACGCCGACGCCCTGCGCGCACTCGGCGTGGCCCGGCTCTCCCCCCGGCAGGAACTGCTCGTGGCGGGCGCGTCCGGGCTCGCCGCCCGCGACGACGACACCGCGGTGACCGCGTTCCGGGAGGCGCTGGCCGTGCCCGACGCCGACCGCTGGGTCTTCGAGGCGGCCCGCGTCCGGCTGGCCCTCGGCGAACGGCTGCGCCGGACCGGCACCAAGGGCGAGGCCCGCGAACCCCTCACCGCCGCCGCCACGGCCTTCGAACGGCTCGGCGCCACGCCCTGGGCGGAGCGCGCCCGCAAGGAACTGCGGGCCACCGGACTCGCCACCGGACCCGAGGCCGCCCGCTCCCTGCTCACCCCGCAGGAGCTGGAGATAGCCCACCTGGCCGCCTCCGGTCTCACCAACAAGCAGATCGGCGAGCGGCTCTTCCTCTCCCACCGCACCGTCGGCGCCCACCTCTACCAGGTCTATCCCAAGCTCGGCATCACCACCCGGGCGGCCCTGCGGGACGCGCTGACCGCGCTGGACGACGGCGTCTGAACGCGGCGGGCGCGCCCGGGAGCCCCTGACCCCGGGCGCGCCCGCGTCCCTCGGATCAGCCCTCCGCCAGGTACTCCGGCGCCTTCACCACCCCTTCCTTCACCTGGTCCAGCACGAAGTCCATGTACAGCGCGGACGCGCCACCGCGGCGGATCAGGACCGGCGTCACCGCGGTCCGCTCGGGCTGGGTGTAGTCGGGCGCCCACTCGGACACCACGGCCTGCCAGTTGATCGGGCGGGCCCCGGCCATGCTCAGCCGCACCTTGGCGTCCTCGTGCGCCTCCCGGGTGACACCGGCGGAGCAGTCCGGCACGAAGAACACCTCGTAGCCGTCCTTCAGCGCGCCCAGCACCGCCTGCGCCAGACACACATCGGTGGACAGTCCCGCCATCACCAGCTTGCGCCGGCCGGTGGCCGCGACCGCGTCCCGCACCTCGGCGTTGGCCCACGCGGCCGTGCTCGTCCGGTCGATCGGCGTGACATCCGGGAACGCGGCGGTGATCTCGTTGAACAGCGGGTCGACCAGCGGTCCGCCGGTCGCGCCGACGGTGGTCAGCACGGTCGGCACCTCCAGCGCCTTCGCCGCCTCGGCGAGCCCGGCCACGCTGTTGATGAGATCGGCGTGCGAGGGCGGGGCGGTCATCAGCGCCACGCCCGGCTGGTGGTCGATCAGCAGGAGCACGGAGTTGCCGGTGCTCAGTTCGGTCGGCTCGCTCGGGTCGTAGGACATGGTGGTCTCCCCTTCGTATGCCACTGCGGCTCGCTCTGACTCGTCATTTCGACAGGGCCACCCGGGCTGCCCGTCCGCACCGGCGGTGCGGGGCGGGCCGTCGTGCGGTGGCCACGGGAATGAGTCTGTTCGGCGGGCCGGGAGACCGCATCGGTCAGGCAACTGGCCCTCGGGGGAGGCTTTTTGCCCAGTCATTTGACTGCGTTCCGGACGCGGCCGGGGCGGTCCCTCGGCCCTCCTCGGGCACCGGTGCCGTGGCGTCCCGGCCGACATAGGATGAACCGATGACCGGCCGAGACGCCGCCGCCCCGTGGCGGGCGGCGGAGACACCCCCCACCTCCCCGGCCTCCGCGCCGACCGGCACCTCCTCGGTCGAAGCGACGCCGGACCCCCCTACGGCCCCTGCGACGCCGGACCCGCCTACGGCTCCCGCGACGCCGGGCACGCCTGCGGCTCGTGTGGCGCCGGGTACGCCTCCGGCGGGGGAGACCCCCGCGCCCCCTACGGCGTCCGACCCACCCGCGTCCCCTGCGGCGGCCGATACCCCTCCGGCCCTGTTCTCGGCCCCGGCGGAGGTGGCCGGTGCACCCCCGCCCCCGGCGGCAGCCGTACGTCTGCGTCGGGCCGTCCGGCCCCGGCCCCCGCTGCTCGACCGTGAGGCGGAACGTGGGCGTCTGCGTGAGCTGGTGGAGGCGGTGCGGGCGGGTGAGAGCCGGGTGCTGGTGGTGCGCGGGGAGCCGGGCATCGGCAAGACCGCGCTGCTGGACGAACTCGCCCAACGGGCCGCCCCCCGCGTCCGGGTCCTGCGGATCGCGGGCGTCCAGTCCGAGATCGAGCTGGCCTTCGCCGGACTGCACCAGCTCTGCGCACCGCTCCTGGACCGGCTGCCCGCGCTGCCGGTGCCGCAGCGCCAGGCGTTGCAGGTCGCCTTCGGTCTGAGCGAGGGCCCGCCACCGGACCGTTTCCTGATCGGCCTCGCGGTCCTCGGCCTGCTGTCGGAGCCACCCGAGGGCACGGCCGGGTCGGCGGCCTCCGGCGGCACGGGACGCGGCGCTTCCCACGACGACAGCCGCACGGTCCCCCCGGAGGGCGGCGCCGTACCGCTGCTCTGCCTGGTCGACGACCACCACTGGCTGGATCACGCCTCCGCGCAGGCGCTCGGGTTCGTGGCGCGGCGGCTCGCGGCGGACGCCGTCGGCATGGTGTTCGCCACCCGCACCCCCGCGCCGGAACTGGCCGGGCTGCCCGAACAGCCGCTCGCCGGGCTGCCCGAGCGCAGCGCCCGCGTGCTGCTGGACTCGGTGCTGACCGGACCCCTGGACACCCGGGTACGGGACCAGATCGTCGCCGAGACCGGCGGGAACCCCCTCGCCCTGCTCGAACTGGCCCGCAGCCTGACCCGGGAGCAGCTCGCGGGCGGCTTCGGGCTGGCGGACGCGGTGCCGCTGCCGTACCGGGTGGAGGACGGCTTCGTACGGCGGATCGGGGCGCTGCCGCAGGACACCCGGCGGCTGTTGCTGCTGGCCGCGGCGGACCCGACCGGTGACACCGCGCTGGTGTGCCGGGCGGCCGGGCGGCTGGGCATCGCCCTCCAGGCGGCCGGACCGGCGGAGGAGGCGGGGCTGGCGCGGTTCTCGGCCCGGGTGTGGTTCCGGCATCCGCTGCTGCGGTCGGCGGTCTACCGGTCCGCGGACCCGGCCGAACGGCGGGCGGCCCACGCCGCGCTGGGGGCGGCCACCGAACCCCGGACCGACCCGGACCGGCGCGCCTGGCACCTGGCCCAGGCCGCCACCGGCCGGGACGAGCCGGTCGCCGCCGACCTGGAACGCTCCGCCGGACGCGCCCGCGCCCGCGGCGGACCGGCCGCCGCGGCGGCGATGCTGGAGAAGGCCATCCTGCTGACCGGCGACCCGGTCCGCCGCGGCGACCGTACGCTGGCCGCCGCCGAGGCCCACCTCCAGGCCGGTTCGTACGGCAAGTCCCTGGAACTGCTCTCCTTCGCCGGGGCCGAACCGCTGGACGCGCTCCAGCAGGCCCGGCTCGACATGCTGCGCGGACAGGTCGCCTTCGCCTCCGAACTGGGCTGCCAGGCACCCCCGTTGCTGCTGCGGGCCGCCCGCCGCCTCGAAGTGCTCGATCCGGCGCTCGCCCGGGAGACCTACCTCATGGCCTGGATGGCGGCCATGTTCGCCGGGGGACCGGCCACGGGCGGTGGACTCCCGGAGGTGTCCCTCGCCGCCCGCGCGCTACCGCCGTCCACCGAGCCGGACCGCGCCGAACTCGTGCTGGACGCGCTGTCGTCGATGGTCACGGCGGGCCCGCCCGCGGCGGCACCGGCACTGCGCCGCGCCCTCGCCGCCATGACCGTCCCCGAGGCGTCCCCGGACCTCCGGGACGTCGCCCGCTGGGGCTGGCTGGCGCACGCGGCGGCCGTCGCCCTCTGGGACGTCGACGCCTGGCGCGCCCTGCTGGAACGCGAGACCGCGGCGCTGCGCGCGGCCGGCGCCTTCGATCTGCTGCCCGTCGCCCTGGCGACCCTGACCACCGTCGTCGCCTGGTCCGGCGACCTGGACGGCGCCGCCGAGCTGATCGCCGAGTCCGCCGCCGTCTGCGAGATGACCGGCGCCCGCGCCGACTCCTACGGCCCCGGCCTGCTGGCCGCCCTGCGCGGCGACCGGGCCTCGGCGCTCGCGCTGGCCGAGGAGCTGAGCGGCGGCCCGGCCGTCCCGGACCACCAGGGCCGCGTCGGCTACACCCACTGGACGGCCGCCCTGCTGCACAACGGCCTCGGCGACTACGACGCCGCCCTGAGCGCCGCCACCCGCGCGCTCACCGCGCCGTACGAGCAGTTCACCACCCTGTGGGCGCTGCCCGAGCTGATCGAGGCCGCCGTCCGCGCCGGAACGCCCGAACGGGCCGGTGCCGCCATGGCCCGGCTCACCGAGTCGACCCGGGCGGGCGGCACCGACGCCGGACTGGGCATCGCGGCCCGCTGCCGGGCCCTGCTCGCCGAGGGCGAGGAGGCGCGCCGCCACTACGACGAGGCGGTGGAACGCCTCGCCCGCACCCCGCTGCGGCCCGAACTGGGCCGCGCCCAGCTCGTCTACGGCGAGTGGCTGCGCCGCGCGGGCCGCCGCACCGACGCCCGCACCCAGCTCCGCAGCGCGTACGACACGCTGTCCGCGATCGGTATGAACGCCTTCGCCGAGCGGGCCCGCCGGGAACTCGCGGCGACCGGGGAGACGGTCCGCCGCCGCACCGTGGAGACGGGCGGCGACCTCACCGCGCGCGAAGCCCTGATCGCCCGGCTCGCCCGCGACGGCCGCACCAACCAGGAGATCGGCACGCTGCTCTTCATCAGCGCGCGCACGGTGGAGTGGCATCTGCGGAAGGTGTTCGGGAAGCTCGGCGTCACCTCACGCCGGGAACTGGGAGCGGCGCTGGCCGGGCGCGCGGACGGGATCTCATCGTCGTAACGCGGTTCTACGAGTGCCGTCGTAGTGCGTCGGCCGAGGGGTATCAGCTTGCCTCGGCTGAAGTGTATGAGCGCTGTTATATTAGCGCTGTGATGAATTCGGACGACCCCACGACCCGACCCGACCCCTGGCACGCCCTGCACACGCTGCTCGCCGCCCTGGACGCGGAGATCGAGCAGGTCTATGTCGACCGGGGCATCACCGGTGTGCGGCCCCGGTTCGCGTATCCGCTGATCCGGCTGGCGCACACCGGTCCGCTGACCATCCGCGAGCTGGCCGAGTCCCTGGACCGCTCGCACTCCGCCGTCAGCCAGACCGTCGCCGCCCTGCGCAAGGAGGATCTCGTCACCTCCGAACCCGGCGCGGACGCCCGCACCCGGCGCATCGACCTCAGCGAGCGCGGTCGCGCCCTGGTCCCCTTCCTCGAGGCCGAGTGGCGGGCCACCCACGCCTCCCTGACCGAACTCGACGCCGAGGTCCCTCATCCCCTGACCGAGGTGGTCGAGGAGTTGCGGCGGGCGCTGGACCGGCGTCCGATGCGGCGGCGGGTCCTCGACCATCTCGTCGAGCCCCCGACATGAGGGCGCGCGGCGTCCGGTTCCTCGACACCCGTCCCCTGCGCGCCAGCCGTCCCTTCCGGGACCTGTGGATCGGCACCGCCGCCGCCCAGATCGGCGGCCAGGCGGCCACCGTGGCGGTCCTCGCCCAGGTCTGGGAACTGACCGGCAGTGCGATCGGCACCGGCGCCATCGGCCTCGCCACCGGACTGCCCATGCTGGTCTTCGGGCTGCTCGGCGGCACTCTCGCGGACACCGTCGACCGGCGGTCACTGGTCCGGGCCACCACCGCGGCCCAGTTCACGGCCGCCGTCGCCCTGTGCGCACAGGCCCTCCTCGGCAACCGCAGCGTGCTCCTGCTGCTCACCCTGGTCGCCGCCGGGTCCGCCGCCGCGGCCCTCGGCGCCCCGGCCCGCCGTACCTTCCCCGTCCGGCTGCTCCCCGCCGACCAGGTCGCCTCCGGGCTCGCCCTCACCAGCCTCAGCTTCCAGATATCCATGCTGGCCGGACCCGCCGCGGCCGGTCTGATCATCGCCGTCTGGGGCCTCCCGGCCGCCTACGCCGTCCAGGCCGCCGCCCTGGCGCTCTCGATGCTCGCGGTGATCCGCCTCCCCGCCATGAGACCGGAGGTCACGCCCGCCGAGAAGGACGGCGGCCGGCGTCCTCGGGCCCGGCGCGGCGGGTGGAGCGTCGTCCTGCGCCGCCCCACCTTGTGGGGCTCCCTCGCCACCGATCTCTCGGCGACCCTGCTGGCCATGCCCGTCGCCCTGTTCCCGCTGGTCAACGAGGCCCGCTTCGACGGGAACCCGCAGACGCTCGGGCTGTTCCTGTCCGCCGTCGCCGTCGGAGGCGTCGGCGCGGGTCTCGTCTCCGGGACGGTGACCCGTGTGCGCCGGGCCGGTCTGGTCCAGCTGACCGCCGCCGCTGTCTGGGGTCTGGCCCTGGCCGGGTTCGGTCTCGCCGGACCGCTGTGGCTGACCCTCGGCTGTCTCGCGGTGGCCGGTGCCGCCGACACCGTCTCGGTGATCACCCGCAGTGCCCTGGTCCAGCTGGAGACCCCGGACGCCTTCCGGGGCCGGGTCTCCTCGGTGGAACACGTCATCGGGGTCGCGGGCCCCGAACTGGGCAACTTCCGCGGCGGTCTGGTCGCCTCCGTCACCTCCGCGCCGTTCGCCCTGGCCACGGGCGGTCTCTCCGCGGCGCTGGCCGTCGCCGTGGTGGCCGCCGCCAATGGTCCCCTGCGCGCTTACCGCACCCCGGACCCGCCCGAGGCATCGGGGACATCGCAGAAGGCGGCCAAGACCGCGTCCCACTGACACCGACCGGGGACGCGTGTCAGGTGTACAGCAGCTCCGCCTGCCACGCGGACTCCGGCCGGTGGTGCAGATCGAGGTAGGCGGCGGCCAGGGCCGTGGCGGCGAACCGGGGTTCACCGCCGTCGATACGGCCCGCGACGGTGACGGTGGTGACCTGGACGCCGTTGTCCGGCAGCGCCAGCCGCTGCTTGTGCAGGGCCTGTACATAGGCCCGCAGCGCCGCCTTGCCCACCGACAACGAGGTCCGCTCGGGCGACGGGTCGAGGGCGTAGGCGCCGCCGGTGAAGAGCAGGCTCCCTCGGCCGCCCGCCAGCAGCGGCAGCACCGTCCGGGCGGCGACCATGGCACCGGTGACGTTCACGGCGAGAGCCTCGGCGAACTCCTCCGGCTCCAGACCGGTCGGGGTGTCCGGGACCAGCAGGGCCGCGTTGTACACCAGCAGTTCCGGCGCCCCCAGTTCGTCCGTGGCCCGCACGAGCGCGGCCCGCAGTCCCTCGTGGTCGGTGACGTCCACGGGGTAGGCGCCCGCGGTACGCCCCGCGGCCACCAGAGCGTCCCTGTACTCCTTCAGCCGCCCGGCGCTGCGGCCGAACAGTGCCACCGGGTGCCCGTCGGCGGCGCACGCCCGAGCGAGCGCCAGCCCGAGGCCGGGCCCTACTCCGACGACGAGCGCGGTTCCTTCGCCCATGACTGTCCCTCTCCTCGCGGTCCTTCATGTCTCGCCGGCCCGTCTGGCTTGAGACCTGTTGGGTCGGCACGGCGCCGCGAACACTCTCCGACCAGCCATCTGATCCCCGTTGACGGGTGATCCGATCCGAAGAACCGATTCCAGCAGCGGTGCGCGCGCGAGGGCAGGAACGACCCGGACACCGGGACCGGACATCCCCTACACGGGTGGTTCGTCTCCCGCTTCGCGCCACTCCGCCTCCGTGACGGACAGGTTCGCGCGGGCGATGACGGTGTCGGGATGCTCGTCCCCCAGCAGCCGTTCGGTGTCCGCCACGGTCCGCTCCAGGATGGCGACGGCCTCCCTCATACGCCCGGCCTGCCGGTAGGAGATCGCGAGGTTGGCGCGGGCGGCGACGGTGTCGGGGTGTTCGTCGCCCAGCAGCCGTTCGGTGTCCGCCGCCACCCGCTCCTCGATCGTGATCGCTTCCTCCGTGCGCCCCGCTTGCCAGTAGGAGGCCGCGAGGTTGCCACGGGCGTAGACGGTGTCGGGGTGCTCGTCTCCCAGCAGCCGTTCGGTGTCCGCCACCACCCGCTCCAGGATGGTGATGGCCTCCTCCGCGCGCCCCGCTTGCGAGTAGGACGTCGCGAGGTTGGCGCGGGCGAGGAGGGTGTCCGGGTGTTCGTCCCCCAGGAGCCGTGCCCGGTCGGCCGCCACGCCTTCCTCGATGCCGATGGCTTCGTCCATGCGTCCCGCCTGCGCGTAGGAGGCCGCGAGGTTGGCGCGGGCCAGGACGGTGTCCGGGTGCCCGCCACCGAACAGCCGCTCCCGCTCCACCACCACCCGTTCCTCGATGGTGATGGCTTCGTCCGTGCGCCCCGCCTGCCGGTAGGAGATCGCGAGGTTGGCGCGGGCGTAGACGGTGTCGGGGTGCTCGTCGCCCAGCAGCCGTGCGCTGTCGGCCGCGACCCGTTCCTCGATGGTGATGGCTTCGTCCGTCCGCCCCGCCTCCCGGTAGGAGACCGCGAGATTGGCGCGGGCGATGACGGTGTCGGCATGGTCGCCGCCCAGCAGCCGTTCGGCGCGTTCCGTCATGTGCTGCCAGTAGGCGGTGGCGGTGCCGGGCAGGCCCGCGTCGAGGAGGCTGAGCCCGGAGCGGTAGAGGACGGTGTGTCCTCCGGGATGCCAGAGGTGGTCCCCGGTGTGGTGGGCGAGGGCATCGGTGTTGGCGCGCAGCACGGCGGCCAGGTCGGCGTGGAGCTGGTCGACCTCGGGCCAGATCTCCAGGAGGGCGTCTCCCGCGGTCTCGGTGAGTACGGGGAGTTCCGGGGCGGGGGTGTTCTCGCGGGTGGCGCGGGCGGTGAGGGCGTGGATGCGTATCGCGCGGGGTTCGGCGCGGGTGTCGCAGGTGAGCAGTCCGTAGCGGTGCAGCAGGCGCAGCACGGAGTGGGTTTGGTCCGCGGTGGTCCGGGGTGTGTGGGGGGTGGTGAGGTGGTCGAGGAGGGCTTGGGTGGTCCACAGGGCGTGGGGGTGTCCGGCGGGGTCGAGGAGCGCTGTCAGGCGCAGGACGGGTTCGGCGATCCCCGTGGTGTCGGCGGCGCGGGCGGCGTCGAGGGAGAGGAGGAGGGCGGTGGTGATCTGCCGTCCGTAGCCCTCGGTGTCGGCCCATCGCGGCAGCGCCTCGGCCAGCCGGGTCCGCCGGTCGGTGAAGCGGCGGAGGTAGGCGGCGCAGGTGAGTTCCTCGTTGACCAGGTACGCGGCTGCCAGGCCCAAGGCCAGGGGCAGGTGGCCGAGCGCGTCGGCGAGGGCCGGGGCCTGGTCGTCGAGGAGGTGGCCCATGTTCTCGCCATGCAGGCGTTCGCGCAGGTAGGTGGCGGATTCGTCGGGTTCGTAGACGTCGATGTCGACACGGGCGCGGCCTCCCCCTGTCGGCCCCTTCATCCGGGTGGTGGCCAGGACCCAGCCGGTCCCGGTGCGGCTGACGGGCCACCAGTCACTGAGGGCGGCCGGGTCGGTGAGGTCGTCCAGCACCACCAGCCAGCGCCGCCGTGTGGTCGCGAGCCAGTCGAGCAGGAGGCGGGCGTCGGCGGGTGGGTCCTCGCCGCTGACCCCAGGCAACTGAAGGCGGGCCGCCGTCTGCGCGTACCGGGTGATCACCGTCTGTGGCTCGGTGGCGGGCGCCCATACGACCAGGTCCACGCCCTCCCTGAAGGCGTCGGTGGCGCAGGCCGCGGCCAGTTGGGTCTTGCCGACCCCGCCACCACCCGACAGGACCTGGGACAGCACCACCGATCCGTTGCGTGCCCTGGCCGTGGCGATCCGGTCCCGCAGCGGGCGGCGCGGCTGGAACGCCGAGGCCAGCGCGGGGACCGGACCGACCTCCACCGGCCATGCCACTTCGGCTGTGCCGGGCTGCGTCCGGCCGCTGTCGGCGGTGACCTCCTCCGGCAGGGTCGTGGTCCCGGGATGCCCGTGCCGGATCACGAGGTCGGCGAAGCCGGGCAGGCTCAGCGCCTCGTGGACCGGGACGGCGTGCAGCCGCCGAAAGCCCATGGCCTGGTCGTCCTCGGCCACCACGCCCACCATTCGACCGTGGCAGAAGACCGCGGCCCCCGACGCGCCCTCCCAGGGACGTTCCCTGCCACGGCCGGGACCCGGCCAGACGGGACAGTCCAGCACCCACCCCGACGACGAGGTCGAGACGCCCGCCAACTCGCCCCGCAGATACTCACACTGCGCCTGGCTTCCCGCGTCGGCCGCGAAGGCGGGGAAGCCCGCCCCCTCGAACGGCACCGGCACCACCCCGCCCGGCCGACCCCACCGCACCGGCACCACACCGGTCTCCACCGGCTCGTCCAGCCACAGCAGCGCCACGTCCAGCGCGTCGGCGGACGGGACGCCCCCGCGCGGGTCCGGCCAGCACACCTGCGCACCCCGGCCGACCGGACCGGCCCCGTACCGCGGATGCCCGACCCGCGCTTCGACCCGCCCCGCCCACCGCCCCTCCCGGCACACGACATGAAGCGCGGTCAGAACGAGCTGCGGACCGATCAGATAGCCCGAACCACATCCGCCCGGATCACCGGTACGGACCAGGACGAGACGCTCCGGCTCCACCTCACGCCCCCCACGACCGGGACGCCCCACGGTCCGACGCATCGGCGCCCGCGCTCCGCGCCTCGGGGCCGCCCGGGTCGGGAAGTCCCTCGCCGGCGCGGCTGATCCCGGCGCGCGGACTGCCCAGCGCCGTGTGCGAGCCCGGCTGCGATCCCTGCAACGCCCCACTCCGCGCCGTGTGCGACTCCGGCCGCGATCCCCGCAACGCCCCACCCCGCGCACCGTCCAGTGCCGTGTGCGGCTCCGGCCGCGATCCCCGCAACGCCCCACCCCGCGCACCGTCCAGTGCCGTGTGCGGCTCCGGCCGCGATCCCCGCAACGCCCCACCCCGCGCCCCACCCAGTGCCGTGTGCGGCTCCGGCCGCGATCCCTGCCACGTCCCACCCCGCGCCGCCTGCGGCTCCGGCCGCCATCCCCCCAACGCCCCACCCCGCCACATCGCCTCGGCCACTGCTTCCCCCTCGCACTGCGGCGCCCGTCCCCACCGATCCGAAGGCAGTCTGTCCGAACCGGCCCGCCCGCGCAGAGTTTCACCCCACCAGGTCGGCACGGGGCGCCGAGTGCCGATGCTGTCGGCAGCCGCGCCGTCGAAGGCGCTCACCCCAGCACGGCGCGCCCCGATCGCACCCCACCGCCGTCCATCGGCGTACCCCGGACCCCCGAGACCCCGCCCGTCACTCCTCCGACGCCCCCGGCGCGTCGCCGAGACCGACCCTCATGCCGTGCATACCGCGCTGGACGTCGATGAGGCTCTCCTCGGCCCGACCCAGCGCGCGGCGGGTCCGTTCCGGGTCGCCGTCCTCGGCGTGGCCGTGGGCCCTGAGGAGGTACACCGCGGTCATGAGCGCGGCGAAGGCCGCCGCCCTGCCCGGAGGCGGCTGCGCGCCGCCCTCCGACTGCGTGACCCGCAGGGCGGTGCGCCGCAGGCGGTTGGTCAGGACGTCGGACGTCACATCGGCGTCGGCGCCGACCTGCTCGGCCCAGCCCAGCATGGCGTCGAGGAGGTCCGCGCTCTCCTGCTCCCGGGGCAGCCGGGTCGCCGCGGTGATCTCCAGCTCCACCTCGGCGAGCAGACTGCCCAGCAGCCGCAGACGGTCCTCGTCACACGGCGGGACCTCTTGATCGGCCACCGGCCCGGCTCTCAGAGCGGCCAGCGCCGCCTGGACATGGTCCACGTCGGCTGGACGCCCGCTGCTGGCACCCATAGGGCCCAGTGTCCCTCTCCGCGGAGGCGATCGCCAACGGGATCTTCACGATCGGGAACCGGGTCTGAGCAGCGAAGCGGCTCATGCGAGAGTGGGCGCATGACCGGACCGGAGAGCACGCTCGTAGAAGTTGACGACGTCGAGGAACTCGCCCTGGACGGGCTGCGCTGGCTCACCGCGGCGGCGCGGGAGACCGCCGGGGGAGGGCTCGCCTGGCCCGCCGTGCCGTCCGACGACGAGCCCGACTTCGCGCTCTACGGCGGCACGGCCGGGATCGTCCCCACGCTCCTGGAGGCATGGCGTCACTTCGGCGACGACTCCTACGCCGACGCCGCCCTGCGCGCGGCCCGCGCCCTCGCGGACACGGTCGACGCCCCCGGCGACGACTCCCTCTACTTCGGCCGGACCGGAAAGGCCGTCGTCCTGAAGGCCGTTCACGACCAGCTCGGCGACCCCGCCGCCGGGGCCGCCGCGCGGCGCGCGCTGGAGGCCATCCGCGCCCACTTCGACGGGGAACGCTGGGGCGAGCTGTACGAGCTGATGGGCGGCAACGCGGGCATCGGCCTCGGCGCGCTGCTGGTCGGCGACGCCGAACTGGCGGTGCTCGCCGTGGAGCCGTATCTGCGGACGGCGGAGCGGACCCCGGCCGGGGTCCAGTGGCCGCACCGCCCCGGTGTCGAGTCCCGGCTGCACCATCTGTCCCACGGCACGCTCGGTATCGCCCTGGCACTGGCCAGGATCGGGGCCGCCACCGGCCGCGCGGACCTGGTCGAGCTGGCCCTGAGCGGTGTCGCGGACGTGGTCGCCCGGGACGAGGCGGACCCGGAGGGCTTCCTCGTACCGCACTCCACCCCGCAGTTCCGGCCCGATGTGGTCGAACCCGTCAGCTACGGCTGGTGCCACGGTCCCGCCGGGGACGCGCAGGTCTTCCGGCTGCTGCGCGAGATCACCGCCGACCGCCGCTGGTCCGCCCTCGCCGACCGCTGCTGGCACACGGTCGTCCACTCCGGTCTGCCGCGGCGGCTGCGCCCCGGCTTCTGGGACAACTCCGGCCGCTGCTGCGGCACCGCGGGCGTCCTGGCCCTGGCCGGGGACCGTATCGCCGAGCAGGGCGAGCCCCATGACTTCGCCCGGCTCCTCGTCGCCGACCTCACCGCCCGTGCGATCCGCGACGGCGACGGCGCCCGCTGGTCCCACTTCGAGTACCGGTCCACTCCGGGCGACCTCGAACCCACCACCGGCTGGGCGGGCGGCAACGCGGGCATCGTCCGCGAACTCCTGCGCTTCGTACGGCTGAGCCGTGGCGGCGACCCCCGTTACGCGTTCCCCTGGCCGGACCAGCCCCAGGTGCCCGCCCCGGCCTGAAGCACGGGTCAGGGCCGACGGGCCAGCAGACAGGCGTGCGGTCGCTTGACCCGTCCGTCGGGCTGCTGTTCCAGGCGGGCGACGACGGTGAGCCCGGCCTGTTCCAGCAGGCCGACCATCTGGTCCAGCGGCAGCAGATGCGACTCGTAGGAGACCGGACGGCCGTAGCTCCGGGTCGGCTGGAGCCGTTCGTCGCCGACGTAGTCGCCCCAGAGCAGATGGCCGCCCGGCGCCAGCGTGCGGTGGAACTCGGCCAGGACCGTCGGCAGCCACCGCGCAGGTGTGTGGTGGGTGGAGTACCAGGCCAGGATGCCGCCCAGGGTGGCGTCCCCCGTCTCCAGCGCGGTCATCGAGCCCTCGGTGAAGCGCAGTTCGGGATGGGCCCGCCGGGCCAGTCCGATCATGGCCGGGGACACATCGACGCCGAAGGCGGTCACACCGAGACCGGCCAGGTACGCCGTCACACGGCCGGGGCCGCACCCCAGGTCCGCGACCGGCCCCAGCCCGGCCGTCCGCACCAGCTCGGCGAACGCCGCCAGCATCGCGCGGGACAGCGGGTCCAACGCGGCGGGCGGCGGGACGTGTTCGACGTAGTCGGCGGCGATGGTGTCGTACGACTCGCGGACGGCGGTCAGGAAGGAGGGTTCAGACAAGGGCTCAGGCAAGGGCTCAGGCAAGGGCTCAGACATGCGGGCGACCCTAGAGCAGGGGTCTGACACAGCCGGTCAGGGTCGGTCCGCCGCCTCGGTCTCCCCGCCCCGGCTGCGCTGATAGTGACGGCGCGCCTTCATACGGTTGCCGCACACCGCCATCGAGCACCAGCGCGCGCGGTCGGTCCTGCTGCGGTCGATGAGGAAGAGCCGGCACTCGGGGTTGGCGCACGCCCGGAGCCTGCCCGGCAGCAGCTCCTGTACGGCGCTCCAGGTCAGGACCGCCTCCACGGCCATACGGCGGGGCGCCGGGACGTCCAGGTCCCAGGAGACGCCCTCCGCCGTGAGGCGCGGGGCGGCGGTGACGCCGGTCAGGAGCGGGGCCAGTGACGCGGGCGGGCGCTCGCCGCGCGCCACGAGCTGGAGCGCGTCGCGGGCCGCGACGAGACGGCGGCGCTCCTCGGCGGAACCGGTGCCGCCGCGCTCCCGCTGCCAGGACCGGGCCGCCGCCGGGTCGGCCAGCAGATCCCGGGCGACGCCGTCGACCACGGGCGTGCTGTTGAGCAGGTCGAGCAGCACATCCTGCCGCGCTCGATCCGTCACTGCGGCACCTCTCACCATCATCGTCCTCCCGGCTCTCCCCGCCCACTCTACCGTTCTAACCACCTCGCTGCGATTGACAGGTTAGATGAGTCATGCTCGACTGAAGGTGTTGTAACCGGTGAAACTCGATTAAGGGGTTAGGTCATCATGGCTCCCGCAGTGCATCACCGCACCACCACCGTCGACGGCCTCGATGTCTTCTACCGCGAGGCCGGCGACCCGGACGCCCCCGTCGTCGTCCTGCTCCACGGCTTCCCGACCAGCTCGCACATGTTCCGGCAGCTGATCCCCGCGCTCGCCGACCGCTACCACGTGATCGCCCCCGACCACATCGGCTTCGGCCAGTCGGCGACCCCCTCCCCGCAGGAGTTCCCGTACACCTTCGACGCGCTCACCGACATCACCGAGGCGCTGCTCGACGGGCTCGGCGTGGACCGGTTCGCGATGTACGTGCAGGACTACGGCGCCCCCATCGGCTGGCGGCTCGCCCTGCGCTCCCCGCACCGCGTCACCGCGATCGTCACCCAGAACGGCAACGCCTACGAGGAGGGCTTCGTCAAACCCTTCTGGGAGGGCGTCTTCGGCTACGCCGAGAACCCCGGACCGGAGACCGAGAAGGCCATGCGCGGCGCCCTGACCCTGGAGTCCACCCGCTGGCAGTACGAGCACGGCGTCCCCGACCCCAGCCTCGTCAGCCCCGACACCTGGGTCCATGACCAGGCCCTCCTCGACCGGCCCGGCAACGACGAGATCCAGCTCGCCCTGTTCCGCGACTATCCCACCAACGTCGACCTCTACCCCCGGGTCCACCAGTACTTCCGCGACTCCAGGGTCCCGCTGCTCGCCGTCTGGGGAGCGGGCGACGCGATCTTCGGCCCGGCCGGGGCCGAGGCGTTCCGGCAGGGCCTGCCCGACGCGGAGATCCACCTCCTGGACACCGGCCATTTCGCCCTGGAGACCCATCTCGACACCATCGCGGACCACATCCGTGACTTCCTCGGGCGGCTGCCCGGCTGACCCCGCACGGGGACGGGACTTACCGCCCCGGGCGCCGACCGGCCTTGGTAGCGTCGGAGCGTGCCGGACCGGACGGCCCGGTGCGCCGACCGACCGAGAGAGACCTGATGCCCCCGACGATCCGCAGGGCCGTGATCCCCGCCGCCGGACTCGGCTCCCGTCTGCTGCCGCTGACCAAGGCGATCCCGAAGGAGATGCTCCCGGTCGGCGACAAGCCGGTCATCGAGCACACCGTCCGGGAACTGGTGGACTCCGGGATCACCGACATCACCATCGTCGTGTCCGGCGGCAAAGGGCTGATCCAGGATCACTTCCGGCCCAGCACCGGCCTGGTGGACCAGTTGCGCGCCGACGGCAAGACCGTCTACGCGGACGCGGTGGAGGAGGTCGCCGAGCTGGCCCGGCGCGGTCACATCACCTACCTGGACCAGCGCGGACCGTACGGCAACGGCACCCCCGTCCTCAACGCCGCCCGCAGCTTCGGCGACGAACCCGTCCTCGTGCTCTGGCCCGACGACGTGTTCGTCGCCGAGGTACCGCGCGCCCAGCAGCTCATCCGCGCCTACGAACAGACCGGCTGCCCGGTGCTGGCCCTGCTCCCCATGGACCGTGAGGAGTCACAGCGCTACGGCGTGCCCAAGGTCAAGGAGGACCTGGGCGGCGGCCAGCTGCGCATCACCGGCCTGGTGGAGAAGCCCCAGCCCGCCGACGCCCCCTCCGAGTACGCCGCGATCGGCGGCTATGTCATCACCCCGGGCATCGTGGAGGAACTGCGCGAGCAGACCCGCCGCTGGTACGAGTCACGGGACAAGGGCCTGCCGGTCGGCGAGGTCTACCTCACCGACGCGATCAACGCCTACGCCGCCGACCGCGCGGTCTACGGCCAGGTCATCCAGGGCACCTGGTACGACACCGGCAACCCCGCCGACTACCTCGTGGCCCAGATGGCCCACGCCCTGGCCCACCCCGAGTACGGCCGCGTCCTGCGCGACCTGGTGCAGCGGATCGACGGCGCCGAAGGCGTCTGAACGGGTCCGGTCGGACGGGGCGGGGCCGCGCGCTCTTGTCACACCGCGGTCGTGCTCGCGTGGCCGTGTCATGCGGTCCCGTCACACCGTGGTCCCGCTCGCGGATGTGCGGACGCGAACGGTGCCGGGAGGCACCCGGTGCCGGAGGCGGGACGCCGTCCCGGCGGTCCGCACATCACCGTATCCGCCGACTTGGACCAGTTTGGCGCGGACCATTGACAAGGCTCGACACCCGCCCATAGCTTCGGGCCCACCAACACCGGTCGATGGGCAACACGCGATCGGTGTGAGCGCGGAGGCGCTCGACGGAGACCAGTTGCATGCCGACCAGGCGTGCGACGAGCTGGCCGGCGACCCCAGTCCCACAGCCAGTGGAGGTCTCGCGCGTGAAGGTCGTACTCCATCGCACACACGGCGGTCTGGAAGTTCTCCAGGTCGCGGATGTCCCCCTGCCCGAGCCGGGTCCGGACGAGGTGCTCGTCCGGGTCGCGGCCTGCGGCCTCAACCATCTCGATGTCCTCCAGCGGCGCGGACCGGGACTCATCCCCGGCTTCAAGCTGCCGCACATCAGCGGCATGGACATCGCCGGTACCGTCGCCGCGGTCGGCCCGGCCGGCTCAGGTCCCGCCGGTGATCCCACCGTGCTCACCGAGGGCGCCCGGGTCGTGGTGAACCCGGCCGTGCCCTGCGACCGCTGCGAGAGCTGCACCGCCGGAGCCGACGGTCGCTGCCCCAACGCCGGAGTCATCGGCGCCACCCTCGACGGCGGCTACGCCGAGTACGTCCTCGTACCGGCCGCCAATGTGCACCCGGTGCCGGACGATGTCGACCTGGTCGACGCGGCCGTCGTACCGACGATCTGGATGACCGCCTGGCACGCGCTCGTCGAGACCGGCAAGGTCAGGCTCGGTGAGACGGCGCTGATCCACGCCGCGGGCAGCGGGGTCAGCACCGCGCTGATCCAGCTCGCCAAGGCCGCCGGAGCCCGGGTCGTCACCACGGTCAGCTCCGACGAGAAGGCCGAGTACGCGCGTGACCTGGGCGCCGATGTCGTGGTCAACTCGACCACCGGTGATGTCGTGGCGGCCGTGCGCGAGTTCACCGGCGGCCGGGGGGCCGACCTGGTGCTCGACCATGTCGGACCGGCCACCTGGAACACCGGTGTCTACAGCCTCGCCCCGCGCGGACGGCTGGTGTTCTTCGGCAACACGACCGGCAACCGGGCCGAGTTCGACCTCGTCTACGCCTACCACTTCGGGCTCCAGCTGCTCGGCTCGGACCCCTACGACCGGCGTGAGTTCGCCGCCATGCTCGACGCCTACTGGGCCTCGCCGTTCCGCACCCCCATCGACAGCGAGTTCGCGCTGACCGAGGCCGCTGCGGCACAGGAGCGGATGGAGTCCCGGCGGGCGACCGGCAAGATCGTGCTGCGGCCGTGAGCACGGTCCCCGCGACCCAGGCACCGCCGAGCCCCGCGCCGGTCTGGGACGTGATCAACGGCTTCGCGTCCTACTGGGCGCTCTCCGCCGCGCTCGACCTCGGTCTGTTCGACGCCCTGGCGAAGGACCCCGGGACCGGGCTGGACGCCGGGCAGCTCACGGCCGTGACCGGGGCGGCCGGTCCCGGCCCGGTGACCGTGCTCGCCGAGACCCTGGTGGCGCTGGACCTGCTCACCGCCGACGAGGACCGCTTCCGGCTCACGCCCGCCGCCGAGCGCTATCTCGTCTCCACGGCGCCCGC
This sequence comes from Streptomyces sp. NPDC048290, assembly GCF_040652095.1. Lineage (NCBI taxonomy): Bacteria > Bacillati > Actinomycetota > Actinomycetes > Kitasatosporales > Streptomycetaceae > Streptomyces > Streptomyces sp. NPDC048290. Next base: position 118,682 of record NZ_JBEZLM010000011.1, read on the forward strand.
CTCCATGGCGGCCCTGGCCCGGTACTCGCCCGGACCACTGGCCGCCTGGCCGGGGCTGGCCGAGACCGTCCGGACGGGGGCGCCCGGTCCCGGCGTCCCGGAAGCCCTCACCGCGCTGTATCCGGCGCTGGTGCGGGCGACCGGCCCGACCCAGTCCGGGGTGGCCACGGCGGTCGCCGCCGAACTGGAGCGGCGCGGGCTGTGGCCCGAGGAGCCGACGGTAGTCGACCTGGGCTGCGGCTCGGGGGCGTGGCTCACCGCGCTGCTGGGCACCCGGCCGCACGCCAGGGCCGTCGCGGTCGACCTCCCGAACGTGCTGCCCGTCGCCGAGGCGGCGGCCGGGGACGCCGGGCTGGGGGAGCGGGTGACCGCGGTCGCCGGGGACTATCTCGACACCGCGCTGCCCGTCTCCAGAGCCGATGTGGTGGTCCTGGCGCACGTCCTGCGCGCCGAGCCGCCCGAGCGGGCCCGGCGACTGGTGGCCCGCGCGGTGGAACTGGCCGGTACGGACGGGGTGGTCGTGGTCGCCGACTACTGGCGCCCCGATCCGCCCGCCACGGGCTCCGCCACGGGGGAGGACGCCGGCGCCGCTTCGGGGGACGGCACCGGCTCCGCCTCGGGGGAGGACGCCGGCGCCGCTTCGGGGGACGGCACCGGCTCCGCCTCGGGGGACCGCACCGGCGCCGCTTCGGGGGACGGCAGCGGCACTCCCGAGGACCGCACTCCCGAGGACCGCACCGCCGTCTGCGCAGCCGCCCGGCACGAGCTGCTGCTCTCCCTCACCATGCTGGCCTCCACCGCGGGACTCGGCGTCAGCGCCGCCGACCTGCGCACCTGGGCCGAGGCCGCCGGTGCCGACGTCACCGACTCCTTCGCACCGGTACCGCGCCAGCACATCCGTCTCATCCGTTCCCGCATCCGTTCCCGCACCCCGGAGGCCACCTCGTGAACTCCCCGAGCACCACGGCACCCGCCGACACCCTGATCGTCAACACCCTCGTCGTCACCATGGACGACTCCCGCCGGGTGATCACCGACGGGGCGCTCGCCCTCAAGGACGACAAGATCGTGGCCGTCGGCAAGACCGACGAGATCACCGCCCGGTGGCACAGCGACACCGTCATCGCGGGGGAGCGGTTCGTCGTCACCCCCGGACTGATCAACACCCATGTCCACATCACCGGCGAACCCCTCACCCGCGGCTTCGTCCCCGACGACACCCCGTTCCTGGAGAACGTCTTCGAGTGGCTCACCCCGATCCACACCCACTACACCGAGGACGACGAGCACATCTCCGCCCAGCTCGCGGCGCTGGAGATGCTCAAGAGCGGCACGACCTCGTTCCTGGAAGCCGGGACGATCCGGTTCATCGACCCGGTGGTCGAGGCGCTCAGCGAGATCGGCATCCGCGCCCGTGTCGGACCCTGGGCCTGGGACCTCGTACCCGAGCCCGAGATCCTGCGGATGACGACCGCCGAGGCCATCGCCCGGCTCACCGACACCATGGCCAAGTACGGTTCGGTCGCCGACGGACGGGTCCAGGCATGGCCCATCATCATCGGCCACACCTGTTGCAGCGATGAACTCTGGCGCGCCGCCAAGGCGCTCTCGCTGGAGCACGGCACCGGGTTCAGCGCCCATATGTCACCCGCGGCGATGGACCCCGAGGGCTTCCTCGCGGCGTTCGGACAGCGCCCGATGGTGCACCTCGACGAACTCGGCGTCCTGGACCGCAATGTGGTGCTGACCCACGCCGTCCATGTGGACGACGACGAGGTGGCCCGTCTCGCCCGCACCGGGACGAGCATCTCGCACTGTCCGACCACCGCCCTCAAGGTGTCCTACGGGGTCACCCAGATCGGCAAGTTCCCCGAGATGGTGGCCGCCGGAGTCAATGTGGCCATCGGCACCGACGGCAACAACGCCTCCAACTACCACGACCTGATGCGCGCCACCTATCTGGTCGCGGGACTGTTCAAGGACGCCCGGCGCGACGCCACGATCTTCCCCGCCGAGGACGCCTTCGCGATGGCGACCCGGGGCGGGGCCCGCGCCCTCCAGGCCGAGCACGAGATCGGCTCGATCGAGCCGGGCAAGAAGGCCGACCTGGTGCTGCACGACACCCACCGGCCCGAATGGCGTCCACTGCACAACGTGGCGAACCAGCTCGTCTGGTCCGCCGACGGGCGGGGCGTGCACACCGTGTTCGTCGACGGGCGGCGGGTCGTGGACGACTACCGCTGCACCACCATCGACGAGGACGCGCTGCTGCGCCGCGCCCAGACCGCGGGCGAGGGCATCGTCGCCCGCTCCGGCCTGCCCGACCGGGCCAAGTGGCCCACGGTGTGACCACCGGCCGGGCAATCAACCGGCCATCAACCGGGCCATCAACCGAGCAGTCAATCGAGCAATGAGTGAGTGAGGAGAACCATCATGGCTGAACTGACCGAACCCCGCTGGACCCATGTCGCCCTCCCTGTCAGCGACCTGGACCGGTCGATCGAGTTCTACGAGCGCATCACCCCGCTGGTGCTGGTCACCAAGAACGTGGACAGCAACGGACGCGGTGCCTGGCTGTCCAACAAGGGGCAGGTCGACTCGCCGCTCGTCCTGGTCCTGGCCGAGTTCATCCCCGAGGTCGGGGCGCGCTTCGGCATCGAGCCGGGCAAGCAGGTGACGACGCTGGCGCCGTTCGCGCACATCGGCATCGAACTGCCGAACCGCGAGGATGTCGACGCGGTCGCCGCCAAGGCGCGGGAGACCGGCAATCTGCGCTGGGAACCGGTGGAGATGGCCGCCCACATCGGTTACATCTGCGCCGTCAACGACCCCGACGGCAACACCATCGAGTTCTCGCACAACCAGAAGGTGTTCTCGACCATCCAGGAACTCTGGGGCTGACACCTGACTGTGCCGCGAGCCCCGGTCCCCGAGCGGACCGGGGCTCGCGGCACATCCGCGCCCGGTTAGCCTGGGCCCCATGGGGGTCATCAGAGAGCTGCCGACGCTCGCCGCGGGCGAGGTGGACGTGCCCTTCGTGATCCAGGGGTACGAGGAGGTCGTCGCCGACGACACCGCCTGGACCGACCACGCCCACCCCTGGCACGAACTGCTGTGGAACGAGCGCGGCGCCTCCACCGCCGTGGTGGGCACCCAGGTGTGGTGCGTCACCCCGACCCTGGGACTGTGGATGCCCGCGGGCCAGCTGCACTCCGCGTCCGCCGTCGCCGGGACCGCCTACCGCGCCCACTTCTTCCGGCACGGCACCACTTCGGCCCTGCCCGACGTACCGGTGGCCGTGGAGATCACGCCCTTGCTGCGGCTGCTCCTCGAACGGCTGGGGGAGCCCGACCTGTCCGCGCACTCCCGCGCGGTCACCGAGGCCATGGTGCTCGACGTGCTACGGCCCTCGCCCCGCGCGCTGCTGGTGCTGCTGCCCACCTCCGCGCTGCTGCGCCCGATCGTGGACGCGGTCCGGGCCGACCCCTCCCATCAGCGCACCCTCACCGGCTGGGCCACCGCCCTCGGATGCAGCGACCGCACGCTGACCCGGGCGTTCCGGGTGGAGACCGGGACCACGTTCGCCCGCTGGGTCGCCTCGGTGCGGGCCCAGCACGCGGTCCAGTTGCTGTCCCGGGGAGTGGAGGTCGAGGAGGTGGCCGAGGCGGTCGGCTACCGCTCGGCCAGCGCCTTCGGGGCGGCCTTCCGGCGGACCACGGGGACCACGCCCGGCCGGTTCCGGGCGGGCTGACGGGCCATGGGCGCTCCCTGAAGCAACCTGATCGCATGTCTCGATCGCGTGCCCCGGTCGCGGGACGCTCCTGTGCTGTCCCGATCGAGTGTCCCGATCGCTACAAGCGCTGTCGTGAAGGCGTGATTGCCTCAGCCCGCCCCACTCCCTAACCTAATCAGGCAAGGCTTGCCTAACTAGCTCCGGCATGTCAGGTGCCCGCTCCACGCCCCGCGGCCCACCCCGGTTCCCCCGTGCGAGTCCGGCACCCCGAACCGAAAGTGACCCGGGTCGATGAGAACCCCGCGCCTCCGTGTGCTCGCCCTCGCGGCGGCCCTTCTGACCGGCCTCACCGCGTGCGGCGGCGAGAGCGACGACCAGCCCGACAGCGCCCCGAGCGCCGCCGCCGACGGCTCCAGCCAGTTCCCCCTGACCATCGAACACGCGCTGGGCACCACCGAGATCCCCGCCAGGCCCGAGCGCGTCGCCACCGTCAACTGGGCCAACGACGAAGTGCCGCTGGCCCTCGGTGTCGTCCCCGTCGGCATGGCCAAGGCCACCTTCGGCGACGACGACGGCGACGGCGTCCTGCCCTGGACCGAGAAGCGGCTGGAGGAACTCGGCGCCAAGACCCCGGTCCTGTTCGACGAGACCGACGGCATCGACTTCGAGGCCGTCGCCGACACCAAGCCGGACGTCATCCTCGCCTCCTACTCCGGACTCACCGAGCAGGACTACGAGACCCTCAGCCAGATCGCCCCCGTCGTCGCCTACCCCGAGGCCGCCTGGGCGACCCCCTGGCGGGACATCATCCGCCTCAACAGCCAGGCCATCGGACTCGCCGACGAGGGCGACCGACTCATCGGCGACCTGGAGCAGCGGATCGAGACCACCGCCGCCAAGTACCCGCAGCTCAAGGGCAAGACGGCGATGTTCATGACCCATGTGACATCGAAGGACGTCAGCCAGGTCGGCTTCTACACCACCCATGACACCCGCACCCAGTTCTTCACCGACCTCGGCATGAAGATCCCGGCCAGCGTCTCCGGACCCTCCGCCGACACCGACAAGTTCGTCCTCACCAAGAGCGCCGAACGCATCGACGACTTCAACGACGTCGACATCATCACCGGCTACGGCGACGACAAGGGCGAACTGCTCACCGCGCTCAAGGACGACCCGCTGACCTCGAAGCTCGCCGCCGTCGAGCGCGGCTCCCTCTACCTCCTGCCCGGCACCACCCCCCAGGCCACCGCCGCCAACCCGACCCCGCTGTCCATCCCGTACGTCCTGGAGGACTACGTGAAGGCACTGGCCGAAGCGGCGGACAAGGCCGCGTGACCCTCACCGTCCCGCGGCGCGCGCCGGACCCCGTCCCCGTGCGGCGGCCGGCGCGCGTCCGTGTGCTCTGGCTCCTCGCGCTCCTGGTGCTTCTCGCCGCCGCCATGACCGCCTCCCTCGCCCTCGGCTCCCGTGACGTGGCCTGGGCCGATGTGTGGTCGGCGCTCGGCGGGGCGGACGGCACCCTGGAGGAGGCAGCCGTCGCCCGGCGCGTCCCCCGTACCCTCCTCGCCGTGCTCACCGGCGCGGCCCTCGCCGTGTCCGGCACCGTCATGCAGGGCGTCACCCGCAACCCGCTCGCCGACCCCGGCATCCTCGGCGTCACCATGGGCGCCTCCCTCGCCGTGGTCACCGCCATCGCCTACTTCGGTCTCGCGTCGGTGTCCGGATACATCTGGGTGGCGATGCTGGGCGCGGCCCTGACCGCCGCCTTCGTCTACGCCGTCGGGTCGCTCGGGCGCGGCGGACCCACCCCGCTGAAACTGGCCCTCGGCGGCGCCGCCATCTCCGCCGCGCTCGCCTCCCTGGTCAGCGCCGTCGTCCTGCCCCGCACCGACATCGCCGACACGTTCCGCCTCTGGCAGATCGGCGGTGTCGGCGGCGCCACCTACGCCCAGCTCGGCACCGTCCTGCCGTTCCTCGCCGCCGGGTTCGTGATCTGCCTCGGCTCCGCGCGCGCCCTCAACTCCCTCGCGCTGGGCGACGACCTGGCCGCCGGGCTCGGTGAGCGGGTGCGGTTCGTGCGGGCCGCCGCCGCGCTCGGCGCGGTCGTCCTGTGCGGCGCCGCCACCGCCCTCGCCGGACCGATCGTCTTCGTCGGCCTGGTCGTCCCCCATGTCTGCCGGTTGCTCGCCGGAGTCGACCACCGCTGGCTGCTGCCGTACGCCGCGGTGAGCGGTGCCGTCCTGGTGACCGTCGCCGATGTCGTCGGACGGCTCGTGGCCCGGCCCGCCGAGATCGACGTGGGCATCGTCACCGCGCTGATCGGCGCGCCCTTCTTCCTCCACATCGTCCGCCGCCAGAAGGTCAGATCCCTGTGAGCGCCCCCGCCGTCCACGGCCCCTCCACCCTGCGGACCGTCACCCGGGCCCGGGTCCGCGCCGCGTACCGGCGGCGGGCGGTCGCCGCCGTGCTGGCCGTCCTCGTCGTCGCCGCGTTCGCCGTGTCCCTGATGGCCGGGCACACCTTCTACCCGGTGGGCGACGTCCTGCGGGTCATGACGGGGGAGCGGGTACCGGGCGCGTCCTTCACCGTCGGCACCCTGCGGCTGCCCCGCGCGGTGCTCGCCGTGACCGCCGGATTCAGCTTCGGCATCGCCGGAGTCACCTTCCAGACCATGCTCCGCAACCCCCTCGCCAGCCCCGATGTCATCGGCATCAGCGCCGGGGCGAGCACGGCCGCCGCCCTCGCCATCGTCAGCTTCTCGCTGAGCGGCACCACCGTGTCCGCCCTCGCCATCGCCGCCGCCCTCGGCGTGGCCCTCCTCGTCTACACCCTCGCCTTCCGCGACGGCGTGTCCGGCACCCGGCTCATCCTCATCGGCATCGGCGTCGCCGCCCTCCTCGACAGCGTCACCTCCTACGTCCTCTCTCAGGCCGGGCAGTGGGACCTCCAGGAGGCCACCCGCTGGCTCACCGGCAGCCTCAACGGCACCACCTGGGACGAGACCCTCCCCGCCGTCCTCGCGCTGCTCGTCCTCACCCCCGTCCTGCTGGCCAGGGCCCGCGACCTCGGCGCCCTGAGCCTCGGCGACGACACCGCCTCCGCGCTCGGCGTCCATGTCGAACGCACCCGCGTCACCGTCATCGTCGCCGCCGTCGGCCTGATCGCCTTCGCCACGGCCGCCGCCGGACCCATCGCGTTCGTCGCCTTCCTGTCCGGACCCATCGCCGCCCGCCTCGTCGGAGCCGGCGGCTCCCTCCTGGTCCCCGCCGGGCTGGTCGGCGCCCTCCTCGTCCTGGTCGCCGACTTCACCGGCCAGTACGCCTTCGGCGTCCGCTACCCGGTGGGCGTGGTCACCGGCGTGCTGGGCGCCCCGTACCTTGTGTATCTGATCATTCGCACCCACCGGGCCGGAGGCTCACTGTGACCGCGTCCCACACCCTCACCACCGAGGATCTGACCCTCGGCTACGGCGACCGGGCCGTCATCGAGGGACTGGACCTCACCCTCGCCGCCGGGCGGATCACCGTCATCGTCGGCGCCAACGCCTGCGGCAAGTCCACCCTGCTGCGCTCGATGTCCCGGCTGCTCGCCCCGCGCACCGGACGGGTCGTCCTCGACGGCCGGGAGGTCCACCGCACCCCCGCCAAGGAACTCGCCCGCACCCTGGGCCTGCTGCCCCAGTCGCCGGTCACCCCCGACGGCATCACCGTGCTCGACCTGGTCGGCCGGGGCCGCCATCCCCACCAGCGCGCCTTCGCCCGCTGGAGCGCCGAGGACGACGCGGCCGTCGCCGCCGCACTCGACGCCACCCGCACCGCCGACCTGGTCGACCGGGCCGTGGACGAACTCTCCGGCGGTCAGCGCCAGCGCGTATGGATCGCCATGGCCCTCGCCCAGCAGACCGATCTGCTGCTGCTGGACGAACCCACCACGTTCCTCGACATCAGCCACCAGATCGAGGTCCTCGACCTGCTGACCGACCTCAACCACAGCCGCGGCACCACGATCGTGATGGTGCTGCACGATCTCAACCTCGCCGCCCGCTACGCGGACCACCTGATCGCGCTGGCCGCCGGGCGGCTGCACGCCACCGGCACCCCCGCCGAGGTCATGACCGAGGACACCGTGCGCGCCCTGTACGGCATGGACAGCCGGGTCGTCGAGGACCCGCTCTCCGGCAAACCCCTCGTCCTGCCCGTCGGACGCCACCACTCGACGCCCGTGGAAACCGGCGCCGCCTCATGAGACGCCGACTCGCCGCACTCGCGCCCGACCTCACGCCCTGGCGCTCCTCACGGGACTTCCGGCTGCTGTGGATACAGGGCCTGATCACCTACCTCGGCAGCGTCATGGCGCTGATCGCGCTGCCCCTCCAGATCAAGGAACTCACCGGCTCCCCCCTCGCGGTCGGCGTCATGGGCGCCGTCGAACTCGTCCCGCTGGTCGTCTTCGGCCTGTACGGCGGGGCCCTCGCCGACGCCGTGGACCGCCGCAAGGTCATCGTCCTCACCGAGGCGGGACTCGGCCTCCTCGCCGCCGTCCTGCTGGTCAACGCGCTGCTGCCGCAGCCCCAGCTGTGGCCCCTCTATCTGGTCGCGGCCGGGGTCGCCGCCCTCGCCGGACTCCAGCGCCCCGCCCTGGACTCGCTGCTCGCCCGGATCGTTCCGCACGACCAACTCGCCGCCGCCGCCGCGCTCAACGCCCTGCGCTGGCAGGCCGGGGCCATCGCCGGACCCGCGCTGGCGGGCCTGGTGGTGGCCTACGCGGGCAACGTCCCCGCGTACGCCGTCACGGTCACCGGCTTCGCCCTGTCCGTCGTCCTGTGCCGTCGCCTCACCCCCGTACCCCCCGTCGAGCACGCCGAGAAGCCCTCCCTGCGGGGCATCGCCGAAGGCGCCCGCTACGCCTGGTCCAAGCCGGTCCTGCTGGGCACCTACGCCATCGACCTCGCGGCGATGTTCTTCGCCTTCCCCAACACCATCTTCCCGTTCCTCGCCGACGAACTGGACGCCGACTGGGCGCTGGGCCTCATGTACGCGGCCGGGGCGGTGGGTTCCCTGGTGGTCAGCCTCACCAGCGGCTGGGTGTCCCGGACCCGGCGGCACGGGCTGCTGGTGGTGTTCGGCGCCGCCGGGTGGGGCCTGGCCATCGCCGCGGCCGGGTGGACCTCCCACATCTGGCTGGTGCTGCTCTTCCTCGCGCTCGCGGGAGCGGGCGACATGTTCAGCGGACTGGGCCGCTCGACCATCTGGAACCAGACCATCCCCGACCGGCTGCGCGGGCGGCTCGCCGGTATCGAGGTCCTCTCGTACAGCATCGGCCCCCAGCTGGGCCAGGTCCGCGCCGGAGCGACCGCGGGCTGGACCGGCGCGCGCCCCGCGTTCTGGACCGGCGGCCTCGCCTGTGTCGCCTCGGTCGGCCTGCTCACCCTCGCCCTGCCCAAGCTGGTCAGCTACGACGCGCGCACCGACGACGACGCGCTGCTCCGGGCGAGCCAGGACAGCGCCTACCGGGCGGCGCGCGCGGCGGACGGCGACGGTGAGGTCAGCGGCCACAACACCCCGGCGTCCTGATGACCCCGCCGGGCCCGCTCGGCGGAACGGCGTACATGCCACGGCGACCTGTCCGCCCAAACGAAGGGTGACCGCGTGTCGGACGGCTCCCGGCCCCGGCGCGCGTCCCAGGGTGACGGGGAGATCTCCACGAGGGGATCTGCACCAGGGGATCTCCACGAGAAGGGACACGGGATGTCCGAGGTCACCACCCCGTATGCGACGGGCACACCCTGCTGGGTCGATCTGATGGCACAGGACCAGCGGCAGGCCCTCGACTTCTACCGCGATCTGTTCGGCTGGCAGGGCAGCCCGGGACCGGCCGAGTTCGGCGGGTACGCGGTCTGCGAACTGCACGGCAAGGCGGTCGCGGGCATCGCCCCGGCCATGGCGTCCGAGGGACAGCCGGCCCCGCCGACCGTCTGGACCAGCTACCTCGCCACCACCGACGCCCAGGCCACCCAGGACCAGATCGTCTCGGCGGGCGGCACCCTGATCGCCCCGGTCATGGACGTCGGCAGCCTCGGCCGGATGCTGATCGCCGCCGACCCGCAGGGCGCGGTGTTCGGCGTCTGGCAGCCCGGCGAGTTCTCCGGCGCGCAGGTCGTCAACGAGCCCGGCGCGCTGACCTGGAACGAACTGCACACCTCCGACGTGCCCGCCGCCACCGCCTTCTACGGCGAGGCGTTCGGTATCGAGATCGAACCGCTGGACGGCGCCGACTCCTACTGGGAACTGCGCGTCGGCGGCCGGGCGGTCGGCGGGGTCACCCTGCTCGCCAACGACCCGCCCGGCACCCCCGCGCACTGGCTGACCTACTTCTCGGTCGACGACGTGGACTCCACCGTCGACGCCCTGGTCCGCAGCGGCGGTACGGTCCTCGTCCCGCCCTTCGACATGATGGCGGGCCGGATGACGGTGGTCGCCGACCCGCAGGGCGCGCTCTTCGCGATGATCAAGCCGCAGCCGCTGTAGCCGGTCCCTGGGGCAGCGGGCGACGGCATAGGCGGGCGGGCCGGTCAGTTACCCGGCCCGCCCGCCTATGGCACCCGCCGTGCCCGTGCGCTCAGTCGCGCCGGGCGCGGCGCCGGGCCAGGACGGTGAGGACACCACCGGTGACCAGGAGGGCTCCGGCGGCCCCGGCGGTGAGGGCGATCTGCCGGGTGGCGGTCCCGGTCTCGGCGAGCGCCGCGGCCTTCGCGACCGCGCCCGTCGTGTCGCGTGCGGCGTCGGTGATCTGCTGGGTGACGACATCCGGGTGGGACATCATCGCCACATGCGAGGAGTCGACCTCGACGGTCCGGGACTTGGCCCGCTGCGCCTCGAACCGCTCCAGGTCCGGTGCGATGGCCTTGTCGTTGCGGGCGACGACGAACCACGACGGGATGGACTTCCAGGCGGCGGCCGTGGCCTTCTGCGCGAACCCGGCCTCGGCGACCGGCCGCTGCTCGACCGCCATCAGCCGGGTCTCCGCCTTCGGCAGATCGGCGGCGAACACCTCATGGAACTTGTCGTCCTTGAGATACAGGTCGACCCCGCTGCCATGGGCGTCGGTGTAGGGGACCGGCCGGAGCGCGGTGCCCAGCTCACTGCCCGCGAACCGGGTGGACAGCGCGGCCGGGCTCTCCCCGACGTCCGGCATGAACGCGGACACGTAGATCAGCGCCTTGACGTTGCTGTTCCCGGCCGCGGCCTGGCTGATGACGGCCCCGCCGTAGGAGTGCCCGGCGAGAATGATCGGGCCCTTGATCGACTTGAGGACGGAGGCGATCTGGGCGGAGTCGTTGAGCACCCCGCGCAGGGGGTTGGGCGGGGCGACGACCGGGAACCCGGCCTCGGTGAGCCGCTTCACCACGGCGTTCCACCCGGACGCGTCGGCGAAGGCGCCGTGCACCAGCACGACCGTCGGCTTCGTGGCACGCTCGGCCTCCATGCCCTCACCTCCGGCGGTGGCGGCCAGAGCGGACGGGGCGCCGACGGCGGTGAGCACACCGGTGCTCAGGGCGAGTGCGGCGGCGGATATTCGGCGGCGCGGGGACAACGGACCCATGAGGGGCACCTCTTCCGTACGGGGACGACTCTGGAGGCCAGCCTCACCGGCCCCGGAACCGTCCGGCGCGCCGCACGGGGTGAACGGGTGAACGGTCCGGCCGGGCGGGTGAAGCCGTCCGGCCGGAGAGCCCCCGGACCCGCCCTCAGTGCGTGGGTGAGCCGTCCGTGGGCCGGAGTGCCTGGGCGACCGCCCAGCTGTCCTCGAACATGTGGTAGCGGACGATGAGCCCGTCACGGACCGCGATGTCGAAGGCGAAGTCCGACTCGATGACACGGCCCGTCGCGAGCACCTCGGTGCGCAGACTGCCGAGGACCACACAGCGGTCGCCGTCGCCGAGGATCGTCTCGACCTCGAAACGCTGGGACCTGGTGGCCCGGCCGAGCTGGGTGTACAACTCGGTGACTCCGACCCGCCCGGCCGGGCCGCCGAGCCACGGCACGATGGCGGTGTCCCCGGGGATGAACCAGTCCACGTCCTCGGCGAAGTGCGCCGCCAGTTCGTCGGGGGTGGCACCGGAAAGCAGATGGTCGAAGAGCGCGGTCGCCGCCTCGCGGGCGGTGGTGTTGGTCATGGGGAGTACAAGCGGGATGCCGGGGCGGATGTTCCCGACGGGTCGGTCGGGCGCAGCGGCACGGGCGGTCGGCAGCGGTGTCCAGAGTGCCGCCCACCCGGCGTACCGGACAGGTGACCGGCAGCGGTGTCCGCCGTGCCGCCTACCCGTCCGGTGGGTCCGGGGCACCGGGACATGTGACCGGCGGCGGTGTCCGCCGTGCCGCCTACCCGTCCGGTGGGTCCGGGGCACCGGGACAGGTGACCGGCAGCGGTGTCCACTGTGCCGTCTACCCGTCCGGTGGGTCCGGGGCACCGGGACAGGTGACCGGCAGCGGTGTCCACTGTGCCGTCTACCCGTCCGGTGGGTCCGGGGCACCGGGACG
>NZ_JBEZLM010000011.1:131052-325912 GCF_040652095.1 Streptomyces sp. NPDC048290
CCGTCTACCCGTCCGGTGGGTCCGGGGCACCGGGACAGGTGACCGGCAGCGGTGTCCACTGTGCCGTCTACCCGTCCGGTGGGTCCGGGGCACCGGGACGGGTGACCGGCAGCGGTGTCCACTGTGCCGTCTACCCGGCCGGTGGGTCCGGGGCACCGGGACGGGTGACCGGCAGCGGTGTCCACCGTGCCGCCCACCCGTCCGGTCGGTCCGGGGCACCGGCACATGCGGCCCGCAGTGCTCCCCGTGCTGCCCCTGAGTCACATCGATTTGCCCCACAGGCTTGATTTCCGGTCGGCCCGAAGGCAGAGTCCAGGGCAGTCGACAGCAGGTGCCCCGAGGCGCCCCGACAGGTCCCCGACCAGGTGAGGACGGTCCCATGACCCACCACCCCGTACCGAAGCGCCCCCATCGGCTCTGGTCGTCTGAGCATGAACCGGTGCTGGAGGTGGCGGACGGCGACACGGTGGAGTTCGAGCTGACCGAGGCGACCGGCGGACAGTTCACCCCGGACTCGACGGCGGGCGCGGTCGCCGGGTTCGACTGGGACCTGGTCTATCCGCTGGCGGGCCCGATCATGGTCGAGGGGGCCGAGCCCGGGGATGTGCTGGAGGTGGAGTTCCTGGAGATGCGGTCCGTCGACTGGGGCTGGACGGCGGTGCTTCCGGGGCTCGGGCTGCTCGCCGAGGACTTCCCGGACGCTCATCTGCATCTGTGGGACCTGAGCGACGGGCGGCACGCCGACTTCCTCGGGGTCGCGTCGGTGCCGATGCGCCCCTTCTGCGGGGTCGTCGGGGTCTGTCCGGACGCGCCGGAGCCGCAGAGCGTGCTGCCGCCGGGGCACTTCGGCGGCAATGTCGACTGCCGGGACCTGGTGACCGGCACCAAGCTCTATCTGCCGGTCCAGGTGCCCGGCGCGCGGCTGGCCTTCGGCGATCCGCACGCCGCCCAGGGCGACGGCGAGCTGTGTGTGAGCGCCATCGAGGCGTCGATGACCGGGGCGGCCCGCGTCCGGCTGCACAAGGGACGGCGGATCGCCGGACCGCAGTTCGAGACGGCCGGACCCGTGCGGGCCGGGGACGACCGGGCCGGGTTCTACGCCACCATGGGCGTCGCACCGGATCTGATGGACGCGGCCAGGGACGCCACCCGCGCCATGATCGACCATCTCGGCCGCACCTACGGGCTGGCCCCCCTCGACGCCTATGTGCTGTGCAGCGTGGCCGTCGACCTGCGGATCACCGAGCTGGTCGACGCCCCCAACTGGGTCGTCTCGGCGTATCTGCCGAAGGCGTTCTTCCCGGCGGGCGGCAAGTAGGGCCGTCGTCACCGGCCCGCCCGGGGTCCCGTACGGGAGGTACGTCACGGGGACCCGGGGCCGGGTGACCCGGTGTCAGCAGCCGCCGCAGTTGTAGTAGAGGACGTCCCAGTGGTTGCCTTCGTCGGCGTAGATGTTGCCCGCGCCGGACTGGTACTGGGGGGCTCCGTCGCCGCGCAGCCCGATATAGGTGAAGGTGCCCTTGATGTAGTTGGTGACACAGGTGTTCTTGCCGTAGTCCAGCTTGTAGCCGTTCCAGTGCGAGTAGGTGCCACTGGCGTGGCCCGTCTCCGTGCCGCCGGTGATGTTCAGCGCGCAGCCGGAGGACCGCTTGAGGGTCTGGGCGCCCTGTGCGGTCGCGAGGTTGAGCTGGTCGAAGGACGTACAGGTCGGCACATTGCGGTTGGAGCAGTTGCCCGACGACGACCAGGTGATGCCGACCGAGCTGAACATGGAGGTGGCGGTCGCGTGGGAGACCTTGGTGACCGCGGCTGCCTGGGAGCCGCTCTGGGCGGCCAGGGCGTCGCCCGCGCCGGCGAGCACCGTGAGAGCGGGGGCCGTGGCGAGCGCCAGGGCGGTGAGGGCGGAGCGGATCTTCATGAGGGGGGACCTTCCTGCGGGGGGCCGTACTGTCCTTGGGGGGCGGCTGGGCAGGTCGTGCAGGGAGATGGTGCCCGAGGTCTACGCGTGTCCGCCAGAGGGTGCGGCGCGCGTGATGAGCGGCCATGGCGCCGTCACCGTGGCTTCAACCCGCCGTCCGGCCAGGGGCCTTGCGGTCCGGCTGGCCGGTCTCCGCTGTCCTGATGTCCCCTTTACACGGCACACGGCACACAAGTCACTCCGGACGACCCCTTGTGCGGGCGGCGCGGGGTCTGTCAGATTCTCTCCCACGCCAAACTTGTCATGGACGTAACAGTCACCCCTGTCCGTCCATGCGTCTCCTGCGTATCCCCGCAGGGCTCCACCCCCCACATGATGGAGAAGACTCGTGCGTATCAGCAGACTCGTCCCCGCCCTCGTGACCGCCGCGCTCGGCGCGGTCGCGCTCGCGCCCACCGCCGTGGCGCAGACCCCGGCCCCCGCGCCTGCCGCCGTGAGCGGCTCCCAGGCCGAGGCGGGCACCAAGGCCCTGCCGATCATCGGCGGCGGCTATGCGAGCAACGCCCCTTGGGCGGCCCGGCTGTTCTCCAACGGCCGTCAGACGTGCAGCGCCACGATCATCGCGCCCACCTGGATACTCACCGCGAAGCACTGTGTCAGCGGCGGTGGACTCTCGTTCCGGATCGGCAGCCTCGACCAGACCAGCGGCGGCACCCTGGCCAACGGCAGCGCCGTCTACAACCACGCCTCCTCGGACCTCTCGCTGGTCAAGCTCGACCGCTCGGTCAGCGCGACCTACGCCCGGCTCGGGCAGCCCGGCTCGGTCTCGGTCAACCAGACCGTGCAGGTCTACGGCTGGGGCGCGACCTCGCAGTGCGGCTCCGAGATCAACTGCCAGTCCCAGTACCTGAAGGTCGCCAATGTCATCGTGACCGGCGGCTGCCGTGACGCCTACAACGGCAACGCGATCTGCGCCCGCCGCGGCGACGGCATCACCGCGGGCGGCGACTCCGGCGGCCCGATGATGGCGGGCGGCATCCAGGTCGGCGTCGCCTCCACCAGCGACCGGCAGACCACGACCGCGTACACCAACGTGACGGCGTACCGCTCCTGGGTCCAGTCCATCGCCGGGGTCTGACCGCCCCTGACCCGACGCGTCCCCGGGGGACCGCTCACGGCGACGGCCGGGGCGGTCCCCTGTGCGGTGCTTACGGTGCCGTGTGCCGCCGGTGGACGCGTGGTCAGCCCGCGCGGACCTGGAACACCTGGTCGGCGCCGCCGGTGCAGCGCTCCTCGATCGCCTCGGCGCCCTCGGCCGTGTCGTCCTCGACGAGTCCGATGCACCGGCTGCTGGTCGAGGGACGCAGCCGGAACCCCGGAGTACCGGAGGCGGTGGCCGACTCGAAGCGGAACAGTGTGCCCTGGGCGCAGTTCACCCGGGGCTCCAGCATGCCCTTGAGCTGATCGGCGCCCATGACCGCCAGACACCCCTTGCCCTCCTGGGGGTGGTGCCACTGGATGCGGTACAGGCCCTCGCCCATCGGCTCCAGATAGGTGCGCGGCACCGTGGCGTGGGCGCAGGGCAGTTGCACGGTGACGGCGCTGCCGTAGGCGCCCTCCCGGTCGCGTCCGTCGGTCAGGCAGAGGTCCGGGGTGCGGACCGGGTGGATCGTGACCCAGCCGTCGGGGAGCGCCGACGGCGCGGCGGCCCCGTCGTCGCCGTCCAGGGACAGCCCCCAGACGGCCAGCGCGGCGACGGCGGCCAGGGCGACGGCGATCCACAGTGTCTGCTTCGCCCCGGACCGGCCGGTGTGCGCCGCCGGGGTCGCGGTCGCCGTCTCTGTCGCTGTCGCGGGGGAGCCCGCCGGGGCCGGGGCCTGTCCGGGTCCGGGCGCCGGTTCCGGTGTGAACACGGCGTCGGCGGCGATGCGTTCTCTGGCCTCCAGCCAGAGGCCCACCCGCTCCTCCTCGCCGCAGGCACGGACGAACGCGGCCAGCAGATCGGGCCGCGGCAGTGTCGAACGGCTCAGCACATCGGCCAGGGTGCTGCGGGCCAGCACATCCCCGTTGCGGGCGGCCTTCTCCTCCAACTCGCGGTAGGTGAGCCCCGATCGGAGTTTGAGCTGCCGCATCAGTGTGAGAAGGGCGGCGGTGTCCTCGGTCTCGTCGGGCGATAAGCGCCCCAGATTCCCCATGGAGATCAGTCTGTTCCGGGCCCGGCCGGGCGGACAACGGCGGATTCCGCCATGCTCGGCTGTCCGGGACGGTGTCCGGACACCGCGCTGACCAGCCCGGACAGCCCGTGCGCTGTCCCGGACTGCGGGGGCTGTTGCGGGGCCCGGTGGCACCTCGGCAGGGTGAGGGAGCCGGCCGGGCGAACGCTCGCCACGGTCGGCTGACATCCGACCTCCGCGCGAACACACCGGCCGTCGCCGGTACTTCCTCGCGCCTTCTCACAGGGGACCACGTATGCGCAAGCACCTCACCACACTCACCGTCGCGACGGCGCTGACGTCCGGTCTGCTCGCCGGGGCGGCCGGTCACGCCGCCGCGGACCCCGGGGCGAGCGCCGCCGCCTCGTACTACCTGGTGTTCGACAAGAGCGGCGTGACCAGCTCCCGGCTCTACCTGAAGCAGAGCGTCCCCGGGCGGGACAAGGTCATCGCCGACTACAAGGCCGGATCGGGCACCATCAAGAACACCTGCGCCGTCGGGAAGGGATGGCTGCCGAACGGCGACTACAAGATCGAGTTCCACCGGAAGAACTTCGACGGGATCATCAACGGCTATGTCATCAAGCTCTCCGACAAGAGCTGCCACGCGGGCACCCGGCGCACCGAACTCTTCATCCACAGCGAGATGAGGCCGAACGGGCAGCAGGGCCGGATCGAGTCCGAGCGGTGGACCGACGAGAACCCGAACGACTACTACTCCAACGGCTGCATCAAGCTCAGGCCGTCCCACATCAAGAACCTCTTCAACCGGCTCGACGACCTGGGCTGGAGCAAGCTGAAGAAGCTGAAGGTGGTCAGCTGACGCGGTCGGCGCGTCCTGAGCCGGTCCCGCGGCGACACCGCGCGGGACCGGCTCCCCTGCCGGGCGCTCAGGGCCGGGTCGACACGAACTCCTGGGCCGGCTCCGTCATCGCCGCCACGGCGGCACCGGGCGGACGGTCCGCGCGCACCGCGAGGGACCGGAATCGCCGTCACCCCGGGGACCCCGGCCAGGGCGAACCGGGGCAGCAGGGCCACGCCGAGCCCATGGCGGACGAACTCGGCGCCGGTGGCGATGCCGGTGCTCTCCACGGCGATCCGGCGGTTCAGCGAGGCCACGGTGAAGGCGCGGTCGGTGACGGCCCGGTTCCCGTGGCCCACGGGGGAGTCCACGAAATCGAGGTCGGCCAGGTCGGTGAGCGGCACACTCGTCCGGTCGGCCAGCGGATGGCCCGCCGGTACGGCGAGGTCCAGCGCGGATGTGGTGAGCCGGGTCAGCGCCACACCGGCCGGGCACGGGCCGGGCAGAGACACCAAGGCCATGCCGGACGGCCATCACCCGGAGCGATGGGAACGGTCACCTCCTTTCATTGGACTTGATGGCGGAATGGCGGAAGCCTATTCAACGTTCATTCAACGTTCAATCAAAACGTTCGGAAGGAGCCCGCCATGAACACCGCGCCCCGCACGCCGTTCGCCCCCTCACAGCAAGCCCCGGACGGCGCCCCGCACGCCGGACGCACCGCCCCGGCGCGCCGTCGGCTGCTCACCGCCGCCATCGCCACCGCCGCCACGGCCGGTGCCGTCGCCGCCCTGCACTCCGTGCCCGCCACCGCCGCCCCGGCGACCGGCGCCACCGGCCAGGGCCAACTGCCCGGCACCACCCGCGTCCTGGGGCACACCGTCGACATCAGCAGAGCCACGCCCCGGACGGTCGGGCGGCTCGCCCGCTACTTCACCGACAAGACGAACCGCGATGTGGACGCCACCGTGGCGCACTTCACCCGGGACGTGACCTACGTGGACGCGATCCTCGGCTGGTCGTTCACCTGGCAGCCGCTGAAGGACATGTTGGGCCAGATCATGCCGACCTGGCCCGCGACCGCCGAGTCGTACCCGGTGAAGATCCTCGGGGACTCCAGCGGCGCGGTGGTGCTGTTCGTCGACAGCCCCGAACTCTTCGGTCATGAACTCAGACCGCTCGGGTTCGTCGACTTCCGCGACGGCCGGATCACCCGCTGGGTCGACTACTGGGACGGCCGCCAGCTCACCCTGGAGGACATCGCCGAACAGCGCACCCCCGCCGACCAGTTCCCCGAGGACTTCGGCGAGGGCATCGCCGGGGAGAACGCGGCGCCCGCGCTGCGGCGCACCGCGCACGCCCTGGCCGCCGCGCTGGCCTCCGGCGACGTGGACGCCGCGGTCGCGCTGTTCGGCGCCGACGGTGTCTTCGAGGACATGGTCCTGCACACGAAGGTCACCGGACCGATCGCCCTGCGCGCCTACCTCACCCGCGCCCTCCCGTCCCTGCCCTACGGCCCCGGCACCCGCGTCCGGCATGTGGTGGGCGGCGCACTGGGCGGCGGCTACGAATGGACCCGGGCCACCGGCCCCGTACGGCGCGGCGCTACCGCCCTCGAACTGGATCCTGACGGCCGTATCACCCACCTCACGGCGGTCTGGGACGGCTCCCTCGTACCGGAGGCGGAACTCAATCGCCTCCAGTCGCTGACCATCGAGTCCTGACGGCCCGCAGCGCGGCCCGGTTGATGCCGCGATGTGATGCCGTGCGGGGCGGCTGGACGCACCCGGGGCGGAACAGGTACGTGCGCGGGACCGGCGCGAACAGCGCGCTCTCCGCCTCGCCCTCGACCCGCGTCCGCCTGGCCCGCCCGGCGCTGTCCGTGCCCTGCCCCGAGACATACACGCACGTGAGGTCCGGGTTCACGGTGGCGTGGGTCAGACCGGGTAGACGACACCGGTCAGCCGCTCGGAGACGGACCACAGGCGGCGCTGGAGCCCGGTGTCGTAGGACTTGCCGTTGGAGCGGGTGACCCGCGGGTGGCCGCGCATGCCGAGGACGCGGTCGGGGCCGTAGTACTGCCCGCCGCTCGCGTGCGGGTCGGTCGCCGCGCGCAGCGACGGCAGCGCGCCCATCTCGGCGCTCTGGGCGGCGAGCGGGAGGACCAGCCGGTCGATCAGCAGCCGCAGCGGCGGGAAGGTGTCCCGTGTCAGCTCCGTGCTGGCGCCGCCGGGGTGGGCGGCGAGCGCGACGGTGGTGTGCCGGTCCGCCAGCCGCCGCTGGAGTTCATAGGTGATCAGCAGATCGACGCGCTCATGGCGCTCGCGCAGCTCACGGGCGGCCGTGCGTACGGAGGCGAGGTCACTGAGGTCGAGGCGCTGGAGTGAGAGGGCGGCGCCGGGGGTGCGGGCGGTGATCCGGGCGGCGGCGTCCTCGCCCTTGCCGAGGTCGCGCACGGCCAGCACCACCTGGGCGCCATGGGCCGCCAGCGCCGCCGTGGTCTCCAGGCCGAGGCCGGTGTTGACAAGGTGCGGGTCGCCTCCGCGACCTGCGCGGACCTCCTCCTCGGGCTGTTCGGCGACGAGGACGCCCCGGCCGGCGACCCCGAGCGGTTCGGCGTGATCCTGCTCGCCGCGCTGCACGGCATCGCCGCGCTCGCCGCCGCCGACTCCCTCCCGCCGCAGCACCGCCCCGACGACCTCGCCGCCGAGGCGGTACGCCAACTGCTGCGCGGGGCACGGGCTGACTGACCCGGGGCGGGACCGGGCGGTCCGGTGGGGGTGGCCGGACCCGGCGGGCGGCGCGGACTGCGGGGCGATACGGCCAACGTTCCCGGAGCGCCCGTCCCGGGGCCGTCGCCTTGGTACGGTCGCGTCCTCATCCCCGGGTGAAGGAAGTGCGATCACGTGGCGGCCCGTATCGAACTGGACGCAGTCGACAGGATGGTGATCCGGCGGCTCCAGCGGGACGGCCGGACGTCCTACACCGACCTCGGCAAGGAGGTGGGCCTGTCCGCGCCCGCCGTACGCGCCCGGGTGCAGCGGCTGAGGGACCGCGGGCTGCTCCAGGTCGCCGCCGTCACCGACCCCCTGAAGGTCGGACTGCCGGTGATGGCGCTGCTCGGCGTCAAGGTCGACGGCGACGTCCGCGAGGTCGTCCGGGCGCTGGAGCGCCTCGACCCCGTCATCTACCTCGTCTCCACGGCGGGCTCCTTCGATGTGTTCGCCGAGGTCGTGTGCCGCACCATGGACGAGCTGTCGACCCTGATCAACGACGGCGTCCGCGCGGCACCGGGCGTCCGCGCGGTCGAGTCGTTCCCGTACTTCGCCATCCACGCGCACCGGTTCACCTGGGACATTCCTGACTGAGCCGGAGACCCGGAGACCATGTGCCCGTTCCGGGGACCGGGTGCCCGCCTTGCGGAACACACGGATGGGACGCGCCTCCACCGTGCGAGCACGACGACCACGGCGGCATCGGGGAATCCCCAACTCCCGCCCACGCGACGCCCGTACGCGGGACGACCCGCCCGTCCGGTCGCGCGGTGTGATCGGGCGGGGCGGGTTTTGCGAACGACCGGTCCCCGCCGCGCCGGGACCGTACTGTCCTGCCATGGGATGGTGGGGACGCGGACGGCGGCGGTCCGGGCACGACGACGCCTGGGGGCTGGCCGACGCGCTCAAGAGCCTGCGGGCGGAGCTGACCGAGGCGACGGCGGCGGGCGCCGACGCGGGACTGCGCTTCACCGTCGAACAGATCGACCTGGAACTCGCCGTGGACGTACGGCGTGAGGCGGGGGGCGACGGGGGATTCAAGTTCTGGGTCGTCTCGCTCCAGGGCAGGGGCCAGCAGGCGCGCCAGACCACGCACCGCATCAGCCTCACGCTCGGCCTCGCCGGAGACCCACTGATCAGCGGCGCCGAGGACCGTATCCCGGACGAGTGACGACACGGCGGCGGGCAGCGTTTTGCGGGGGAGAGGGGGAACGGTGCGAGGGGGACTGCGCAGCGCGCGGGTGGCCGAGGTCTGGTCCCGTGCCCCGGCGCCGGGCACCGGCGGATACCGGGTCGGCAGCGGCTATCTGATCGGCGACCGCACGATCCTGACCGCGGCCCATGTGGTCGTGGACACGGACGGCACGGCGGCACCCCGCCAGGAGATCAGACTCCGGGTCGGCGGACATCGCGCGCTCCTGGACGGCGTGGTCCGCTGGTGGCGGCTCGACCGGTCCGTGGACGCCGCCCTGATAGAGATCACCGACCCGCACGGCCGACGGCTCACCAGGGCCCGGCCCGTGCGCTGGGGCTTCCTCACCGGTCAGCGGCCGGCCGTCGGCTGCGAGGCCATCGGCTTCCCGTACGCCGTGCGGCGGCCCGACGGAGGGGTCCGCGAACCGGAACACATACGCGCCGCCGTCGACGCGCAGAGCCTCGCCAAGAGCCGCACCTACCGGGTCGACGTCCTCGGCAGTGTCCCCGCCCCCGACGGGGACCCAGGCCACCTGGACCCGGTTCCCTGGTCCGGGATGTCGGGCGCCGCCCTCCTCGCGGACGACCTCGTCCTCGGACTGTGTGTCCAGGAGGCGAGCGGCTTCGCCCACCGCAGACTGATCGCCACCCGCGCCGAGACCCTCGCCGAGGACCCCGAGTTCACCGCCGCCGTGGCCACGGCGACCGGACGGCCACCGGTCCTGGAACCCGTCGAACTCGCCGGTCTGCTCGCGCCCGCCACCCCCGCCGAACCACCCCGCTCACCCGCCGGACTGCTGCGCGCGGAACACGCCGTCGTGCCGTTCCACGGCCGTCAGCGGGAGCTGGCGGAGCTGCGCACCTGGTGCGACGGCCCGGCCCCGCTCGATCTGCGGCTGCTCACCGGCCAGGGCGGACAGGGCAAGACCCGCCTCGCCCTGCGCCTCGCCGCCGGACTGCGCGCCCGGGGCTGGACCTGCGGTGTCGTCTCGGACGGGCTGCGCCCGCCCCTGCTCCCGGACACCACCGCCCTGGCGGCCGTGGCGAGCACCACCCGCCCCCTGCTGATCGTCGTGGACTACGCCGAGATCCGCGGCGAACTGATCCACACCCTCGTCGACCACGCGGCCCCCGACACCCGAATACGGCTCCTGCTGCTGGCGCGCGCCGCCGGGGACTGGTGGGACGCCACCCGCCGGGCCTCCCCCCGCCTGGCCGACCTGCCGGCCGGGCGGCGGACCGTCCATCCGCTCGGGGCCCTGGCGACCGGCGAGCGCCAGCGCCGGGACCTGTTCACCGACGCGGCCACCGGTCTCGCCGGACAGCTCAGCCGCCTCGACTGGCTGCCACCCGCCGACTGGACCCGCCTGGCCCACACCCTGCCCCCGCCCCCCGATGTGTCGCACGAGCGGTACGACAGCGTCCTCGCCCTGCACATGGCGGCCCTCGCCGCGCTGCTCCAGGCCGGGCCCGTCCAGGTGGAGACCGAGGACGGCGACGGCCCGGAGGACGTACTGCTGGCGCACGAGGAACGGTACTGGCGGCACAGCGTCACCGCGGCGCCCTACCGGCTGCCCCTGCCCGGCCGCACCCTCGCCACCCTGGTCGCCACCGCCACCCTCTGCGGCGCCCAGGACGAGCGGGAGGCCGTCGAGACCCTCACCGGCCTCGACGACCTGGCGCCGCTGTCCGACGCGGAACGCCACCGCGCCGCCGCCTGGCTCAGCGACCTGTATCCGGGCGACTCCCACTGGGGAAGCCTCCAGCCCGACCGGCTCGGCGAACACCACATCGCCCGGCAGAGCGACCGCGAACCCGCCCTGCTCGACCGGGCCCTGTCCAGGGCGGAGCCCCATCAGGCGCTCCGCGCGCTGCTGGTGCTCGCCCGCGCCGCCCGCCACGCTCCGGCCCTGGCGTCCCGGCTGCGCACGACCGTGGTGAGCCGCCCCGACGCCCTGGGCCCGCTCGCGGTGGAGGCCGCCACCCGCACCGGCCACCCCGCCCCCCTGGTCGCCACCGTGCACACCCTGGCCACGGACGAGACACTCGGCCTCGACACCGTGGCACGGCTCTACCAGGCCCTGCCCGCCATGACCCGCGCGCTCGCCGACGACGCCGTGGATCTCGCGCGCCGCCTGGTCGACGCCGTCGGCTACCCGCCCGGCACCGACGATCCGGAGCGGGCCACCCGGCGCGCCGTCGCGCTCAACAACCTGGCGAACCGGCTCGGTGCGGTCGGCCGCCACCACGAGGCCGTCCCGCTCATGGAGGAAGCCGTCGAGATCCGGCGCGGTCTGTGCGCCACGGACCCCGACACCCATGAGACCGACCTGGCCCGCCATCTAATCAACCTCTCCAACCGGCTCGCGTACGTGGGCCGTACGGCCCGCGCCTTCGAGACCGCGGAGGACGCCGTGCGCATCCTGCGCCGCCGCGCCGCCACCGACCCGGACGCCCTGCGCCCCGTCCTGGCCATGGCCCTGCCCGCCGTCGTGGACCGGCACATGCGGCTGGGCCGCCTCGACACCGCCGCAGCCGCCGCCCGCGAAGCCGTCGACCTGTACCGCGCGCTGAGCGCCGACGACCCCGACACCTATGACTCCGAACTCGCCCTCGCCCTTAACAACCAGGCCAATGTGCTCGGCGAACTCGGCCGCCACGAGGAGGCGTTGGACGCCGCCGCCGAGTCCCTGCGCCTCACCCGGCGACTCGCCGAGGACCGTCCCGACGCCTACCTCCCCGACCTCGGCATCTGCCTCAACAACATCGCCCTGCGCCACGCCGTGCTGGGCCGTCCCGCACAGGCCGCCGAGGCGGGCCGGGAGGCGGTCGCGATCCGGCGCGCCCTCGCCGAGGCCCACCCGGAGCGCCACCTCCCCTACGTGGCCACCTCGCTGAATGGGCTGGCCTGCGATCTCGCCGACTCCGGCCAGGACGAGGAGGCGCTGGAGGCCGCGGCGGAGGCGGCCCGGATCTACGGCACGCTCGCCGCCGACGACCCCACCGCCCACGAGGGGGACTTCGCGATGGCCTCGCACACCCTCGCCCAGCGGCTGCGGTCCCTGGGACGCCTGGCGGAGTCCGTCGAGCACAGCATCCGAGCGGTCGACATCCGGCGTCGTCTGGAGCGGTCGAGCCCCGGCGCGTACACGGCACAACTGGCCAAGGCGCTGCACGGCCTGGGCGCGTCGCTCGCCCCGCTCGGCCGGACCGACGAGGCCGCGTCCGCCCTCGCCGAGTCCGTCACGGCGTGGCGCACCCTCGCCGCGACCTCCGGTACGAGACCGGTGTCCCCGGCGGAACTGGCCGACGCGGCGACGGACTGGGCGGAACTCCTCCTCACCACGGGCCGCGCGGAGGCCGCCACCGCACTGGAGATCGCCCGTGGCGCGGCGATGGACAGCGGCGACACGGCCCGGATCGCCCGCGTCGAGGCGCTGGGGTGAGGGGCGGGAGCGCGCCCCTGTCGAACAGGCCCGCGCCTACAGGGAGCCCATGACAAGCCTCGACCATCCCCAATTGTCCGGGCTGGGCCGGAACCCGGCAGCCGCTCAGGACGTCCTGGTACGCCTCGCCGCACACAGGGCGGGCCGACATGGGATAGCCCTGCGGGGCGGGCGGCTGGCGGACGCCGTGGTCGAGGCGCTGCTGACACACGGCGACGCCGACACCGCGGTGCGCCTGCACGGGGACCGGATCTCCCCGGAGATGCGCCGCCAGATCGCCGGGCATCCCGATCCGGCGATCCGTGACGCGTACGCGGGCTTCGTCCGGCACATGGTGGACCGCGAGGTGTCGATCGGCATCGACGCCCTGGAGGAAGCCTATGGCCGGCCCCGGACGGCACTCGTGGGCGCGGACGGTCCGCGCCTGCGCGCCGCGGTCGCGCGAGCCTGGCCCGACCGCCCTCCCGCCGTACAGCTACGACTGCTCGCCGACCCGGCCGCGCAGGTCCGTGCCGCCGCCACCCTTCACAGGGAACCGGGTGTCCCGCCCGACCGGCGGGACCGCTGCCTCGCCGACCCCGCCGTGCGGATCAATGTGGCGGCCTACATCCCGCTCACCTGGGAGCAGTTCACGCGGCTCATGCAGAGCGAGGGAGAGAAGGTCCATCAGGCTCTCGCCGGGAACCCGCATCTCTCGGCGGAGATGGTCGCCCGGCTCCTGGACAGCGACGACCCGTGCGTGCGGGTCGCGATGGCGCAGAGCCGCCATGTGGACGCCGAGACCAGGGACCGGCTGTACGCACGCGTGGAAGCGGAGTACGCGGACGGCAGCCTCGACGCCGATGTGGCTCTGCACTGGAACTTCAGCGAACCGGACTGGCTGCGCACGGCGCCCCTCAGCGAGCGGTTGACCTATCTGGACTGCCGCCACCCGCAGTTCCGGCGTGTACTGGCCTCCTGCCGCGACCTGCCGGAGGAGGCATGGCGTCGGCTGGACGACGACCC
This sequence comes from Streptomyces sp. NPDC048290, assembly GCF_040652095.1. Lineage (NCBI taxonomy): Bacteria > Bacillati > Actinomycetota > Actinomycetes > Kitasatosporales > Streptomycetaceae > Streptomyces > Streptomyces sp. NPDC048290. The sequence continues at coordinate 144,405 of NZ_JBEZLM010000011.1, forward strand.
GGACCTCGCGGTCCGCCGGGCCGCCGCCCGCCGGCCGACCACACCACCGGAGGTGCTGGAACGGCTGGTACGGGCACACGGCGACATGTTCCACATCCGACCGCTCCTCGTGGAGCACCCCAACTTCCCCCGGCACACACTGCGCACATTCCTCGACGAACCGAGCCCCGGCGTGCGCCACCTCGCCCTGCAAGACCCGGAACTCCCCGTGCCGGGCCTTGAACGACTCGCCGCCTCCACCGAGCCCTTCCTGCGCCGAGGGGTCGCCGGTCATCCCCACATCACGGACGGGCTGCTGGAGCGACTGCTCACGGACCCGGACCCCGAGGTCGCCGACGCCGCCGCGGCCAACCCCGTGCTACGGCCGACCCGGATGCGCGGCATCCTCGCCGCCGTCGACCTGTGACCCCCGCAGGGGAGCGGCGCGGGCCGGTCCGGATGCTCAGGGCGCCGGATACGGCTGCGCCACATCCACGACCCATGTCACCTCGAAGCGGTCCCGGAGCATCCCGTACAGCGGAGCCCACGGCGCCGGGCCCAGGGGCCGTACGACGGTGGCGCCGTCGGCGAGGCCCGCCCAGAGGTCGCTGATCTCGTCCGCGGACCCGCCGCGCAGGGAGACGAAGAACGCGTTCTCCCCCTGGTCCCAGGGCAGGTTCCCCGGCACGTCGTAGGCCATCACCCGGAATCCGTTCGGGGCGTCGACCTGACCCCACATCACCTGGTCCGCCTCGGACGGGTCCTGGACGGCGCCCGCGTCCTTGTAGGTGACCAGTGCCAGGTCGCCGCCGAAGACGGACCGGTAGAAGGTGAGCGCCGCACGGGCCTCACCCCGGAAGTTCAGATGGGTCACTGCGCTGACGGTCATGGGGAACTCCTCGCTGTTCGGTAGGGGAAGGGACGGTGTCGGTGCTCCCTCCCGGTGCAGGTGACTCTCGCACCGGTAGCGGCCAGGATGTGTCCGCTACCTGGGGCAGCCTGGCCCGTATGCCGAAGACGTCCGCCCGACTGCTGTCCCTGCTCTCCCTGCTCCAGACCCGCCGGGACTGGCCGGGAGCGCTGCTCGCCGAACGACTCGATGTCAGCCCGCGCACCGTGCGCCGTGACATCGACCGCCTGCGGGAACTCGGCTACCCCGTGCACACCACCAAGGGCCCCGACGGGGGCTACCGCCTCGCCCCGGGCACGGAGCTGCCGCCTCTGCTGTTCGACGACGAACAGGCCGTCGCCCTCGCCGTCGCGCTGCGGACCGCCGCCACGACCGGCGCCGGTGTCGAGGAGGTGGCGCTGCGCGCGCTCACCACCGTCCGCCAGGTCATGCCCGCCCGGCTGCGCCACCGCGTCGACACGCTCGCCGTCACCGCGATCGACCGTGCCGCCGCCCGGCCGTCCCGTCCGGTCGACAGCCGGGTCCTCACGGCCCTCGGCGACGCCGTCCACGGCCGGACGGTACTGCGCTTCGACTACGCCGCCCCCGGCGCGACGGACGACGGGGCGCCGCCGCGCCGGGCCGAACCGCACCACCTGGTCACCTGGAACGGCCGCTGGTACCTCGTCGGCTGGGACCTCGACCGCGAGGACTGGCGGACCTATCGCGCCGACCGGATCACCCCGCGCGTCCCGGCCGGGCCCCGCTTCACGCCCCGGCCGCTGCCGGGCGGTGACGTGGCGGCCTTCGTCACCCGCCGCTTCCGGGGCGCCGACGGCTCCGTCAGCTCCGACGGCTGCGACGGCTCCGATGACTCCGGATGGTGGCCCTGCCGGGGCGAGGTGCTGCTCGGTCTGCCCGCCGCCGCGGTGGCCCCGTACGCCGGTGACGCGGTGGTCGAGGCGTATGGCGCGCACCGCTGCCGACTGGTCGTCGGCTCCTGGTCCTGGACGTCCCTGGCCGCCGCCGTCGGCCGGTTCGACACGGACATCGAGGTCGTCGGCCCACCCGAGCTGAGCGCCGCCTTCGCCCGGCTGTCCCGGCGCTACGCCCGCGCCGCGCACGGGGACGCCATGGACGCCGGGGATGCCCAGGACCCATCCGCCCGGCGATGAGCCCCACGCCAGCCCCCCCAGCCCCCGCGTCCGTCTCCACCCCAGGTCACCGGCCGTGCGGACGCACCAACCCCCACCCCCCGATCGAGCCCGATGTCACCGGAACGGCCCGTGTCGGCATCCCATCCGCTCCGAACCTCTGGTAGCAAGAGACGAGGCAGTCGGAAAATCCGCCTTTGTCCCCTACCTCCCTGAGGAGGCGGTCTCATGACTCCGGCCAAGCCCAGCGGTGTGGACGCGGCACCCGACGACGGCGCCGCGTCCACCGACGAGACCCCCACCATCCATATCCTCTGGATCAACGCCGGGCTGAGTTGCGACGGCGACTCGGTCGCGCTGACGGCCGCCATGCAGCCGAGCATCGAGCAGATCGCCCTCGGTGTGCTGCCGGGGCTGCCGAAGATCCAGGTCCACTGGCCGCTGATCGACTTCGAGTGCGGTCCGGTCGGCGGCGCCGACACGTTCATCGAGTGGTTCTTCAAGGGGGAACGGGGCGAGATCGACCCGTTCGTACTGGTCGTCGAGGGATCGGTGCCGAACGAGGCGATCAAACCGGAGGGCTACTGGTGCGGGTTCGGCGACGACCCGGAGACCGGCCAGCCCATCACCACCAGCGAGTGGATCGACCGGCTGGCGCCCAAGGCGCTCGCGGTCGTCGCCATCGGCACCTGTGCCACGTACGGCGGTATCCACGCCATGGCGGGCAACCCGACCGGCGCCATGGGCGTGCCCGACTATCTGGGCTGGGGCTGGAAGTCCCACGCGGGCATCCCCATCGTGTGTGTACCGGGCTGCCCCATCCAGCCCGACAACTTCGCCGAGACGCTCACCTATCTGCTCTACCAGGCGGCGGGCTCGGCCCCGATGATCCCGCTGGACGACAAGCTCCGCCCCAGCTGGCTGTTCGGCGCCACCGTGCACGAGGGCTGCGACCGCGCGGGCTACTACGAGCAGGGCGATTTCGCGGGCACCTACGACTCACCCAAGTGCCTGGTCAAGCTCGGCTGCTGGGGGCCGGTCGTCAAGTGCAACGTCCCCAAACGCGGCTGGATGAACGGCATCGGCGGCTGCCCGAACGTCGGCGGCATCTGCATCGCCTGCACCATGCCGGGCTTCCCGGACAAGTTCATGCCGTTCATGGACGAGCCACCCGGCGCCACCCTGTCCACCAAGGCCAGCGGCGCCTACGGCGCGGTGATCCGCAGACTGCGCCATGTCACCGAGCAGACCGTCGACAAGGAACCCAAGTGGCGCCGCACCGGAGTCAAGCTCACCACCGGCTACCAGCCCCCATGGTGACCGCGGCCCCCGGCACCGACCCCCGCCACTGACCCGCCACCGGCCATCACGGCGACCCCGGCCCCCCGCCCCGTCGCCGTGGTGGCACACGCCCACCCCCAGCCGCACGCACCCCCACCCCGCTTCCGGAAGGCACGGCACAGACAATGGCACCGACGACCAAGGCGGCCGGCGACGGCAGTGGCCTGATGGAGATGTCCTGGGACCCGATCACCCGGATCGTGGGGAGCCTGGGCATCCATACGAAGATCGACTTCAAGCAGAAGCGGGTCGCCGAGTGCTACAGCACCTCCTCGGTCTTCCGCGGCTACAGCGTCTTCATGCGCGGCAAGGACCCGCGCGACGCGCACTTCATCACCAGCCGCATCTGCGGCATCTGCGGAGACAACCACGCCACCTGCTCGGTGTACGCGCAGAACATGGCCTACGGGGTCAAGCCCCCGCACCTCGGTGAGTGGGTCATCAACCTCGGCGAGGCCGCAGAGTACATGTTCGACCACAACATCTTCCAGGAGAACCTGGTCGGGGTCGACTACTGCGAGAAGATGGTCAAGGAGACCAACCCGGGCGTCCTGGAACTCGCCGAACGCACCGAGGCCCCGCACGCCGCCGAGCACGGCTACCGCACCATCGCCGACATCATGCGCTCGCTCAACCCCATGGAGGGCGAGTTCTACCGCGAGGCGCTCCAGGTCAGCCGCTACACCCGGGAGATGTTCTGCCTGATGGAGGGCCGCCATGTGCACCCCTCCACGCTCTACCCGGGCGGCGTCGGCACCAACGCCTCCGTCCAGCTCTTCACCGACTACCTCAGCCGCCTGATGCGCTATGTGGAGTTCATGAAGCGCGTCGTCCCGCTCCACGACGACCTGTTCGACTTCTTCTACGAGGCCCTGCCCGGGTACGAGGAGGTCGGCCGCCGCCGGGTACTGCTGGGCTGCTGGGGCGCGCTCAACGACCCCGAGTACTGCGACTTCACCTACGCCAACATGACCGACTGGGGACGGCGGATGTTCGTCACCCCCGGGGTCGTCGTGGACGGCAAACTCGTCACCACCGACCTCACCGAGATCAACCTCGGCATCCGTATCCTGCTGGGCAGCTCCTACTACGACGACTGGCAGGGCCGCGAGCAGTTCGTCACCCACGACCCGCTCGGCAACCCCGTCGACCCGCGCCACCCGTGGAACCAGCACACCCTGCCCGCCCCGCAGAAGCGGAACTTCGACGACAAGTACAGCTGGGTGATGTCGCCGCGCTGGTTCGACGGCAAGGACCACCTCGCCCTGGACACCGGCGGCGGCCCCATCGCCCGACTGTGGGCCACCGCCCTGGCCGGACTGGTCGACACGGGCGGGGTCAAGGCCACCGGACACAGTGTCGTCATCAACCTGCCCCGGACCATGACCCGGCCGGAGACCACCTTCGAGTGGAAGATCCCCAAGTGGAGCAACGCCCTGGAACGCAACCGGGCGCGCAGCTACTTCCAGGCGTACACCGCCGCCCTCGCCCTGCACTTCGCGGAGAAGGGCCTCGAAGAGGTCCGCGCCGGACGCACCCAGACCTGGGAGAAGTTCGAGGTCCCCGACGAGAGCATCGGGGTCGGCTTCACTGAGGCGGTACGCGGGGTCCTCTCCCACCACATGGTGATCCGGGACGGCAAGATCGCCAACTACCACCCGTACCCGCCGACCCCGTGGAACGCCAGCGTCCGCGACCCGTACGGCACTCCCGGCCCCTACGAGGACGCCGTGCAGAACACGCCCATCTTCGAGGAGAACCCGCCGGACAATTTCAAGGGCATCGACATCATGCGCGCCGTCCGCAGCTTCGACCCCTGTCTGCCCTGCGGGGTCCACATGTACGTCGGCGGCGGCCGGACCGTGCAGAAGATGCATGTGCCCACCGGTCTGAGCGGACTGGGCGGATGACCGCGGCCCACTCACCGGCCCACGCCGAGCGGGCCGGACGGCGTATCGAGGAGTCGCTCGACCGGCTCCGGGCCGGCGGCGACCCGGCCGCGTCCGCCGCGGCCGAGGAACTGGTCAGCTCCCTCATGGAGTTCTACGGCGCCGGACTCGCCCGGATCGTGGAGCTGCTGGCCGCGCCCGGCGACCGGCGCGGCCCCGCCGACCTGTTCGGCGACGACCTGGTGGCGAGCCTGCTGGTGCTGCACGATCTGCACCCCGAGGACCTCACCACCCGGATCGGCCGCGCCCTGGACCGTGTGGGCAGCGCCCATGGCACCTCCCTCGACCTCACCGGCTTCGACGAGAGCACGGGCACGCTGCGGCTGCGCGCGGTCTCCGGCGCGGGCTGTGGCTGTGCCGCCGGGACACCGGACGTGCGGCGGGCCGCCGAGGAGGCGCTCGCCTGTTTCGCGCCCGAGGTGACCGCCGTAGAGGTGACCACCGAGTCCGCGCGGCCCGAACCGGCGCTGCTCCAGATCGGCACCCGTCCGGGGACCCGCGCATGACCTCTGCCCCGGCCGCGAGCCCCCGGCACGGTCTGCGCCGGTTCCTCACCGAGCGCCCGGCACCGGCCGAGCGCTGCGGACTGTGCGCGGCACCGGTCCCCGACCCGGACCACCGCCACTTCGTCGACACCGGGCGGCGGGCGCTGGTCTGCGCCTGCCGGTCCTGCTTCCTGCTGATGGAACGGCCCGGCGCGGGCGGCGACCGGTTCCTCCCGGTGCCCGCCCGCTGGCTCACCGACCCCGCACACCGCCTGGACGACCATGTCTGGGACACCCTGCGCATCCCCGTCGGTGTGGCGTTCTTCTTCCGCAACACCGCCCTCGACCGGCTCGTCGCCCTCTACCCCAGTCCGGCGGGCGCCACCGAGAGCGAACTGGAACCCGAGGCATGGACCGCCGCCCTCGGCACCAGCGCCCTCGCCGGGCTCCTCGCCCCGGACGTGGAAGCCCTGCTGCTGCGCCGCACCGGCGACGGCTACCGCTGCTACCTCGTCCCGATCGACGCCTGCTACGAACTCGTCGGCCGGATGCGGATGCTGTGGCAGGGCTTCGACGGCGGCGCCGAGGCACGCGCCGCCCTGGACGCGTTCTTCGCCCGCACCGAGGAGCGGGCCACACCCCTGACCGCGACGGAGGGGACATGAGCGCCCTCGACTTCCACTGTGTCTCGGTGCGCGCCGACCGCTACGCCGCCGGGCCGACCCTGGTCTTCCGGCTGCGGATCACCCACGGCGGCGACGAACCGGTGCACGCCCTCGTACTGAACTGCCAGCTCCGGGTGGAGCCCGCCCGGCGCGGCTACGACCGGGCCGAGACCGACGGCCTGGTCGATCTGTTCGGGGAGCCGTCCCGGTGGGGGAGCACCCTCCAGCCGCTCCAGTTCGCCCAGGTCCCGCTGATGGTGCCCGGCTTCACCGGGGAGACCGAGACGGACCTCGTGGTGCCCTGCACCTACGACATGGACGTGGCCGCCGCCCGCTACGCCGCCGCCCTCCACGGCGGTGACGTACCGCTGCTGATGCTGTTCTCCGGGACGGCGTTCACCGGGGCGGGCGGCTTCCGGGTGCAGCCCGTGCCCTGGGACCGGGAGGCGTCCTTCCGGCTGCCCGTGGCGACCTGGCGCGAGATGGTCGAACAGCACTTCCCCGGCTGCGGCTGGCTGCGACTGCCCCGCGACACCATGGACGCCCTGCTCGCCCACCGCTCCCGCGAGGCCCTGCCCTCCTGGGAGGCGACCGTGCGCGACCTGCTCGCACGGGCCCGCGCCACCGGCCCCGCCGCCGCCCTCACCGGCACGACGGGAAGGACCGCCCCGTGACCGCGACCGTGTCCGCCCCGCACACCGGGACGCGTACGACGGGAAGGACCGCCCCGTGACCGCGACCGCGTTCGCCCCGCACACCGGGACGCGTACGACGGGAAGGACCGCCCCGTGACCGCGACCGCGTTCGCCCCGCACACCGAGGCCCGGCTCGCCCTCGCCCGGCAGGTCGCCGACGCCGTGCTCTTCGAGGGCTATGTCCTCTACCCCTACCGGGCCTCCGCCGCGAAGAACCGGCTGCGCTGGCAGTTCGGTGTCCTGGTGCCGCCCGGCTGGGGCGCCGAACGCGGCGAACACTGCCTCCAGCAGACCGAATGCCTGCTGGAACCCAGGGCCGACGCCACCCTCGCCGTGGAACTGCGCTTCCTGCGCGCCCGCCGCCGCACCGTCCAGCGGGCCCGCCCGGACGGCGGCTTCGAGACGGTCGCCGAACTCCGCCTCGACGACCGGACCCTGGTCCCCTGGGACGAGGGCGTGGAGGAACGCGTCACGGCGGTCGTCCCCGTCGCCGACCTCCTCACGGGCGGTGTCACCTTCCCCTTCGAACGGCCCCCCGGCACCGAACACGAGACGGTCCTCGACCGGGACGGCCGGATCGCCGGGCGTACCGTCCACCGCCACGAGCCGCTCGCCGGGCGGCTGCGGCTGACGGCCCGTGAACTCGACGGCCCCTACCGGGTCGTCCGGCTGACCGCCACCGTCGAGAACACCGCCGACTGGACCCCGCCGCCCGACGGCACCGACGACCGGGACGCCGCCCTGCCGCGCTCCCTGGTCGCCGCGCACCTCCTGATGGCCGTAGACCGGGGCTCGTTCCTGTCGCTGACGGACCCGCCGCAGTGGGCGCGGGCCGAGACCGCCGCCTGCCGCAATCTGCACACCTGGCCCGTCCTGGCCGGTGAGCCGGGCCGCGCGGACCTGGTGCTGTCCTCACCGATCATCCTGGAGGACCATCCCGCGATCGCCCCGGAGAGCCCCGGAGCGCTGTACGACGCGACGGAGATCGACGAGATCCTCGCCCTGCGCACCGCCGCCCTCACCGACGAGGAGAAGCGCGAGGCACGCGGCACCGACGACCGGGCCGCCGCCGTGATCGACCTCGCCGACTCCCTGCCCCCCGAGGTGCTGGAACGCCTGCACGGCGCCGTCCGCGGACTGCGCGCGGCGACCACCCCGGGCCCGTCCACGACCGGCTTCCCCGACGAGTACGGCGTCCCGCAGCCCGACACCCCCTGGTGGGACCCGGCGAGCGACACCGGCTTCGACCCCGCCCGAGACCGGACCCTGGTGGCCGGACGACCCGCGGGCGCGGGCAGCCGTCTCGTGCTACGCCCCGGACTGCGGCGCACCGACGCCCAGGACCTGTTCCTCGCGGGCCGCACCGCCACCGTCGAGTCGGTGCTGCACGACGTGGACGGCCTGGTGCACCTCGCGGTCACCGTCGACGGCGACCCGGGCGCCGACCTGCGCCGCGCCCAGGGCCGCTATCTGTACTTCCAGCCCGATGAACTCGCCTGGCCCGAGGAGCCGTCATGACCGCACCACCCGCCGACGGCCGGGTCCTCGTCGCCGGTCTCGGCAATGTCTTCCTCGGCGACGACGCCTTCGGCGTGGAGACCGTACGCGCCCTGGCGTCCCGCCCGCTGCCCGCGCACACCGAGGTCGCCGACGTCGGCGTGCGCGGGGTACACCTCGCCTACCGGCTGCTCGACGGCTACGACACGCTGATCCTGGTGGACGCCACCGCCCGCGGCGGCACCCCGGGCACCCTCTACGTCATCGAGCACGAGGACGATCCCGCCGCCGTCGCCGCGGCGGCCACCGCCCCGCTGGACGGCCACCGCATGACCCCGGACGCCGTCCTCGCCCAACTCGCCGCGCTGTGCGCCACAACCGGCGCCCGCCCGCCGCGCCGCATCCTCGTCGTGGGCTGCGAACCCGCCCGAGTCGAGGAGCGGATGGAGCTGAGCGAGGCCGTCGCCGCCGCCGTGCCGCACGCCGTACGGCTCGTCGAGGACCTGCTGACCGCCGCCCCGGAGAGCGCCCAGCGCGCCCCGGCCGCCACGCCGTGAAGTGAGGAGAACACCCGTGAAGAAGATCGTCGTCGGCACGCTGGTCGCCGCTCTCGCCGCGATCGTCGTCCAGACCCTGCCCGACCTGCTGCGCTATCTGCGCATCCGCCGGATGTGACGCCGACCGGGCCGGGCCGAGTGCGCCGTGGCGGGCGCGGGCGACCGGGCTGCGGCAAACGACGGACGTGGCATGGCCGCGACGGCGTGCCGGTCCCCGGGCCCCCGGTCCCGCCCCTCTAATGGAACGCGGTCGGGCATATGCCCGGGGACACGGCCCAGGAGACGGCCGCACGATCCCCCAGGGACGCGGCCCGGTGTCCGCGCGAGGACCGTGCCGGGACGGAGAGAGATGCACGAGATGTCCATCGCCTTGGCGGTGATCGAACAGGTGGAGGAGGCGGCCGGACGCGCCGGTGACGTCACCGCCGTGCGCACGGTACGGCTCCAGGTCGGCGAACTCGCCGGTGTGGTGCCCGAAGCCCTCGCCTTCTCCTTCGAACTGGCCTGCGCGGGGACCCTCCTGGAAGGCGCCGAACTGGTCGCCGAGACGGTACCGGGGCGGGCCCGCTGCGCGCCCTGCGACCACGAATGGGCTGTCGGTATGCCCCCGCGGCTGAGCTGCCCCCGGTGCCGGGGATCGGGCACCGACCTGCTGTCCGGCCGCGAACTGCGCATCACCTCGGTGCGCTGGGACGACGGCGCCACGGCGGCCGAACGCACCCGTGAACCCAGCTTCGAGGAGCGCTGAACATGTGCCGTGCGGTGGATCTGCACCAGTCCGTGCTCGCCCGCAACGACGAGTCGGCGGGAGCCCTGCGCGCCCGGCTGGCCGCCCGGGGCACCACGATGGTCAACCTGCTGTCCAGCCCCGGCAGCGGCAAGACCGCCCTGCTGGAACACGAACTCACCCTGGCCCGCGAACGGTCCGTACCGGTCGCCGCGCTCACCGCCGACCTCGCCACCGACAACGACGCCACCCGCCTCGCCCGCTCCGGCGTCCCCGTCCGGCAGGTCCTCACCGACGGCCTGTGCCACCTGGAGGCCGGGATGCTCGGCCGCTACCTGGACGGCTGGCTGCCCGACCCGGCGCGACTGCTGTTCGTGGAGAACGTCGGCAATCTCGTCTGCCCCGCCTCCTACGACCTCGGCGAGACCCTGCGGGTGGTCCTCGCGTCCGTCACCGAGGGCGAGGACAAACCCCTCAAGTACCCCACCGCCTTCGGCCTGGCCCATCTGGTGGTCGTCACCAAGACCGACATCGCCGCCGCCGCCGGATTCGACGAGACCGCGTTCCGCGCCCATGTCGACCAGGTCAACCCCGGCGTCGAGATCCTGCTCACCTCCGTACGCGACCGGACCGGACTCGGCACCCTGCTGGAGCGGGCACTGTCCGCCGCCGCGACCGGCACCCCGCCCCACACCCCGGTCATGGCCGGCCGTGTCCCCTCCCACGCCGGGCACGGCCACGCCCCGGTACCCGCCTCCTCGTGAGCCTCACCGGAGCCGAAGAGGGCACGGTCCTGCGCCGCCGGGTCACCGTGAGCGGAGTGGTCCAGGGCGTCGGCTTCCGCCCCTACGTCCACACCCTCGCCACCTCCCTCGGACTGACCGGGCATGTCACCAACACCCCGAGCGGTGTGGTCGTGGAGATCGAGGGCGGCCCCGACGCCGTCGACCGGTTCTGCGTCCGCCTCGCCCCGGACGCCCCGCCGCTGGCCCGCGTCGACGGTGTCGACCACCACGACCTGCCCGCCACCGGCGACGGCCTGTTCACCATCCTCGCCTCCCGGCCCGGCGGACGCTCCGGCGTCCTCATCCCCCCGGACACCGCGACCTGCGCCCCGTGCCTCGCCGAACTCACCGACCCCGCCGACCGCCGCCACCGCCACCCCTTCGTCAACTGCACCTACTGCGGACCCCGCTTCACCATCGTCGCCGGACTGCCCTACGACCGGGCGCACACCACCATGGCCGGGTTCCCGCTCTGCCCGCGCTGCGCCCACGAGTACGCCGACCCCGCCGACCGGCGCTTCCACGCCCAGCCCCTCGCCTGCCCCGACTGCGGCCCGAGGCTGCGGCTGCTCGTCCGCCCGCCGGGCCCCGGCGGCGCCCCCGAGGAGGTCACCGGCGCCGACCCGGTGACCGAGGCCCGCCGGATGCTGGCGCGGGGCGCGATCCTCGCCGTGAAGGGACTCGGCGGCTACCACCTGGCCTGCGACGCCACCGACCCCGGCGCCGTGTCCCTGCTGCGCGCCCGCAAGGCCAGAGGCGGAAAGCCCTTCGCCCTGATGGCCCGCACCGCCGACGACATCACCCACCTCGTCTCCCTCGGCGACGAGGAACGCGCGCTGCTCACCGGCCCCACCCGCCCCGTCGTCCTGCTGCGCCGCCTGCCCGGCACCCCGGCCGACGGCCCCGTCCCGGCGCCCCCGGTCGCCCCCGGCAGCCCCGACCTCGGCGTCATGCTGCCGTACACCCCGCTGCACCATCTGCTGCTCGGCCTGCCGGGCGACCCCGACGGGCCCCCGCTGCTCGTCATGACCAGCGCCAATCTGTCCGGCGAGCCCATCGTCACCGACGACACCGAAGCCCTGGACCGGCTCGCCGCGCTGGCCGACGGCTGGCTGGTCCACGACCGGCCGATCCAGGTGCCGTGCGACGACTCCGTGCTCCGGGTCTGCGACGGACTGCCGATGATGGTGCGCCGCGCCCGCGGCTACACGCCCCTGCCCCTGGACCTGCCCGTCCCGGTCCGCCCCGCCCTCGCCGTCGGCGGCGACCTCAAGAACACCTTCTGCCTCGGCGAGGGACGCCGGGCCTGGCTGTCCGCGCACCTCGGCGACATGGACGACCTCGCCACCCAGCACGCCTTCACCCGCTCGGTGGCCCACCTGGAGGCCATCACCCCCGTACGGCCCGCCCTGCTGGCCGCCGACCGGCACCCCGGCTACCGCTCCGTGCGCTGGGCCCGCACCCACGCCGAGGGCCGCCCCGTGGTCCAGGTCCAGCACCATCACGCGCACATCGCCGCCGCGATGGCCGAGCACGGACTCGACGGCAGCCGACCCGTCCTCGGCGCCGCCTTCGACGGCACCGGCCACGGCGACGACGGCGCGGTGTGGGGCGGCGAGTTCCTGCTCGCCGACTACACCGGGTTCGTCCGCCTCGCCCACCTCGCCTATGTGCCCCAGCCCGGCGGCGACGCCGCCGTGCACCGCCCCTACCGCATGGCCCTGGCCCATCTGCGGGCGGCCGGCCTCGACTGGGCCCCCGACCTGCCCTGCACGACCGCCTGCCCGCCGGACGAACTCCGCGTCCTCGCCCGGCAGTTGGACCGTGACCTGAACTGCGCGCCCACCTCCAGCATGGGCCGGCTCTTCGACGCGGTGGCGTCCCTGGCCGGTGTCTGCCAGCGGGCCGACTACGAGGCGCAGGCCGCCATGGAGCTGGAAGCCGCCGCGCTGGCCGCGCCCGGCGCGGACGCCACCGGCTACGCCTTCGCCGTCCGGGCGACCCCGTCCGGACACGGCCCGGTGCGCGCCGACCCCGCCCCGGTCCTGGCCGCCGTCGTGGCCGATCTGCGGGCGGGCGTGCCCACGGCGTGGATCGCCGCCCGCTTCCACCGCGCGGTCGCCGCCCTCGTCCACCGGATCTGTCTGCTGGCCCGGGACCGCTGCGGGGTCGACACCGTCGCCCTGACCGGCGGAGTGTTCCTCAACTCCGTACTGTCCTCCGCCTGCGCCACCGCCCTCACCGGCGACGGCTTCACCGTGCTGCGCCACCACCTGGTGCCGCCCGGCGACGGCGGCCTGGCCCTGGGCCAGCTGATGGTGGCGGCCCGCACCACCACGCCGCCCCCCGCCCCGGCCCGGGACGCGGTCACCCCCTGACCCCCCCCTGACCACCCCCGCACGACCCCACAGCGAGGAGAGGCCCATGTGCCTGGCGGTACCCGGCAAGGTGCTGGACATCGGTGAACGTGACGGCACCCGGGTGGCCACCGTCGACTTCGGCGGCGTGGTCAAGGAGGTGTGCCTGGAGTACCTGCCCGACCTCCAGGTCGGCGAGTACGCCATCGTCCATGTGGGCTTCGCCCTGCAACGCCTCGACGAGGAGTCCGCGCGGCACACCCTCGAACTCTTCGCCGAACTCGGGATGCTCCAGGAGGAGTTCGGCGACCCCTGGGAAGCGGCGGACCCGGCCGCCGCCCCGCACGGCGGCGAGGAGGCCCACCGGTGAGGTACATCGACGAGTTCCAGGACCCGGAACTGGCCCGAAGACTGCTGGACGAGATCCACGCCACGGTCACCCGGCCCTGGGCGCTGATGGAGGTCTGCGGCGGCCAGACCCACTCCATCATCCGGCACGGCATCGACCAACTCCTGCCCGAACAGGTCGAGTTGATCCACGGCCCCGGCTGTCCCGTATGCGTCACCCCGCTGGAGATGATCGACAAGGCACTGGAGATCGCCTCCCGCCCCGGAGTGATCTTCTGCTCCTTCGGCGACATGCTCCGGGTGCCCGGAACGGACCGCGACCTGTTCCAGGTACGCGGCGCGGGCGGCGACGTACGGGTCGTGTACTCCCCGCTGGACGCCCTGCGGATCGCCCAGCAGAACCCGAACCGCGAAGTCGTGTTCTTCGGCATCGGCTTCGAGACGACGGCCCCGCCCAACGCCATGACCGTCCACCAGGCGCGCAAGCTCGGCATCCGCAACTTCAGCCTGCTGGTCTCCCATGTGCGCGTACCGCCCGCCATCGACGCCATCATGAACTCGCCGAGCTGCCGGGTGCAGGCGTTCCTCGCCGCCGGACATGTCTGCACGGTCATGGGCACCGGCGAGTACCCCGCGCTGGCCGACCGCCACCGGGTGCCCGTCGTCGTCACCGGCTTCGAACCCCTCGACATCCTCGAAGGGGTGCGCCGCGCGGTACGGCAGCTCGAACGCGGTGAGCACACCGTCGAGAACGCCTACCCGCGGGCCGTGCGCGACGAGGGCAACCCCGCCGCCAGGGCCATGCTGGAGGATGTCTTCGAGGTCACCGACCGCCCCTGGCGCGGCATCGGCGTCATCCCCGGCAGCGGCTGGCGGCTCGCCCCGAAGTACCGCGAGTTCGACGCCGAGACACGGTTCGCCGTCGACGGCATCGCCACCGTGGAGCCCCCCGAGTGCCGCAGCGGCGACGTCCTCCAGGGACTCATCAAGCCCCATGAGTGCGAGATGTTCGGCACCCGCTGCACCCCGCGCACCCCGCTCGGCGCCACCATGGTCTCCACCGAAGGGGCCTGCGCCGCCTACTACCTCTACCGCCGACTCGACCCCACGCCCGCGCCCCGGGAGGCGAGCCCCGTTGCCTGAGATCACCGACCTCCTCGACGTGACCGGCTGGACCTGCCCCGCCCCGCTGCGCGACCAGCCCCGCGTGGTGATGGGCCACGGCGGCGGAGGCACCCTCACCGGCGAACTCATCGAACAGGTCTTCACCCCCGCCTACGGCTCACCCGTCCTGGCCGGACACGGCGACTCCGCCGTCGTCACCCTCGGCGGCGCCCGCCTCGCCTTCACCACCGACTCGTTCGTCGTCCGGCCGCTGTTCTTCCCCGGCGGCAGCATCGGCGACCTCGCCGTCAACGGCACCGTCAACGACCTCGCCATGAGCGGCGCCCGCCCCGCCTACCTCTCCTGCGGATTCATCCTGGAGGAGGGCGTGGAGATCCCGGCCGTGGCCCGGGTCGCCGACGCCATCGGCGCCGCCGCGCGGGCCGCGGGCGTGGAGATCGTGACCGGCGACACCAAGGTCGTCGAGTCCGGACACGGCGACGGGATCTACCTCAACACCTCCGGCATCGGCCTCGTCCCACCCGGCGTGGACCTGCGCCCCTCCCGCGTCGTGCCCGGCGACGTGGTCATCGTCAGCGGGCCCGTCGGCCAGCACGGCGTCGCCATCATGAGCGTCCGCGAGGGCCTGGAGTTCGGCGTCGAGATCGTCAGCGACTGCGCGCCGCTGACCGACCTGGTGATGGCCATGCTCGCCGTCACCCCCGACCTCCACGTCCTGCGCGACCCCACCCGCGGCGGCCTGGCCGCGGCGCTCAACGAGATCGCCACCGCGTCGGGCACCGGCGTCGTCATCACGGAACGCGCCGTGCCCGTCCCGCCCGCTGTGGCCAACGCCTGCGCCGTCCTCGGCCTCGACCCGTTCTACGTGGCCAACGAGGGCAAGCTCGTCGCCTTCGTCCCCCGCGAGCACGCCGACGCCGTCCTCGCCGCGCTGCGCGCCCACCCGCTGGGCGCCGGGGCCGCGGTCATCGGTGAGGTGGTCGAGCAGCACCCCGGCATGGTCGTGGCCCGGACCGGCCTCGGCGGCACCCGGGTCGTCGACATGCCCCTGGGGGAGCAACTGCCCCGCATCTGCTGACCCCGGCGACCGCCCCGGTGCCGACACACCCCGCCCGTGCGCGGCACCGGGACCCGCCCGCCCGACGGGAGTGAGCATGACCGACAGCCCCCCGCATCCACCGGCGGACGGCTCCGCGCTGCTCTGTCTGGTCACCGGCGCCAGCGGATACATCGGGGGCCGCCTGGTGCCCGAACTCCTCGACGCGGGCTACCGGGTGCGCTGTCTGGTCCGCACCCCGGCCAAGCTGCGCGACCACCCCTGGGCCGACCGGGTGGACATCGTCCGCGGCGACGTCACCGACACCGACTACCTGGCGCGGGCGATGGACGGCGTCACCGTCGCCTACTACCTCGTCCACGCCCTGGGCTCCGGACCCGGCTTCGAGGACACCGACCGCGAGGCCGCCCGCGCCTTCGGCGCCGAGGCCCGCCGCGCCGGACTGCGCCGCCTGGTCTACCTGGGCGCCCTCACCCCCGCCTCGGTCCCCGAACAGGACCTCTCACCCCATCTGCGCTCCCGCGCCGAGGTCGGACACCTCCTCCTCGCCTCCGGAGTACCCACCGCCGTACTGCGCGCCGCCGTCATCATCGGCTCCGGCTCGGCCAGCTTCGAGATGCTGCGCTACCTCACCGAACGCCTCCCCGTCATGGTCACCCCCCGCTGGGTCCGCACCCGCATCCAGCCCATCGCCGTCCGGGACGTCCTGCGCCTCCTCACCGGCTGCGCCGCACTGCCTCCCGACGTCAGCCGCGCCTTCGACATCGGCGGCCCCGAAGTGCTCACCTACCGCGACATGATGCGCCGCTACGCCGCCGTCGCCGGACTGCCCCCACGGCTGATCGTCCCCGTGCCCGTCCTCACCCCCGCCCTCTCCAGCCACTGGGTCGGCCTGGTCACCCCGGTACCCGCCGCCATCGCCCGGCCCCTGACCGAGTCCCTGCGCCACGAGGTGGTGTGCCGGGAACACGACATCACCCGGTACGTCCCCGACCCGCCCGGCCACCCCCTCGGCTTCGACCGCGCCGTGGCCCTCGCCCTGCGCCGCATCAAGGACGCCGAGGTCGCCACCCGCTGGTCCTCCGCCGCCGTCCCCGGAGCACCCAGCGCCCCCCTGCCCGGCGACCCCGACTGGGCCGGAGGCAGCCTCTACACCGATGTACGCCAGCGCCTCGCCGACGTCGGCCCGGAGACCCTGTGGGACGTCGTCGAGGGCATCGGCGGCGACAACGGCTGGTACTCCTTCCGCACCGCCTGGGCGCTGCGCGGACGGCTCGACCGGATGGTCGGCGGCGTCGGCCTGCGCCGCGGACGCCGCGACGCCCGGCACCTGAGAGCCGGGGACAGCCTCGACTTCTGGCGCGTCGAGGAGATCCAGCGCCCCCGGCTGCTGCGGCTGCGCGCCGAGATGCGGCTGCCCGGACTGGCCTGGCTGGAACTCCGGGTCGAGGGCGACGGCCCCGTCCGCTACCGCCAGCGCGCCCTGTTCCACCCGCACGGCCTCCTCGGCCACCTCTACTGGTGGGCGGTGTCCCCGTTCCACGCACTGGTCTTCGGCGGCATGGCCCGCAACATCGTCCGCACGGCGGAACGCGGCACCTCCGGCGCCCCCCGCCCCGGACTCCGGGCCCGACTCCGCCGCGCGACACGGAGAGGCTGACCGACGGGACGGCGATCACCCGCTCCCAGGGCTTGACCAGGAACGCGGAGCAATCGGATCGTTCTCCCCAACGATCAAGGGGTGGGAACGATGACGGTGCACACGTACGCCCGGCGCTGCGAGGAACTCTTCGTCCTCGGCGGCTACGCCGCGGCACGGGCGACGGCACGGGAAGGACTCGACAAGGAGGGACCCGACCCCGTGCTCCAGCCCTGGCTGGGCCTCGCGCACGCCGCCGAGGAGGACGACGACCACGACGACGAGGCGGAGGCGGCGTACGAGGAGGGGCTGCGGCAGTGGCCCGACGACCTCGGACTCCTCGTCTCCTACCTGGAACTGTGCCAGCGCGCCGACGAATGGGAGCACCCGGCGCGGGGGAGACGCGCGGAGCCCCTGAAGCGGCGGATCGCCGAACTGGCCCCACCGGGCTCGCCCGAGGCACAGCAGGTCGCAGCCGCCGTGGGCTGGGCAGGCCGCGGCTACTGGGAGGACGCCGAGGCCCGGCGCGCACGCGCCCGGCACGAGCGGGCCGAACTGAGCACCGACATCAAGGACCCGGTCCCGTACGCGGAGCCGGGCGCCGCACACCCCGAGGACCTTCGGGCCGCGACCGTCGCGGCGGTCCTGGAGACCCTGGACGGCCCCCGGAACGCCCTCCTGCGCCTGGTGCTCCACCACCGCGTCGCCTGCTACGGCGTCACCATCGTGCTGGCCCTGCTCACCAACCAGATCCTCATCCGGACCGGCACGGTCTCCTTCAGCCTCTGGGGCTGGTTCTGGTATCTCCCCCTCCTCCTGACCGAACTGAAGCTCAAGCAGGCCAGGCGGCTGGCGAGGGAACGGGTCGTGGAGGCGGTACGGGCCCGGCACGCGGCGGAGCCGGACGACGCGTAGCCCCCCGCGCGCCCTAGCTGACCGCGCCCCCTCAACGCCCCCGCGCCCCGCCCGACCGCCCCCTCACAACCCCCGCGCCGCCATCACCCGCTGTTCCGCCCGCTCCACCTCGAAGCGGCCCGCCGGGTCGCCGCCCGCGCGCTGCACCGCGCCGCGCACGAGGGCGAGGTAGAAGAGGGTCGGCGCGCAGGGCGTCCACCGGCCCTCGGGTTCGTCCGCGATGAAGCCGAGCACCGACTCCGGGTCGGCGTCCACGAACTCGAAACGGTCGTGCTCCCACTTGTCGGCGATCCCGCGCGACCAGCGCAGCCGCAGCGCGGCCTCGTCCAGCTCGGGCAGTACCGCGCGGAAGAAGCCCGCCCATTGGTGGTTGACCAGATCGAGTCCGAAACCGAGGAGTTCCAGCTTGAGTTCGTCCGTCCGGTGCACGGCGAGTTCCTCGTGCAGGGCGCGGCGGGCCACCGCGTGCAGACTGATCGGGCTGAAGCCGTCCTTGGGCAGATCGTGCTCGCGCGCCAGGCCCTCGTTGGCCGAGGAGTTCCAGCGCGCGTTGTTCGGCCCGGCCACCTGGGCACTGCGCCGGGAGAACAGCATCTTCGTGTCCTTGCCGGTCTCCAGGGCCACATTGACGCCGAAGCTGCAGTTCATCCAGGCCGGAGCCTCGACCGGGTCCCTGTCCTCCAGATACTGCTTGCGCAGGGTGAGCCCGTTGTCCTGGCGCCGCTCCAGATTGAGCGACGTGGTGAGGAAGTCGAAGTAGTCGGCGTCCCGCAGCGACAGCGACACCACCGGCTCCTCGGCGAGATGGGTACGCGTCACCACGACCCGCTCCACGGCGAACCGCGCGTTGTTCCAGCGGTGCGGCAGACCGCTGGCCTCCTTGCGTTCCTCCTCCGCCTCGATGGAACGCCGCCAGCCCCCGATCTCCTCCGGGAACTCCACCCGCTCCGGGGTGTAGCGGACCCGCACGTTGTCCTCGTCGATGGGCCGCGTACCGTCCCCCTCGACGAGATGACAGCCCGTTGCCCGACCGACCATGGTGAATCTGTCACGCATCGTCAACTCCAGTGGAAATAAGGTTGGATGGAACGACGGGAATGCCGTCGACTGCATGATACGGAGCGCTGTGAGCGATCAGCTGACGCGTGTGAAGGCCGAGCGGCGCTCCGCCTCCCTGGTGGGCACCGTCGCGGTCGCCGACTACACCCACCCCGACGAGGCCACCCGCCGAAGGCTGCGCCGCCCCCTGCTGGCCGACGTACGGAGCCGCTTCATCCGTACCGCCGACGAGGAACTCGGCTACGGCGTCAGCCTCCCCCTGGACCGCGCCGGTGCCACCCGGCGCCAGCTGTGGAGCGGCCTGGAGGACTTCCTCGCCGCCCCCGCCGAACGCAAGATCCTCTACTGGACGGGCCACGGCGTGCAGCGCGCCGCCGACGGCTACTTCCTCGCCTGCTCCGACTCCTGGCGGTCGGGAGAGTTCCAGCCCGAGCGGGCCGTCTCCCTGGTCGACCTGGTGGACCGCCTGCTGCGGCCCGGACACGACACCGACACCTTGCTGATCGTCGACGCGTGCTCCTCGCACAGCCTGCACTCCCTCAACGAGGCCCTGCGTCACGCCCTGGACCTGGAGCGGAGCGCGGCGGTGTACCGGGCGCGGGCGACCGGCAAGGGGGGCTTCGCCGTCATCGGCACCTCGGGCGCCGACGCCCAGGTCCCCGAGGGCCGCTGGGTCCGCTGGCTGGAAGAGGCCCTGGCCCGACCGGACTTCGTCGCCCCCGACCACGCCCGCCCCTTCGCCCCCTCCGCCCTCTATCTCCCGCTGCCCTATCTGCGGGCCGCCGTGGACGCCGGGGCCGCCGCGTCCGGACTGGACGACCCCGCCCAGCGCCCCGGCTATATCGAGGTGCGCGGGCTGCCCAACGACTTCCTGGACAACCCGTACTACGAGCCCTCGGGCGGCCCCGAGCACCGCACCGCCCGGCTGTCCCGGCGCAAGCCGTGGATCGAGGCCGAGCAGTTCGGACTGGAGGAGGGCAGCCACCTCAGTCACCACTTCGCGGGGCGGCGGGACGCGCTGAGCAGGCTGGTGCGCTGGATGGAGACCCACCCGGGCGGCCTGCTGGCGGTGACCGGTCTCGCCGGGACGGGGAAGACCGCGCTGCTCGGCAGACTGGCCCTCAGCTCCCTGGAGAGCTGGCGCCGGACCCTGGGCCCCACACTCGATCACGCCATCCTGCCCCGGCCGGGAACCGTGCACGCGGCCCTCAGCTGCCGCGGACAGTCCGCCCACTCCCTGGCCGCGGCGCTGCGCGAGGTGCTGGGCCAGGTCGACGAAGCACTGCCCCTCCCGGCGGACCCGGTGGCCTCGACGGCGTACGCGGACGCGTTCAGGGCACTCGTCGGGCGGGCCGGGTCGGTGAACCTGCTCTTCGACGCGCTCGACGAGGCCCTGCCCGACCAGGCCCACGACATCGTCCGGCAGCTGCTCAACCCGCTGTCCCGGCTGCCGGGCGTCCGGGTGGTCGTCGGCACCCGCGCCCAGCCCCGCCGTCGTACCACCGCGTCCGCCGCCGAGGAGGAGTCGCTGCTGCACGCGCTGGAGCAGAGCGTCGAACCCCTGGTCCTCGGCGACGACGCGGAGGCACGCGCGAGCATCACGGGCATGGCGATGTCCGTCCTCGACGCGGACCACTCCCCGTACCGGGGCGACGGGCGGGCCAAGGAGGACCGCCTCTGGACGGCCGAGACCCTCGCGGCACAGAGCCAGGGCTCGTTCCTGGTGGCCCGGCTCGCCGCCACCGCACTCGCCCACCGTTCCCACACGGTCACCGAGTCCGACCTCCTGGACTGGATCCGCGCGGGCGGTATGGACCTGCGTGAGCGGCTCGCCGCGGAGACCCGCGACCTCGAAGAGCAGCCGGGCGCCCGGCGGGCCCGCGAGGTGCTGCGCGCCCTCGCCGTGGACCAGGGAGCCGGACTGACCCCCGACGACACCTGGCTCGCCCTCGCCAACGCACTGCGCGACGACCACACCCCCGAACTGACCCCGGACGACGTACGCCAGGTCAGCCGCTTCGCCGGGGGAGGCATCGTCGCCGCCCGCGCGTCCGGGCCGGGGGAGGAGGCCCAGGGCGTCCGCCACCAGCTCGCCCACCCCAGCTACGGCGACTACTACCTCCGCGACGCCCGGCTGACCACCCCGGAGGCACACCGCAGGGTCGTCGCCTCCCTCCGGGCCCGCACCGGCGGCGACTGGGGCGGAGCCGACCCCTACACCACCGAATATCTCGGAGCGCACGCCGCCCAGGTCGGACCGGCCGCCCTGCGCGACCTCTTCGAGGATGTGCAGTTCCTGCTGCGGACCAACCCCCATGTCATGCTCCCGCTCGCGGCGGGCCTCGCCCGCGACTGCGACGGAGCCGCGCTCTACGGGCGGGTCGCCGGGGCGTTCCCGCGTGCCTCCGCCCCGCTCCCGGCGCCCGTCCTGCACGCCCGCAAGGCGCTGACCAGCGCCACGGCCTTCGTCAGCCACCGGGACGCGACCTTCCGCGGCCTGCGCGACCTGGACGGCTTCCTGCCCTGGCAGGAGTACTGGACCGATGTACGGCCCGCACCGCCGGAATGGCGGCGGGCCGCGCCCCTGGGCGGAGCCAGGGCCCTGAGCTGGCGCGCGGGCAGCACGGTCGCCGCTGTGCCGCCCTCGGACACGCTCACCGCCGCCGGGCTGGGGGAGATCCAGGTACTGCACCCGGAGTCGGGCGCCCGGCTGCTCACCCGTCGGCTGCCCCGGTCCGAAGGCGACCGCGCGAACGCCCTGAGCGAGGTGCGCGAGGTGGGCACCGGACCCCGCTGGGCCACCGTCGCCCAGGACGGACAGGCCGTGTACTTCTGGGGTGTCGGTTCCCGCGTCCCCGACCAGGAGTACCGCTGGGGCGGCACCGTGGGCGCCCTCGCCACCGCCGAGGTGGCCACGGAGACCGTCGCGCTGGCCGCCGACGGCTCCCGCATCTGGGTCTGGTACTGGAACAGCGGTCTCCAGCAGGTCGGCACCCACCTCACGGACATCCGCGCCGGGGACGTACGACAGCTCGCCGCACTGACCCTCGGCACCCGCCTGTTCGTCCTGGCCGCCGGAAGCACGGCCGCGCTGCTGGAGGTGGACCGGGGCCTCAACCGGGTCGGCGGACTGCGCCCCGAGCAACTGCCCCTCGGTGAGCTGGACGCTCCCGCGCTCTCCGCCGCCGCGGTCGTCGCCCCCGGTCGCGGCACGGCACCGGAGCGCGGCTGGCTCGCCGTGTCCGACGGACAACGGGTCCGTGTCTGGTGCTGCGAGACCGACGCCGCCGCCCACGACGAGCCGCCGACCGTACGCCAGGTGACCGACTTCCGCTCCCAGGCGAAGGCCCTGGCCTTCGGCCGGTACGGCGACGAACTGCTCCTCGCGGGGTACGAGGACGTCCGGGTCCGTATCTGGTCCGTCGAGGAACCCGGCCGGGGGACCGCGTTCCAGCTGGACGCGCCCCGCGAGGGCGCCATGGCCTTCGAACCGCACGGACGGGGACGGCTCGCGGTGGCCGACGGACCGGACATCCGGTTCGTGGACCTGGTCCCGGCGCTGGACTCCGCCCACGAGACCCTGCGGCGGCCGAGCAACGAGCGCCCCGCGGTCGCCCTCGCCCCCGCACCCGGCGGTCCGCCGCTGCTGTGCCGGGCCTGGGGCGAGACGGTCCGTGTGTCTCGCCCCGCCCAGGGCGCCCCGGCCACCCACCCCGCCACCGACCTCACCCACCCGGCCCGGGTGACGGCGGTCGACGCGGTACGGGTCGCGGACGGCTGGACGGTGGCCGCCGCGGCGGGCCGCACCGTACGGCTGTGGCGGCTCGACGAGGAACTGACCGTGACGGACCGTCAGGACATCGCGCTGGGCGGGGACGCGGGCGAGCCCGCGCGCGCCCTCAGCCTGGTCGCCGACCCCGGCCGGGCGACCCTGCGGCTGTGCGTCGCGGACGGCTGGCGCCTGATCCGCCACGAGATCCCCTCCGGCGACCCCGCCGCCGCACGCCCGGCGGACCCGATCCGCATCGACTCCGGTTTCTGCGGCATCGACACCAGGGTCATGCGGGACGGCACGTACTGGCTCGCCGGGGACCTCGGGGACCAGCTCCGCGTGTGGCGGGAGCACGAGGAGGGCGTCGAGCAGCGCATCCGCAAGGCGGCCACCCCCACCTGCCTCGCCCTCGGCGAGCTGTACGACGCGGAGGACGCCGAATCGCTGCCCCTGCTGGCCTGGGCGGACGGCGGCACCGTCTACGTCAAGGACTGCTCAGGCGAGGGACTGACCCCGCCGGACCGTCTGGAGGGCTCCTTCCCGCAGGTCACCTCACTGGTGTTCGCGGGGGACGTGGAACGGCCCGTGCTGCTGCTCTGCGCCCCGCGCACGATCTCCCGCGCCTGGGACGTCTGGTCCCGGCGATGGCTGACCGGACCGGGCGTCCCCTCCCGTGGCTACGACGTCCAGGCCGTCGCCGCCGCCCCCGACCCGGAGGGACTGGTGCTGGCCCTCCAGGGCAACGACCGCTGCGACCTGATCCGGCTGTCACCCGCATACTTCGGGACGGGGCAGCGGTGACCGGGGCCGGGACGGAACAGAGCATCGCGACGCGAGCGAGGGGGAGAGCGGAATGGAACACGACCTGATGGTCTTCGTGCCGGGATTTCTCGGCACCCGGCTGTGCCGTGACGGCCAGGACGTCTGGGCGCGCAGTGGTGAGGCGCTGATCCAGGCGCCGCCCAATGCCGCCGCGCTGGCCGACGTGGCACTGCCCGAGGGACTGGGCGACCAACTGCCCGAGGACCGTTTCCGCCTGGACACCACCGCACTGCTCATGTCCCCCGACTCGGTCCCCGGCCTGATGTCCTGCCCGGGGTACCCCGACCTCCCGGCCGCCCTCGGCGACCCGCTCCCCGCCCAACTCACCGCGTTCACCTACGACTGGCGGCTCTCCCACATGCTGGCCGCCCGCCAGTTGAGGACCTGGGTGGCGCGGGAACTCGACCGGTGGAGCGCCCAGGTCGACGCCCACTACCCGGACCGTCCCGACGATCCGCGCGTCATCCTGGTCTGTCACTCCACGGGCGGTCTGATCGGCCGTCACTACCTGGAGTGCGAGGACGGCCGGGGCACCGCCCGGACCCTGGTGACCCTCGGCACGCCCCAGCACGGCCTGGCCCAGGCCGCCCGGCTGCTGGCCGGAGCGGCGATCCCCGGCACCGGCGGCCCGGACGCGGACGCCCGCGCCCGGCTCAACGAGGTACTGCGGGACTGGGCCGCCCACCTGCCCGCCGTGGCCGAACTGCTGCCGGTGTATCCGGCCCTGCGCGCCGAGGGAAAGACCCGGACGCGGTACATCACCGACCACCGCCGTCCGGTGCCGGGCCTGCCGACCGACCTGATCGGGGACGCCCTCGGCTTCCAGGAGACGTTCCGGGCGGCGAGCGACGGGCACCGCCGCACCGACCCCGGCGGCGGCCTCCCGTACGCGGTGCACTGTCTGGCGGGTGGTGAGCATCCGACGCCGGAGACCCTCACCGTCTCGGCCGACGGGTCCCACCTCACCGACGACGACGGCCAGGGACCGGGCGACGGCACCGTGCCGAGCCGGTCCGCCACCGCCGACTGGGCCGGGACCGAGCACGACGGCCCCATGCTCTGGACGGGGCTGCGCAACGAGGACATGGTGAGCCCCGCCGCGCTGCGGGACGTCCTGCTCGCCGTCCGCCGGGGAGACCCGCCCGGCGGGATGCTCGCCGGTTCCGGGGGCATCGCCCTGCACTTCCCGTCCCCCGCGGTCGTCGCGGGACAGCCGTTCGCGGTGGAACTGCTGGGACACGACCTGCTGCGACGCAATCTGCGGACGTTCATGTGGCGGTCGGGCAGGCCGGTCAGAGAGCCGGTCCGGTTCGAGGAGCACGGCACCGACCGCTACCGGGCGGTGGTCCTGGCGACCCCCGGCCGCTGGTGGATCGAGGCACAGGTGGACACCCCGGCGCACTCCGACCGCAGGGAGATCACCGTCTACCGCGCCGAGTGAACGGCCCGCGCACGACACGAAGGGAGGAACCATGACCCCGCCGCCCGACACCCATGACGCGTCCGACTGGCCGCACTGCGGACACGACGACGGCACGGACAGCCGCTGCCGGGGCCGCAGCACCGGCACCGGTGCGGCATGTCTCGCACACCTGGACACCGGGCGCCGCACGACCTACCTCGCCGGGCTGACCCCGGGCGCCGACCTGGACCACCGGGGCACACCCTTCACCCAGGACCTGCTGGACGAACTGCTCACCGCCCTGCGCGACCCGGCGACAGCACGGGCCCGGATCGGTCGGGCACGGTTCGACGAGGCCCGCTTCACGGGCGAGGTGGCCTTCGACGAGGTCGACTTCTCCGGCGTCTGCTCCTTCGCCACGGCCGAGTTCGACAGCGGCGCCCGCTTCCGCGACACCCGCTTCGCAGACGACCTCAGACTGGAGAACGCGCACCTCACCGGCGACCTGTCGATCGAATCACCCGAAGTCGGCGCCGACGCCTGGTGCTACGGGACCCGCGTCGACGGCGCCCTCCGGTTCCGCGTGGCCATCGTGCGCGGCACCGCCATGTTCCACGGCGTCACCACCGGCGAGGCCCACTTCACGGGCGTGCGCTTCAAGGGTCCTGCCCGCTTCGACGACTGCGCGGTGGACGGCCCGGCGTACTTCGACAGCGCGGTCTTCGGGGACGGCGCCGACTTCGACCGGGCGGCCATCACCGGCGCGGCCTGCTTCGACGGGGCGCGCTTCGACAGCGGCAGGGTCTCCTTCGACGGAGCAGAACTGGGCGGCGAGGCCCAGTTCTCCGAGTCCCGCTTCGCGACCGGAGCCACGTTCGACGGGGCGGGCTTCGGCGGCGACCTGGTGTTCGCCCACGCCCGGCTGGAGGGAGACATCCACTTCCGCAGAGCCGCGTTCCGGGGCACGGCCAGGATCGGCCCGCTGCTCCGCCCCGGGCTGGTCGACCTCTCCGACGCGGTCTTCGACTCCGCGGTGACCCTGGAGATCGCCGCGGACCGGCTCCGCTGCCGCAGGACCCGCTGGGCGTCCACCGCCGCGCTCCGTCTGCGGCACACCGCCGTCGACCTCACCGACGCCGTCCTCGAATTCCCGGTCACCGTGGCGGCCCGCTCCACCCGCTTCGTCTCCGCCTACGGCGAACCCGTCGACGAGACCGACCTGACGCCCGCCCCGGTACGGGTGGTGTCGATGAGCGGAGTCGACGTCGCCCACCTCGTCCTGGCCGACGTCGACCTGACCGAGTGCCGCTTCGTGGAGACCGTCCACCTGGACCAGCTCCGACTGGAGGGCCGGTTCGTGCTCGCCCCGCCGCCGGAGCCGATCCACTGGCGGGGCGGGCTCCCGGTGCGCTGGACCCGGCGCCGGACCCTGGCCGAGGAACACCACTGGCGGGCGACCCGCTACGCCACGGCCGGTTGGACACCCGCCCCGGCAGGCGTCGAGACCCACGACCCCGCCGTCCTCGCCCCCGTCTACCGGCAACTGCGCAAAGCCCTGGAGGACGGCAGGAACGAACCCGGCGCCGCCGACTTCTACTACGGCGAGATGGAGATGCGCCGCCTCGACCGGGAGGCGCCCCGCTCGGAACGGATGCTGCTGGGTCTGTACTGGGCGGTGTCCGGGTACGGTCTGCGGGCGCTCCGTGCCCTGACCTGGCTGGGCCTCGCCATGACCGCCACCGTCGTCGCCATGATGCTGTGGGGCCTGCCCCAGCAGGACCCGGACCTGGAGTCCCGGGGCAGCATCACCGGCCACCGCGTCACCCTCACCACCAAGAAGGCGGACCCGTCCACCCCCCAGGGCTCCTACGGCAGCCGTCTGTCGTCCGCCCGCTTCGACAAATCCGTCCGGGTCGTGGCCAACTCGGTCATCTTCCGCGCCTCAGGACAGGACCTGACCATCGCCGGAACCTATGTGGAGATGACCTCCCGCCTGGTCGAACCGGCCCTCCTCGCCCTCGCGGTCCTGGCCGTACGCAGCCGGGTGAGACGCTGACCGGCACCGGGGGACCGCGGCGGTCCCGTCACCGCCTCGGAGTGATGAAACTGTCGTTCACCACGTACCCGTCCAGACCGTGCAGCTCCCCGTACGCGAGCAGATCGCTGGTGCGGTTGATGAATCCGCGCCCCGAGTAGTTGAGCGAGGTGTTGCACAGAACGCTGAAGCCGGTCAGTTCGCCGAAGGCGGTCAGCAGCGCGGCCATACCAGGATTCGCGGCCGGATCGACGGTCTGGGTGCGCGCCGTCCCGTCGACATGGGTCACCGCCCGCAGCTCACCCGACTCGACCTGACTGAAGTACAGCATGTACGGATCGGGCACCCCGCCCCCGAACCAGCGGCCCGCGTCCTGCTCCAGACAGATCGGGGCGATGGGACGGTACCCCTCACGCTGCTTGATCTTGTTCAGCCTGACCGTGGTCTCCACGGTGAACGGCGCGGCCAGGATCGACCGGTTGCCCAGCGCCCGCGGCCCGATCTCCCAGCGGCCCTGCGCCCAGCCGATGATGTTCCCGTCGCGCAAGTAGCGGGCGACCTCGTCGCCGCGCACCGGACGGACCTCGTAGCGCCGGGTGTCGAACGGGAGATCCTCGACGAACTCGCCCCCCGCGTAGACGTCCCAGTCCAGGTCCGCCGACCCGGTGTAGTGGTGCTGGGCGTCGATGGCGGTGCCGATCGCGGAGCCGCTGTCGTTGGGACACGGCGGGACGAACACCGCCGGGAACAGCCCGCACTCGCGCCAGCGGCGGTTCCACTCGCAGTTGAGTCCGCAGCCCCCGGAGACGAGCAGCGGGAGACCCTCCGTCAGATGCTCCTGGGCATAGGTGTGGAACCGGTCGAAGATGGCGTCCGACAGCCGGGCGGCGAAGCTCTTGTAGGCGTCCGACTCCACACCGATGTTGTGGAACGGCGAGTCGGTCATCCGGTCCTTGAGACGGCCGGTGATGACCTGCCGCTGCCCGAGGATGAAGTCGATCACCTTCTGCTCGGCCGGGGTCGGCGGCCGGTTCCCGGCGAACCCGGCCAGCGCCATCTGCTTCCCCGCGTCCTGGAACCGGACGAACTCCTCATGGGGACTGTACTGGGGGTCGGCGAGCGCGAAGCCGTACGAGTACTTGTTGCCGGGGTAGGTGAGCACCTCCTTCAGATGGGTCACCCGCCCGCGCTCGTCGATGCGGTAGAAGGAGCCGATGTTCCCCTCCCACACCAGGCTGTAGAACGGCTGGTCGCGGCGGAACGCCGCCATCCCGTAGGAGGTCATGATGTGGGAGCGCTCATGGGTGGAGGAGAACAGCCGCACGCTCTTCCCGAAGAACCGTCCGGCCTGGTCCGTGATCGCCGAGTCACCCACACCGAAGTACCCGGCGCGCGACGGCTGGTCGGTGGCCTGTGTCCCCTTGATCCAGCCACTCATGGCGACCACGTCGGGCTGTTTGTCCAGCCGCTCCGCCGCCACCGCGAACGTCTCGGCGGTCAGGGTGCTGTACCGGAGGAACGAGTCCTTCTCCGCCTCCAGGGAGAAGAGCAGCTTCCCGTCCTCGACGGCCGCGATCGCCCCGTCATGACCTTCCTTGAGGGAAAGAATCAGCATGATGTTCGTCCGTTTCTCTGTGGATTCCCGTTCGCTGTGGATTCCTGATCCGGCGGCCACCCCGAGGCTCCGTCACACCGGACCGTCGCGATCGTCCGCGTCGCCGCCGCTGTCGGCCATGACCGACAGGGCCTTCAGGGCGAGCCGGTGCAACTCCGGATTGGCGGACAGGGCGCCGGTGCCACCGCTCGGCGAGGCGCCCAGGAGATCGGTACACACCCCACCGGCCTCCTCCACGAGGATCTGCACGGCGGTGATGTCCCAGGGATTCACGACCGGCTCGGCCGCGATGTCGAGGGTTCCCTCGGCGACCATGCAGTGCTGGAGGAAGTCACCGAAGGCACGGTCCTCCCAGCACTGCCCGGCCAGCCGCAGATAGGCCGCACGGGAGTGGAAGACGTCCCAGGTGCGGACGCTGGTGGTGGACAGATAAGCCAGGGCGAGACGGCTGTGTCCGGAGACCCGCAGCGGCACCGCGGCACGGCCGGCCGCGCCCCGCCGCAGCCAGGCGCCCTGTCCCGCCGCCGCCCACCAGCGGCTGCGCAGCGCCGGGGCGCTGATCACCCCGACGGTGGGACGGCCGTCCTCCAGCAGGGCGATCAGCGTGGCCCAGACCGGCACGCCACGCAGAAAGTTCTTGGTCCCGTCGATCGGATCGACCATCCAGGTCCGCCCGCCGCCGCGCACGGAGCCCCCGGTCTCCTCCCCGGCGAAGGCGTCCTTCGGCCGGGCGGCCCCGACCGCCTCCCGTACGGCCCGCTCGACGGCGGTGTCCGCGTCGGTCACCGGCGTATGGTCCACCTTCTCCCGGACCTGGAGATCGAGGGCCCGGAAGCGGCGGCCGGTGATGCCGTCGGCGACATCGGCGAGGTGAAGCGCCAGGTCGAGATCGGACCGCCCGGTCATGGAGCGCCTCCCGCACAGGTCATGGACGCCGGTGGTCGTCCCGGACCCGGCCCGCACCGGGCGGCCGGGTCCGCGGGGGACACGGCCCTCACCGCGGGTGCAGTTCGAGCACCTGGTACTCCATGACCCGGACCTCCTCGATCCGGCGCACCCGGCGCAGCACCTCGATCCGCATACCCGCCTTCTCGGCCAGCTGGTCGAGCCGTTCACGGTCCCCGAGGTCGGCCGTCCCCAGCAGCAGCCTTCCCCCCTCGGCCAGATGCGCGGGCGCCCCCGCGATGTACCGGGCCTGCCCCTGGTAGCCGGGATCGAACACGGCCGAATGCAGATCGGTGGAGAGCGCGTAGCCGTCCTCGACATAGGTCCAGGGGACGTTCCAGAAGACGGTGTTGAAGCGGTCGTCGGGCCCCAGCGCCGCGTACATGTCGCTGTGCAGCACCCGCACCCGGTCGCCCACCCCGTGCCGCCCGGCGTTGACGACGGTGTTGGCGACGGCCTTCTCATTGATGTCCAGCGCGGTCACGGAGGCACAGCCGCTGAGCGCCGCCGTCACGGCGATGACCCCCGTACCGCAGCCGATCTCCAGGAACGAACCGCCCCGCGGATAGGGCACGATCGACGCCAGCACCTCCGTGGCGGCGCTCAAGGTGCTGGGGAACACACCTCGGTGCAGGCTCCACTCCCGCCCCAGCAGCGTGAAGGAGTCCGGCAGGTCGTCCCCGACGAGGGCGTGCTGAAGGGCCCGGACCACGTCCTCGGGCGTCTCCTCGACGGACATGCTCACCACCTCTGCGCCGGAACGGACCGACGGGACGGATCAGCCGCGTACCGCACGAGCGCCTCCCGGTGCCGCCCCACCTTGCGGAAGGCTTCGGCGTACTGGTCGATGAGCCGGGTGTCCCCGGGCCAGTCGGTGAACGTGGGCAGGGACAGCGCGTGCCGCTCGACATGCTCGGCGTGCGAACCGGCCTCCGGGACGCTGCCCTTCTTCGGCGTGCCGGGGAAGAGCGGGTTCTCGGGGCGGGCGTACAGCGGCAAGGTGGACAGCCGGGGACCGGAGGGGGCGCCCACCTCCATGCCCTCGGCGCGCAGCGCCTCGATGAGTACGGAGCGGGGGACACCGCCCAGTTCGGCGGGCCGGTACAGCGGCTTGTAGCCGTACCAGGCGCCCATGTCGACCTGCTCGCTCACATGGACCGGCTCCAGATAGGGCACGTCCCCGAGCTGCTCGCCGAAGTAGCGCAGACAGCGGTGCCGGGCCTCCTTGCGGGCCGGGAAGGCGGCGAGCGCGTGCCGGGCGACGATCGCGTTGAACGGCGACATGCGCAGCTTGAGCCCGAACCCGGTGACCCAGTGCGCCCGCAGTTCCTCGTCGACGACGCTGTCCCGGGACCGGTCCCGGTAGTGCCCGAGGAGCGTGGCACGGTCGTGCACCTGGGGGTCACTGGTGACGAGGATGCCGCCCTCGCCCGCGTAGACGGCCTTGTTGGCCTGGAGGGAGAAGACCGCCGCGTCCCCGAACGTGCCCACTGGCCTGCCCTTGTAGCGGCTGCCATGGGCGTGCGAGCAGTCCTCCAGGACCCGCAGCCCATGCCGCTCCGCGATGGCCAGGATCGCGTCCATGTCGCAGGGGTGGCCCCACTGATGGACCACCGTGACGACCTTGGTGTGCTCGGTGAGGGCGGCTTGCAGCGCCTTGGGGTCCAGACCGCGGGTGTCGGGGTCGATGTCGGCCAGCACCACGTCACCGCGCAGCGCGAAGACGGGACTGAGCGCCGCGTGATAGGTGAGCGCCGGTCCCACGACGTCCACGCCCTCGCGCACGCCGAGCGCGAAGTAGGCGGCGAGGAGGGCGCTGGTACCGGAGTTGAAGGTGACCGCGAAGCGGGCGCCGCCGTCCAGGAAGGCGAGGAAGTCGGCTTCGAGCCGTCCGATGGGGCCGCTGTTGCCCTTGATGGAGATGTCGATGTCACGCTGCCCGGCCAGCTCGGACAGCTCCGCCGCGGCGGCGGGCGGCGGCCAGACCTCGTGCGGCAGCGGTCGTTCGACGGCGGGCGGTCCTCCGAGGAGGGCGAGTCGTTGCGCGGTGGTCATGGGTCCTTCCGGTGGTCGGAGGTGAGGTGGGGGTGGGAGGCCGGTGGATGTGGCCGCCTGGAGGGCATGGCGTGGTGGGGTGGGGTGGAGGGGCGGGGTCAGGCGCACCGGTCGCGGCCGACCCGGCTGCGGCGGAGGGGCGGGGTCAGGCGCACCGGTCGGCGAACCGGCTCCGCTCCCGCGACCGGTCCTGATAGATCCCGTCGATCGTGCGCACGGTGGCGAGCTGCCGCTGCACATGGTCCTGGCGGTAGCGGTGGTCGTCCAGGTGCTCCAGATGATGGGTCAGCATGGACCGCACGGCATCGGTCTTGGGACCGGCCCAGGTGTAACGCTCCAGCGGCAGCCCTCCGACGGCGTGCAGGGTGGCGAGGCCGGGGACGACGGTCAGCGCGCCGTCCGAACCGAGCACACACAGTCGCTCGGCCTTCTCGTGGTGATGCCGCGAGATACGCAGCGAGCCCGCCAGCCCGGTGGACGGATAGCTGCACTGGAGACTGACGAGATCCTCCAGCCGGCGGTCCCGCGTCTCCTGGTACTGGTGCGCGAAGACGGAGTGCGTCCGGGGCGGTTCGGACGCCGGGAACAGCCCGCACAGCGCGTCGATGAGGTGATAGCCCATGTCGAGGAGCACCCCGCCCATCGCCAGCCCCCGCGCGGCACGCCAACCGGCGGTCGGCTGGGCCAGGTTGAGGTGGTAGTCGTACGAGAACCAGTACGGCTCGCCGATCCGCGCGAGGTTCTCCCGGGCGAACTGGAACACCGGGTCGAAGTTCCGTTGCAGCAGTGTGAAGACACTGCGGTCGGCCCGCTGCGCCAGCTGCACGAGTTGCCGGGCCTCCCGTTCGGTGACCGCGAACGGCTTCTCCTTGATGACATGGCTCCCCTGGGCCAGCAGTTCCGCACACACCCGGAAGTGCTCACTGTGCGGCACGGTGACCACCGCGGCATCGAACTCGACCGTCCCGAGCGCCTGACCGAGGACGTCGTAGTGCGGGAATCCCCACGCGTCGGCCAGTGACCGGGCGGCCGGGGCGGGGTCGACCCCGCCGACCACGTCCGCGCTCTCCCGCACGAGCGGCAGATACTCCTGCCCCTGATGCCCGGCGAACCCGACCATCAGTACTCGAATACGTGGACGATGTACGCCGTTGTTTAAATTATCGCAGGGCATACGGAATATCCCTCTCGCGGAATGCCGGGTGAGGATGCGGAATGCCAGGTGGGATGCGGGATGCGGGATGCGGGATGCGGGATGCGGGCGCCGGACGCGTGGTTCGCGCGCCGGACGTGGCACAGAACCCGTGCGGACCCGCACCGGAATAGTGACCGCACCGGACGTCAGTGAGTCGCGCCGCGCTCCCCGGAAGCATCGGCGAGCCATATATGCGCGGCCGTCACCACATCCTTGATGAAGGTGCTTCCGCTGAGCAGGGCGTTCTCGTCCAGCAGCGAGACGTCCCCGGCCCCGATCCAGGCGAACTCGGTGTGCTTGTCCGCCTCCAGCCGGGGCGACGACAGGTCCCCGGCCACCTCGACGACATAGTCGGACTCGATGTGCCGCAGCCCGTCCGCCGACCACTCCTGGTGTGCCACCCGCGCGAGAACGCGGCGCAGCCGCCACCCGGTCTCCTCCGCGATCTCCCTGCGGAGCGCCTCCGCGAGCGACTCCCCGTCCTCCACGGCCCCGCCGACGACGTCCCAGCACCCGGGGAAGAGCCGCCGGTCCGCGGAACGCCGCTGCACGAAGACCCGATCGCAGGGGTCGCGGATCAACGCGCCCACCATCAGCCGGGGTCCGGTCACCTCGGCCATATGACCCGACCCGGCGGGACGGGCGCCGAGGTGCGGCCCCCAGCGGCGCACGCGATGACCGGACGTATCCACGGCGGTGGCCGGAAGGGTCGCTGAAGGGGCTGGGCGAGGAGACGGCTGATCATTGGTTCTCTCATTTCACTGGCACACAGAAAGCGTGCGCGCGGTACGCCCGGCGATGACCGACCCTGGATACGGACGCGATACGCGGGGCGGAAATCGGCGCGGCCTGAAGCTCGATAGGATCGACCGGAAAATATATTCGGACCGTCGACTTGTATGCCGAAGTCCCGGGGTCGCTATTGACTCGTTCTCTTTGCTCCGTGGCAAAAAATTCCCGTACCGCGCTTTCGTTAAACAGCCGTTTTCTGCCATCGGTTGTTGTGCGGTGCATCGAGTTGGCCGGATCGGTGATTCACCGGCGGCTCACCGGTGGCCGATCGGCGGCTCATCTGCGGCGGGCGACGAGGATGACATAGCCGATCTGCGGGAGCGCGCCGAACCGCGGAAGGGAACGGGTGGAGTTGAAGAACGCGTAATGGGGGTCGTCGGCCGAGGGCACGACATCGGCGAAGGCGTCGGCGAACGCCTGGTAGGTGCGGCGGACATGGTCCCCGATGTCGTCGAACTCCACCAGCTCCAGACCGGCGCTGTCGAGCGCCGCGCGCAGCTCCGCGGGCTGTGGGAAGGAGGGTGACTGGAAGGCGCGGCCGGTCCGGCGCACGATCTCCGCGGCCTCACCGGTCACCGGTACACGCAGCAGTACGTCGGTGACGACCAGCGGGCTGCCGGGGCGCAGGGTCCGGGCGATCTCGGTGAGGGCGGCGGTCCGGTCGGGGATGTGCATCATGGACTCGATGGCCCAGGCGCCGTCGAAGGAGTCGGCGGTGAAGGGCAGTTGGCGGGCGTCCGCGTAGCGGAAGTCGGTCCGGTCGCCGAGCCCGGTGGCGACGGCCCGCGTACGGGCGAGAGCGATGTCCTCGACGCTGATCGAGATGCCCGTCACGCGGGCGCCGGTGGCCCCGGCGATCCGCAGGGCGGGCCGTCCGGTACCGCAGCCGACGTCCAGGAAGTGTCGGCCGGGTGCGGGGGAGAGCCGCTGCGCCACGAGGTCGGTGAGCCGGTCGGTGGCCTGGTCGAGCGAGCGATCGTCGGAGTCGTCGTCCCAGTAGCCGACGTGGATGTTCCCGTCGACGGCGGCGGGCTCCGGGTGGTGCGGGCGGATCTCGGCCGGTGAGGGAGCGGTGTCGTGCAGGCATGGGTCATGGGTGGTCATCGAGGTCTCCCGAGGTGGGGGGGGGGGTGTTGGTGGCGGGAGGTGGGGTGGGGTTCGCCGCGGCCGGTGTCTCACCTGATGCGCGGTCAGTTACACGTGTGACCTCTCATGCCGCCACGGAGACGATGCCTTTGAGGCTGGGGCCGTGTGTGGGTCACTGGTGGGGGTGGGGGGAGCGGGGGGAGTCGAGAGCGTCTATGAGGTGTGTGCCGTGGACGCTCACCCGTGGGTGCCTGATGCTGTTGGCCATCGAGCGACCATCTTCCTGGAGGAGACACAGTTCGTCCAGGGTGCCCTGGGGGAGGGGACCCGGTGCCTGTGCCCGCCGATCAGGGTGCTCGCGTGTGGAGTTGGCGGGAAAGCGTCCTGTTCGACTCCCTGCCTCATTCCCCCTCTTGACCTCGCTCCTCACTTCTGTATGGTCTAGACCAAGTCGCGGTAGGGGAAGCCGGAGTGCGCTCCGGTGTCAGTGCGCGACGGTATGCCGTCCGTACCCGCCCGTGACGTGAGATGTGCACTCGGTACGACCGACGTATCCCCCCACCAAGGAGAGCGCATGAAGAGCAGAAGGACACTGGCTGTGGTCCTGGGAGTGTGTGTCGCTCCTCTCCTGACCGTGAGCCTGTCCGCCGGTACGGCGCAGGCCCACGGATACATCTCCTCGCCGCCGAGCCGTCAGGCACAGTGCGCGGCCGGTACCGTCTCCTGCGGTGCGATCAAGTACGAACCGCAGAGCGTCGAGGGCCCCAAGGGGCTGCGCAACTGTCACGGCAACAACGCGGCCTTCGCCGAACTGAGCAATGACTCCAAGGGCTGGACCGTCACCCCCGTCAGCCGTACCACCAGCTTCAACTGGCGTCTGACGGCCCGGCATGCCACCAGCACCTGGCAGTACTACATCGGCGGAACCAAGATCGCGGAGTTCAACGACGGCGGTGCGCAGCCAGGAGCGACCGTCACCCACCAGGTGAACTTCGGCGGGTTCACGGGTAAGCAGAAGGTCCTGGCGGTCTGGAACATCGCGGACACGGCGAACGCGTTCTACGCCTGCGTGGACGTCAACATCCGCTAGCCACCGCAGCTCGGAGGCGGTGCCGAACGGGATGTTTGGGGGCGCGTGCGCCGGTGGGACGTACGGGGTTCAGCGACCCCGGGACCCTCCGGCGTACGCGCCCGTGACACCTACTGGAGCGCGGTGACGATGGCGTTCAGGTCGGACGCCTCCAGCTTGGACACCTTCGGTGTGAAGACGTCGACCCAGGCCAGCGAGCACTGAGCGGGGTCCGCGGCGCCGGTCCACACGGTTCCTATGATCACGCCGTTCTGGTTGATGACCGGCCCCCCGGAGTCACCCGCGCAGGTCAGTGCCCCTTGCCCCTGGACATTGAAGTAGGTGGCCGGGGTCTCGTTGATGATGGTGAAGTTGCCCTGCCGGAGGCTCATGTTCTCCGAGGGGTCGGTGATCCCGTATCCGTCGGCACGGACCTGGGTGCCGTTCCCGTAGTGCGTGTTCGTGTCGTAGGGGAACGGCAGGGACCCGTTCACGAACTGCGTGAGCTGGAAGACGACCGAGTCGGTCAGCTGGTTGCCGATGGTGACCCGCATGAACTGGCTGACGCCGTACAGGGTGCCCTGGCCGGGCTGGTTCCCTCCGTTGTACACGCGTAACTCGTCCGGGGTGGTGACCAGTTGGCCCGCCGGGTCGGTGAGACAGTGCCACGCGGTGAGGACGAGCCTGGTGCTGCGTGCCGACGGGTTGGTGCTGATCAGTGAGCCGGAGCAGATGCCGCCCGAGTGCGGATCGTCGTTGATGACGGACACCATGCCGCCCGCCTGGGTCTGCCAGTCGAGCGGTTGGCCGCCCGCCATGGCGGAGGCCGGTGTCTGGAGGCCGAGAAGCCCGAGGGCGGAAGCGGCCAGGACGGACAGGAGTCCGGTGACCGCCTTCCTCGTGCGCAGCCGTACGCCCATGGTGATTCCCTTCGTGATCGTGGCGCGGGCACGGCGGCACTCCGGGTCCGTCGTGCGCGCGTTTCCGTGGGCCGTCGTGCGCCCGAGCCGCGTCGATCCGGCCGGGTGGCGTTCCCCGTCCGGGCGTGTGCCACGGACACCCGCTCGGTGCGCTGCCGCCGGCCCGAACACCGTAGGTACGGCTGACGTGACACATCCAGAGTTCTTCCGGCCACCACGCCGGACGGGGCTCGACTCCCGCTGTGGAGAGCCTGGTGTGACGGAAATCCGTCGGTCCGGGTCGGCCGGCCCAAGGGGGCCGCAGGGTGATCGGATCGTTGCCGTAGCGTCTGCGACCACAGCGTTCACCGCGCGGTCGGACAACCAGTCGGCAGGGTCGGCCTCGGACCTGCTCGCGCCCTCGTGCGCAGGGTCCAGGCGGCAAGGGCGAGGACGGGTTCGAAGATGGCCAAGACGGTGTGGAGAGCGGTGGTGGCCGGTGGTACAGGCGGTGCGGATGCCCGAGCGGGCCGCGGTCCCGTTACCGCCACCTTCCTGACCACCGGCGCACCCCGGCCGGAGCGGATGGCAGACTGCCATGGTTGTCCATGGTCATCGACGGCCGCAGGACGGACTGGAGAAGGGGCAGGGATGAGCGCGAACACCCGTAGCGCCGGTGGGGCATGGCGGACGGTCACGGCGGCGGCGGTGGCCGTGGTCACCCTCCTGGGCACGGCGGCCTGCGGCGGTGACGAGGACGCCGCCGACGCCGAGCCCGTCCGCGGGCTCTCGGGCGCGCTCGCGGGCATCCCCCAGGACCGGGCCGAGAACGTGTTCACCTACTGGGACGTGTCCCAGCTCCGTCCCCTGATCAAGGGCGACCAGGAGCTGTACGGCCCCGCGCTGTCCTCCCTCGGCATAGCCGAGTTGGAGGACATCCGGTACGAGGAGGAGCTGACGGCTCGCGAGGTGTTCGGGTTCGACGAGACGCAGGTCGAGACCGCCGTGCACATCGACGGGGACTCCGCCCGGCTGACCGGACGCTTCGACGTCTCCGCCGTCACCGACGCGATGAAGAAGAACGGGTGGACCGAGTCGAAGACCGACGGCGGAGCGTTGTTCGCCAGCGGCGAGTCCAAGGTCGCCGTGTCCTCCACCGTCCGTTCCAGGACCTTCGTCAAGGACGTCGTGCCGCCGCCGCTCGCCGCGCCCGAGAAGTCCCTCCTCGCAGATCCGGCCTACCGGGCGGTCGCCGACTGCGTCGGCGACGGCACCTACTTCGCCTTCTTCCACATCAAGAACTACGACACCCACCTGCCCGGACTCACCCTCTTCGCCGTCGGCGGCCACGCCGCGGACGACGGCACCTCGCGGGAACGGCTGTGCGCGCTGACCGAGTCGCCGGAGGGCGCCCGTACCGTCGCCGACGCCCTGCGGACGGAGACCGCCGCCGGGGAACGGTACGCCGGAGCATCGGTCGAGGTCGGCGACGGCCCCACTCCCATGGTGACGATGGAGTGGGCGAACAGCATGGCCTCCGGCCTCAAGCCCGGCGGCCACGCTCAGACCCAGCAACTCTCCAACGTGCTCAGCCCGCTCGGCTGAACCGGGTCGACGGAAGCCTCACCGGTCAGGTGTTGGGATAGGTGCTCCGGACGAGTGCCGTGTGGTCGGTGAAGCCGAGCCCTCCGTTGGGGTCGATGCAGGTTCCGTCGGGGCGGCACGGGGCGATCGTGGACTTGACGGCCCAGAGCGCGGCGTTGCTCTGGGCCGGAGCGGAGAGGGTGTCGGTGATGGTGCCCGAGACCATGACGTCGACCTCGGTGGTGGTGGAGTAGCCGAGTTGTTTGGAGACGGTGGAGGACATCGAGAACTGCCCGCCCGCCGAGAATCCGGCGGAGCCGTCGGACGACGCCTCGATGGAGACGTCGACACCGACCTGGTAGCCGACGGTGACTCCGTAGCTGGCGGAGTAGGTCTGGCTCTGGCTGTCGCTGACGCCGACCGTGACCGAGACCTCCTGCGGGGTCGACGGGTCGGCACCGGTCTGGTTGTTGATGAACTTGACCAGGGTGTAGTCGGTGTAGTGCTTGAGGGTGTAGAAGGCGTTCCCTGCGACGTGCTGGTCCACTGTCAGTTCGGTGTCCTTGATGGCTCCGAAGGGGACGACTACCGAGTAGTCGTTGACCGGGGTGGTGTTGTCCGGGGGGACGTCGAAACTCGTGAGACTGGGCGGCGGAGGCGGGTCGCTCACCTTGATCTGCGGGACCGGCACCATGAGGACCGTGGGCGCGGGGCTGGAGGGCGGTGAGTCGCTGGTGCCGCCGGTGCTGATGAAACCGGTGATGCTGAACAGGGCGTGGTCGGCGGCCTGGGAGAAGGTCTGCCCGTCGAGGTTGGCGGTGACCGACCAGAACGATTCATCCGCCGGCCGTGAACCGGCGCCGTCCGTGTCCCACAGTTTGGGGCCGTAGCTGCCCTGGTGGGTGTAGTCGGCGCGGACACAGGCGAAGCTGTTCCACGGGGGCTTGGAGCTGTCCGGGGCGAACCAGTCGTCGTAGTTGCCGGTGAAGATGTCCCCCAGGGCGACATAGCCGTCCGGAGCGACGGGGCGGTACGCGCTGCCGTACATGGAGGCGCCGGTGTGCTCGTCGTACCACATGCGGTTCCAGCTGGTCGGAGGCTTGAGGACGCCCGTGTTGCCGTGGTCCTTGGCGATCAGTCCGACGCGGTAGCCATTGGGGTCGCCGCTGTAGTCCGAGACCGGCCAGGACATCCCGCCCAGCCAGCACCAGCCCCCCTCGTCCTGCGCCCACTGCGGCAGTACCGGATGCCAGAAGCGACCGTACATGGAGGCGCCGCTGCCGTCGTCCTGGTAGTCCAGGGAGAACTGGTCGGTGAACGCGATACGCAGTTCGCCGTAGTCGTACCAGTACGTCTGCGACGCGGGGGAACCAGCCTGGGGTGACGACATGCCGTCTCTCCTTCGCACATGAGCGCGGACCCCGGCGAGCGGCCGGGAGGGCGGTATGCCTCATGGTCGTGGGCCCGGACGTCGTTGGGTAAGGGAGCGAAATCGCCAACCGCACATGCCCCTGGGAAAGGCCGGGACCCGTGTTGACGGGCCCCGGCCGGACTGCTTCCCGCCGGTCAGAACCTCAGGGACGCGGCCACCGGGAGGTGGTCGCTGCCGGTCGCGGGCAGGGTGTGCGCCGACGCAGGGACCAGGCCACGGGCCAGGACATGGTCGATCCGGGCCAGGGGGAACGCGGCGGGCCAGCTGAAGCCGAACCCGGCCCCCGCCGCCTCCTGCGCGGACGTCATCCCGCGCAGCAGGGGAGCCAGCGCCCGGTCGTCCATGGTGCCGTTGAGGTCACCGAGGAGGAGGGCGCGCGGCGAAGGGTCCCGGGCGATGACGTCGGCCAGCCGCCGCGCGGCGTCGTCACGGCGGGCGGTGGCGAACCCCGCCCACGGGGACAGACGCACCGAGGCGAGATGAGCCACGTACACCCTGACCGGGCCCTCGGGTGTGATGAGGGTGGCGCGCAGGGCGCGGGGCCACGGCATGATGTCGAGGGCTTCGGCGCCGCTCATCGCGTACGTGCTCCACAGGCCGACCCCGCCCTGGAGGGTGTGGTGCCGGTAGCGGGCGGGCAGCGCCCGCGCGAACGTGTCCCATGTCTCGGGGGCCAGTTCCTGGACGGCGATCACCTGGGCGCCGCTCGCCGCGAGCGCGCGGGCCGTGCCCGCCGGGTCGGGGTTGCCCTCACCGACGTTGTGGGTGACCACCGTCAGCTCACCGCCCGTACCCCGCTTGTCGGCGAACGTCCCCGCGTACAGGGTCACCCAGATCAGCGCCGGGACGAGCACTCCGGCTACGGCGAGCGCGGAGCGGCGCAGCAGCGCGCACAGGAGGAGGGGCGGGAGGGCCAGGGCCGACCAGGGCAGGAAGGTCTGGGCGAGGCTGCCGAGGTTCCCGGGGGTGTCGGGCAGCAGGGGGTGGGTGAGCAGGGCCGCCGCGCAGAGGACGCCCAGTCCCGTGGTCCGTCGCCCGCGGCGCGGGTCGGTCCAGCGGCGGGGGCCGGCCGGGCGGGGGTCGGTGGGTGCGGGGCGTTCCGCCGTGACCGTCATCGCCGGGCTCCCCGCTGTGCGGCGGCGACCAGGCGCTCCGTCACGTCGAAGGCGCGCTGGAGGCCCTGGGCGGGGTTGGTGTCCGGGGCCTGGTGGAGCACGACTCCGAGGATCAGCCCCTTCCCCGTGCGGTCGTCCACGGCCCCCGCGTCCTCGCCGGTCGCCGTCGCCGCCCACATCAACGCGCCGCCCGCCGGGGTGCTCGAACCTGTCTTGACGCCGACGACGCCGTTCGTCCCCAGGAGCCGGTTGGTGTTGGCGATCGTCCCCACGCCCTGCCCCACGGTCACCTCACGCGTGCCGACGATCTCCCGGAACACCGGGTCCCGCATGACCGCGCGCGCCAGCCGCAGCTGATCGTCGGAGGTGCTCGTGGTCGTGGGCTCGATCCCGCTCGCACCGGTGTAGGTGGTGCGGGTCATCCCGAGGTCGGCCGCCGCGCGGTTCATCTTCGCGGTGAACGCGGCCTCACCGCCCGCGTCCCAGCGGGCCAGCAGCCGGGCGATGTTGTTCCCGGACGGCAGCAGCAGCATCTCCAGCAACTGCCGCTGACTGAAGCGCTGCCCCGCGTGCACGATCACGGTCGACTCCGAGCCGGAGAACGACTCGTCCTGGGCCCGCCGGTCCACCGTGACCAGCGGCCCCGACTCGCCCTCCGCCAGCGGACGCCCGCTGAGGATCACATGCGCGGTCATGACCTTGGCGACGCTGGCGATCGGCACGGGGCGCTGCGCCCCGCTGCTCCCGGAACGCCCGCTCACCGTGTCGACGACACTCGCCTGACCCTCCTCGGGCCAGGGCAGCGACAGCGCGTCATGTGACTTCGCCGACGGGGGCGTCGTCGCCGCGGTGGCGTCCGGTCCCGTGTGGCTGCTGACGACCCAGCCGCCCAGCAGGGTCAGCATCAGGGCCGTCACCGCACCCCACACGACGAGTGTCCGTGCCGAGGGCGGGCGACGGCCGGTGGACGGGCTGGGGCTGTGCTGGACACGCATGGGCTGCCTCCGGGAACGAGCGCGCGGAACCGCACGCACCCCTCACCCTGCGCGGACGGAATCTCCGGACCCCGCAGACGACCCATCGGCCACCGCTCAGGAATGTGTCCGCCGTGTATCACCCGGCAGCCGCAGGACGGCGACCGCCCCGCCGTCCGCCGCGTTGGCCAGGTCCAGCGTCGCCCCGATGACCCCGGCGTGACCGAGGGCGATGGTCAGCCCCAGCCCGTGCCCGTGGCCACGCTCGGGCGCCCCGGTCCGGAACCGCTGCGGCCCCTCGGCCAGCAGCACCTCGGGAAAACCGGGCCCGTGGTCGCGTACGACGACGGTCCCGCCGTCCACCCGGACCTCGACGGGCGCCCGGCCATGGCGATGGGCGTTGATCACCAGGTTGGCGATGATCCGGTCCAGGCGGCGCGGGTCGGTCGAGATCCGCCGGTCGTCCACGACGACCGTATGCGTCGGCTGCCCGGTCCTGGCCACCGCCGCCTCGACGACGCTGCCCACCGGGACGGGCCGCGCGTCGGCCGCCTCCGCGCCCGCGTCGAGCCGGGAGATCTCCAGCAGGTCCTCGACCAGCGCGCGCAGCACGCCCACCCGGTCCCGTACGAGATCGGTGGCCCGGCTCTCGGGGAGGAGGTCGGCGGAGGTGACCAGACCCATCAGCGGTGTCCGCAGCTCATGGGCCACGTCCGCGGTGAACCGCTGCTCGGTCAGCAGCCGCCGCTGAAGGGCGTGGGCCATCGAGTCGACGGCTCCGGCGATCTCCGTGATCTCGTCGCCCCGCCGGTCACCCGCTCCGGTCCGGGCATCGAGGTCGCCGTCGGCGATCCGGCGGGCGGTGCGGGCGACCTTGCGCAGCCGCCGGTTGAGGAGCGCGGTGACGACGAGGGAGAGCGGGACGATCACCAGGAGGGTCGCCGCCGACACCTTCACCATGGTCCGGTCGAAGGCGGCCAGATTCATCCGCTCGCTGCCCATGTGCATCTTGACGGCGAGCACCTCGCCGTCCACGGACCGCGCGGCCCACATCCAGGGGTCCTCGGGGCTGCGGGTGTCGTACCAGACGGCCGGATCACCGGGCCCCTCGACCTGCTCGATCAGCTCGGACGGCAGCTCCGCCGGGTCCCACACCGTGCCCTGCGGGGGTGTGCCCACGGCCCGGTACTCCGCCACGGCCGACGCGAGCGCCTCCACCGCACGGCTGGCGCCCTCCCGCTGATGCCGGTCGGCGGTCGCGTTGTGCACGAGAAGACCGACGGCCAGAGCCACGGCGCAGGACGCGGTGACCACCAGCGTGGCGATCTGCCAGCGCAGGGATCTCCAGTTCCACAGGCTCCGCCACAGCCTGGCGGCCCGCTTCCGGGTGTCCACCGTGCTCAGCGCCGCAGCTTGTAGCCGAAGCCGCGGACGGTCTCGACCCGGTCCGCGCCGATCTTCCTGCGCAGCCGCTGCACACACAGGTCCACGACCCGGCTGTCGCCGTCCCAGCCGTAGTCCCACACATTGCGCAGCAGGGTCTGCCGGTCCAGGACGATCCCGGGATGCGCCGCGAACTCCAGCAGCAGCCGCAGCTCGGTCGGCGCCAGAGCGATCCGCTCCCCGCTCCGGAACACTTCGAGTCCCCGGGTGTCGACGGTCAGGTCCCCGAAGGTGAGGTGGTCCTCACTGGCGGCGTCGGCAGCCGCCTGCCGCTCACCCTCGACCGGACCGGGGGCGGGTGTGAAGGTGGCGCGGCGCAGCAGGGCGCGAATCCGGGCCACCAGTACCGGCATGTCGACGGGCTTGACCACATAGTCGTCGGCGCCCGCCTCCAGACCGGATACGACATCCAGGGCGTCACCGCGCGCCGACATCATCAGCACCGGTGCCTGACTGGTCTCCCGTACCTTGCGGCACAGCCCGATGCCGTCCAGCTCGGGCAGCATCACGTCCAGCAGCAGCAGGTCGGGAGTGTGCTCGCGGAAGTGCTCCAGCCCGGTGAGGCCGTCGGCGGCGGCCCGGACGCGGTAGCCGTAGCGCTCCAGCGCCATGGTGACGGAGGTACGGATCACTTCGTCGTCCTCCACCAGCAGCAGCGCCGGGGCGTCCCCGGCCCCGGCGGCGCCTTCCGCTTCCGCGTTCACTGTGTCCCCTCCAGGTGTCTGAGCTGCACACCTTAGCTTCGCGCGCCCGCGGTGGCCCTGACCGGGTCGTGATGATGAGGCAGGAGAGCACGACTGACCTGCGCCGACAGGACACGCCGCCCTGGCGGGCGGTCACCCTGCGGGTGCCCGTACCGGCTCAATCGGTCCAGGGCGAACCCCACCAAGTGAACGCAATCGGCGCCGGGGGACGTCGACCACGGTAGACCGGCCGCCCGATCGGTCGGCACGGACGAGAGGACGATCATGACGGGCCACAGCGCGCTCACCCGGGACGAACTCGCCGCCGACGAGCTGCGCGCGGTGGCCGGCGGCATCGGCGACCCGGACTGGGACGAAGCGATGTCACCCGACGTGCCCACGACCCGCACCACGTACGACCCCGTCCTGCACGCCCTGTACGAGGAGCGCG
Organism: Streptomyces sp. NPDC048290; assembly: GCF_040652095.1. Lineage (NCBI taxonomy): Bacteria > Bacillati > Actinomycetota > Actinomycetes > Kitasatosporales > Streptomycetaceae > Streptomyces > Streptomyces sp. NPDC048290. The sequence goes on from NZ_JBEZLM010000011.1 coordinate 188,997, forward strand.
TCGGCGCGGACGGGCGCGTGGTGAGCACCACGTATCTGGAGTACGCGGACTATTTCTAGGCTGGCGTTGTCACTACGGAGAACGTGTGTGTGATCCGTGGGCACGGGGAACGCTGGGGCACTTCCCAGGTGAGGAGGCGCATCGGTTCCCGCCGGGGTCTCCGCGTCACTACGGCCGTGGCGTGCGCCGCCCGGCTCACCCCGCGCCCTCCCGGTGTTCACCAGCGCGGTACCGGAGGCGACGGGTCGTCCGTGTCGAGGGGGGGTCTCATCGGGCCCGGGGGGCGGTTGAGGGCCTCGCGTGCCCGGCGTGCGTGGAGGTCGGTCCGGCGTGAGGCGACGAGTAGGTGTCTGCCGCGCTCGACCAGCCGGACGAGCGGGCCCGTGATGCGTCTCATGGTGATTCTCCAGAGGGGTGAGGTGATGATCCGGGGGCTGGCTGAGGGACGCTCGGGCGTCGTCGGTCGAAGTGCCGGAGTGGTGGTGGAGGACCCGGCGCCGTGCACCGGGCTCCCGTGCCGGCGGCATCGCTGAGGAGCCGTCCCCGGCGTCCGTGGGGCTCCATGTGGTCTGGTCCACCGTGCCGAAAATCGATCTTCTGTCCGAGACGGTATGGGATTCTCCGGTAAGCGACTGGACAATGCCCGCACGTACGAGTGCGGGCGGGGTCATCCAGGTGATAGGGGGAGCCGGGTGGGCGGCACGGGCGAGGGCGGCCAACTGCCGGAAATGCGCGAGACGACCGGGCGGTCCGTACCGGTGACCCGGTTGTCCGAGGAAGCCGTGCGGCTGTTCCGCTGGGTGAGCGACCGGGGTCCCTGCGACGCGCGGACGCTGGCCACCACACTGGGTCTGTCCGAGACGCGTACGGCGTCGGCGCTGGCGCGGCTGACCGAACTGCTGCTGGTCCGGCCGCTGCCCGAGGACCCTGACCTGGTCGTGGCGGTGGCGCCGGAGGCCGCCATAGCCGCCCTGGTCGCGCCGACCGAGGCGGGGCTGCGAAGACAGCTCGCCGAGATCGAGCAACTCCGCGGGGAACTGGCGCTGCTGACGCCCCTCTATACCGAGGCGCAGCGCCGTCGGCAGGGCCGTCCACCGCTCACCGAGGTGACGGATCTGGACACCGTCATCGGGATGATCACCGACGCGACCGTCCGCTGCCGGCACGATGTGCGCACCTGCCATCCCGGCGGCGGACGCTCCCCGAGCCTGCTCGAACAGGCATACGTCCGCGACCGGGACATGCTCCGCCGAGGCGTGCGGATGCGCACCCTGTACCAGCACACCGCCCGCTACCACCTGCCGACCCAGGAGTACGCCCGGCGGATGACCGACGAGGGGGCCGAGATCCGGACATTGAGCGAACTGTTCGGACGGATGATCGCTTTTGACGGGGAGACGGTGTTCATCCCCCATCAGGGCGACCCCGACGCGGCCATCGTCATCCACGAGCCGTCCACCGTGGCGTATCTGTGCGCGACCTTCGACCACGCCTGGTCGCTCGCCGAGCCCTACCAGCCCGCCTGGACGGAGAGTTCGGCGCGCGAGGAGGTGAAGCAGGCCATCGTGCGGCTGCTCGCGGAAGGTATGAAGGACGAGATGGTGGCCCGTCGGCTGGGCATGTCGCTGCGCACCTGCCGCAAGCACATCGCCGAGATCATGGAACAACTCGGCGCGGCCAGCCGGTTCCAGGCCGGGTACCTGGCCCGCGTGCAGTCCTCCGGTCCGGCCGCCACCGCGCCCGCGGGGGGCGGCCGGGAGCCGGAGTGGGGTGCGGGGGGCGACTAGCACGGCCGCTCCGCCGTCGCCGCCCGGCGGGCTAGCACGGCGGCTCCAGTGCCGGTGCCTCGGTGCCGCGGCCGGGCGGTGGCTGCGCGGCGGACGCCTGTTCGCGGGCGAACAGCAGCGTCAGCCAAGGGAGTTCGTAGCGGGAGGCGTCGTGGTCGTCCGCCGTGTGGGCGGTCACCTCGGGTGCGCTGGGCGGGGCCAGGACGCCGGTGTCGATGAGATGCTCCACCGCCCGCTGGGCCTCCCGGGGGGACAGGCCCAGCGCGTGGGCGGCGTCGGGCAGACGGAACGCGGGGCCGGGCAGCACCGCCAGGTCGCGCAGGGTGTCGCGGGCGGGGGAGGGCAGCCGGATCCAGGCGTCACGCAGGCGGGCGCGGACCCCATGGCCGCCGGACGCGAGTTCGTCCAGCGCCTCACCGGGGTGTTCGAGCCGGTCCGCGTACTGGCCCAGCGGCATGTGACGCAGGACCGACAGCCGGTTCCCGGCCGCGCGCAGGGCGAACGGCAGCAGCCCGGTCGCGGTCACGATCCGCAGCGCGGCCTCCCGGTCCGCGGCGGGACGGGTCCGGCCGATGATGCTGCCCAGCAGATGCAGCGCCTCCTCGGGCGTCAGGGGCGGCAGTTCGGTGCGGTGCGCCGGTTCCAGCCAGGACAGCCGGGTGCGGGAGGTCACCAGGACGGCCGCGGTACCCGACGGCGGCAGCAGCGGGCTCAGGGTTCCCGCGTCGGTCGCGTCGTCCAGGAGCAGCAGGACCCGGCGGCCCGGCAGCCAGGAGCGCCAGACGGCGGCGGCCTCCTCCCGGTCGGCGGGCAGCCGCTCGGCGCAGCCCAGTGAGCGGGCCAGCTCCGCCAGCACCGACGACCAGGGGCGGGGGGCACCGTCCTCGGCGCGCAGCCGGGTCAGGACCACGCCGTCGGGATAGCGCGCGGCGTACCGGTGCGCGAGGTGCACGGCCAGCGCCGTCTTGCCGACCCCGGCCGGTCCGCTCAGCAGCACCGGGGGGCCGTCCTCCCGGGCGAGCAGCGACGCCAGGGCGTCCCGTTCCTTCTCACGGCCGGTGAAGTCGGCCAGGTCGGGCGGGAGCAGACGGACCGCCACCGGGCCACGGGGCGGCCTCGCCGGGGACACCTCGTCCAGCAGCGAGCGGTACAGGCGCTGGAGCGCCGCGCCGGGTTCCATGCCCAGCTCGCGGGAGAGCTGCTGGCGGCAGTCGTCGTAGACGGCCAGGGCCTCCGAGCGGCGGCCCACCCGGTGCAGCGCGGTGAGCTGGGCGGCGCGCAGCCGTTCACGCAGCGGGTGGCGGCTGACCATCTCGCCCACCGTGTCGGCGACGGGCGCCGGCTCGCCGGACTCCAGCTGGGCCTCCGCCCAGGACTCGTACACCGCGAGCCGGCGGGTGTGGAGCCGGTCGACGGCGGAGCGCAGCAGCTCGGCGTGGGCGGCGAGGTCGCTGAGGGGGTCGTGCCGCCACAGGTCGAGGGCCTGCCGGTACAGCCCGGCGGCGCGGCTCGGGGCGCCGGTGCGGGCCTCGGCGTCCCCGGCGCGGGCGAGTTCCTCGAAGCGCAGGGTGTCGCATTCGGCGGGGGTCAGGCGCAGGACGTAGCCGCCGGGGCCGTGGTCCAGCCTGCCCAGGTCGCCGGGGTCGAGGACGCGGCGCAGGGTCGACGCGTAGACCTGGAGGTTCTTGCGGGCGGTGCGGGGCGGGTCGTCCGGCCAGACGGCGTCGGTCAGTTCGGCGAAGGAGACCGGCGCGTTGGGGCGGGTGAGCAGGGCGGCGAGGACGAGGCGCTGCTTGAGCGGGCCGAGGGCCAGCGGGAGAGTGCCGCGGTGGGCCAGCAGGGGGCCGAGGAGGGAGAGGCGGAGCGGGGCGGCGGGGCGCCTTCCGGTGTCCCGGATGCCGTTCTCATGGATGCCGTTCTCGTCGATGCTGTTCTCGCCGATGGTGCTCTCAGCGATGCCGGTCCTACGTCTGTGGCTCTCACCGATGCCGCTCCGGTGTATGTCGCTTTCATCGACGCCCGGTTTGCGTACGTCGGTCTCACCGATGCCGCTCCGGCGTATGTCGCTTTCATCGACGCCCGGTTTGCGTACGTCGGTCTCAGCGACGCTGCTCCGGCGTATGTCGCTTTCATCGACGCCCGGCCTACGTACGCCGCTCTCATCGACGCCGCTCCGGCGTATGTCGCTCTCATCGAACTCGTTCTCACCGATACCGTTCTCACTGTCGCCGTTCCCGCCGTCGTGGTCGTTCGCGCCCTTCAGATCCGGGGGAAATCCCAGCGGGGATCTGTCGGTCAGAGTGTCGGACATTTCTCTTCAGCCCTTTCCCCAGCCCGTGTCGTCGGAGTTGGGGGAAAGGGCGGGAATTCTGTGCACGAGAGCCTCCGTGAGGGGGGTGGGGAGAATCTGCGAGCCTTCTCGATAACCAGAGGGGATTCCGCGCGGAATTCCTTTGAGTTCGCTCAGCATGCCCAGCCGTGCGGGGCGGGGCCATGGCCTCATGGATGGATCAAGATGCATGCAGCAACGCACCCGGCGGGAGAAAAGCCGCAAAAGCGGGTGAAAGTGAGCTAACGGTATGCCGGTGGCGAATGCCGCGGGGTTTCCGCCCGTCCCCTGCCGGTGCCCTACCGATCCTCAACCGGATGGCAACCACATGCGAACCGGCGCGCCGCAGCCTGGCACCGCATGTCCCGGGGAGCGGCGGAGGTGACCAGATGAGGCTGGCGGAGATCATCGGGCTGCGGCCGGTACCGGCCGCCGGACTGTTCGTCACCCTCACCAGACGCTGCCCGCTCAGCTGCGCCCACTGCTCCACCTCGTCAGGACCCCGGGGAGAGGACGCCCCGGCCCAGGACCTGCGCCGTTTCATCGCGGGCTTCACCGGCCGGGACCGCCCCGACGTCCTCATGCTCACCGGCGGTGAACCGTTGCTGCGGCCGGCCCTGACCGGGGAGCTGGCCGGGCTCGCCCGCGCGGCGGGCACTCGGACCTCGGTGCTGAGCGGCATGTTCTTCGCCCGAGGCGGAGAGGTGCCCCCGCAGATCATGCGGGCGCTGCGGAACGTCGACCATTTCTCCGCGAGTATCGACGCCTTCCACGAGCGGGAAGTTCCGCGCGCCGCGACGTTTCGCGCGGTTCATCGCATCATGGACAGCGGAATCGACGTGAGTTTTCATGTCGTCGGTGATACGCCCGGCGATCCGTATATCGAGGACGTCACCGGCGCCATTCGGACCGAATTCCGGGACCAGGCGGCCATGTTGGTCAACCATGTCCGCCCGGTGGGCCGCGCGGCGGGGTGGGCGGGCGCGCGGACCGCTCTGCGAGGAAACGGCGGCGAAGGAAACGGCGGCGAAGGAAACGGCGGCGAAGGGAGCGGTGGCGAAGGGAGCGGCGGCCAAGGACGCCCGACCCCCTGTGCGATGGCCGCCTGGCCCGTCGTCGCCTTCGACGGGACCGTCGTCGCCTGCTGCAACCAGCGTGTGGTCGACGCCCGCCCCGTCCCGGACCATCTGCGCCTCGGACACATCGCCGCGGACGACTGGCCCTCGATCCGGCGCCGCTGCCACGAGTCGCCGGTGCTGCGCACCATCCGTACCGCCGGTGTCGGCTCCTGCGCCGACTGCCGTCACCTCGCCCGGCGCCCCGCGGCACTGGCGGCGGCCCGGCGCGACGGGGAACGGCCCGCGGCCGGTGCCGTCGACGCGCTCGCTGCCCGGCTCCAGCGGGAGGCGGGCGCCGAAGCCCTCGTCCAGCGCTACGGCAGCGCGCGCCACGCGCCCTTGGTGCTGCTCGGACGCCCCCGGGACGGGGACGGGGACGGGGACGGCGGGGAAGAGGTATGCGCGTGACCTCCTCGGCCGCCGCCGGACTGCGGCTCGAACTCTCCCTCGTCCAGCCCGTGCTGTGGGGCGCCGCGGCGGGCATGTGGCGCTCGGACAGCGGGCTCAGCGACCGCTACCGGCGCTATCTGCGCACCATGCACCAGGTGATCCGGGCCTCCGTGCCGCTGATGGAACGGGCCGCGCAGCGGTGCGAGGCCCTGCCCGGCGACCCCGTGGCCGTCCCCCTCGCCCGCTATCTGCGCGCCCACGCCGAGGAGGAGCGCGGGCACGACGACTGGCTGCTCGCCGACGCCGCCGTGACGGGGATGCCGCCCGGCGAACTGACCCGCCCCGGCCCTCCGGCGCATGTCGCCGCGCTGGTGGGGGCCCAGTACTACTGGATCGAGCACGGCCACCCGGTGGCCCTGCTGGGCTATATCGCCGTGCTGGAGGGCAACGCCCCCGCACCGGGGCTCGCCGACCGGCTGGCACACGAGACCGGACTGCCGCGCACCGCCTTCGACACCGTGCGCCTGCACGCCGGTCTCGACGGCGGCCACAGCGGGGACCTCGACCGGCTGCTGGACGAACTGCCGCTGGACGACGCCCAGCGCACGGCGGTCTCCGTCAGCGCGCTCTACACCGTCGCCGCGCTCGCCGAACTGTTCGACCGCATCGCCGAGGCACCCGCCGCACCGCACAGCCCGTCAGGAGAGCCCCGATGAATGACCACCCGCACGGCCACGACCCCCTGCGCGCCCTGGAGGACGCCGGGTTCCCGCTGCACAGCCTGTCCCCCGAGCAGCGGGAGGTGCTGCACGCCCTCAGCGGCGAGGAGCTGACCCTGCTGCTCGGCCTGAAGGAACGGCTGGACGCGGCCGAACCCGAGGTGCAGGCGCACAGCGAGATCGCGGGCGGAGCGCTGTTCTGATGTCCGCGCCCGCACCGGTGAGGTGCCCCCGGTGCCCCGATCCGCCCCCCGACGGCTCGGCCTTCTGCCCCCGCTGCGGCACCGCCTGCGTACCCGCCGCCGACACCGCCGCGACCGAGGAACGCCGGGTCGTCACCGTCCTGTTCTGCGACCTGGTCGGCTCCACCGCCCTGTCCGGCAGACTCGACCCCGAGACCCTGCGCACGGTCACCCTGCGCTACTTCGCGCTGATGCGGGCCCGGATCGAGGAACACGGCGGCACCGTCGAGAAGTTCATCGGCGACGCCGTGATGGCGGTGTTCGGCATCCCCGCCCGGCACGAGGACGACGCCCGCCGGGCCCTGGCCGCCGCCCACGGGATGCTGACCGCCCTCGACGGCCTCAACACCGACCTGGAACGGGAGCACGGCGTCCGGCTGGCCGTCCGCATCGGGGTGAACACCGGCGAGGTCGTCGCCGCCGTCGACCCGGCCGCCCGCCAGACCCTGGTCTCCGGCGAGGTCGTCAACATCGCCGCCCGCCTGGAGCAGCACGCGGGCGCCGGTGAGGTGCTCGCCGGACCGGCCACCGTGGACGCCGCCGGTCCGTCCGTCGTCACCGAGCCCGCCGGTGCCCTGTCCCTCAAGGGCGTCCAGGCGCCGCTGCCCGCCCGCCGCCTGGTCGCCCTGCACGAGGACGACCCCGAGCGGGTCCGCCGCTTCGACACCCCCTTCATCGGCCGCGGCCCCGAACTGGCCGAACTACGGCTGCTGACCCGCAAACTGGCCGCCGACCCCGCCTCACACCTGGTCACCGTCTACGGCGAGGCCGGACTCGGCAAGACCCGGCTGCTGCGCGAATGGCTGCGGGACTGCCCGGCGTACGGCGAGGGCCGCTGCCGTCCCTACGGCGAGAGCGGCACCCTCGCACCGCTCGCCGAGGCGGTACGCCATGTGCTGGCCGCCGTCGGGGCGGACGCCGGGCTCGACGCGCTGCCGGAGCCCGAACGGACCGAGGCACGGCAGGCGCTGCGTCTGCTGCGGGCGGGGCTCCTCAAGGACGGCACCCCCAGCCCCTCCACCGACGACACCGTCATGGCCCTGGCCGGTCTCCTGGACGGGCTGTCCCGCGAGCGGCCCCTCGTCCTCGTCCTGGACGACTGCCACTGGGCCGCCGAACCACTGCTCGACATGGTGGCGCGGCTGCTGGACGAACTCGACCGCTCACCCGTCGCCCTGGTGTGCGCCGCCCGCCCCGAACTCCTGGAGAGCCGCCCCGGCTGGGGCAGCGGACGGATGCGCTCCGCGTCCCTGATGCTGGCACCGCTGTCCCGCGCGGAGTCCGCCGCGCTGGCCGGTGAACTGGTCGAGGTGACCGCCCACCGAGAGGACGTGCTCGACGGGGTGCTGGACCGGGCCGAGGGCAATCCGCTGTTCCTGGAACATCTGACGGCGATGGCCGCCGAGGGCGACGACCTGCCGCCCACCGTGCACGCCCTGCTCGGCGCCCGCATCGACGCGCTCCCGCCCCGGGAACGCACCCTGCTGCAACTGGCCGCGGTCCTGGGACGCGAGTTCCACCGCGCCGACCTCGCCGGACTCGCCACCACCGGGGAGGCCGCCGACCCCGCGTCACACGCCCCGGCCGCGGACGGCGCCGGAGCCTCCGCCGGACTGCTGCGCGGGCTCGCCCGGCGACGGCTCATCGAGGCCGGGGGCCGCACCCTGGGCGCCAGCGCCGTCTTCCGGTTCGGCAGCGCGCTGGTGCAGGAGACCGCCTACCGGGGGATGGCCAAGAAGGTCCGTGCCCGGCGCCATCAGCGCGCCGCCGAGGTCCTCGCCCGGCACACCGCGAACGACGCCGCCGTCGGCACCCACCTCGCCCGCGCCCACGGGCTCCGTGCCGAACTGGGCCTGCGCGACGAGGACACCGACGCGCTGCGCGCCCGCGCCGCCCTCCTCCTCACCCGGGCCGGCACCGCCGCCCTGGCCCGCTCCGACCTGCCCTGGGCCGACGATCTGCTCACCCAGGCCCTCGCCCTGGCCGCGCCCGGCGAACCCGCCGCCGTGGAGGCCGCCCGCCGCCTCGGCGAGACCAAGGTCGCCCGCGGCGAACCCCAGCGCGGACGCGACCTCCTCGCCGACGCCCGCGACACGGCGGCACGGACCGGCGACCACCTCGGCGCCGCCCACGCCCAACTCGCCCTCACCGCCCTCGACCCCCGGCACGGCGACGTCGCCGCTGTCGCCGAGACCGCCCTCCCGCTGTTCACCGCGGCCCACGACGACCAGGGCATCGCCCGCGCCTGCGTCCGGATCGCCCAGGACCGCCAGCGGCGCGGCCGGCACGGCGAGGCCGGGACCCTGCTGCGCCGGGCCCTGCACCACGCCGACCGCGCCGAGGCCGAACCCGAACGGGCCCTCGCGCTCGGCGCCGCGGGCATCTCCCTGTGGCGCGGACCCACCCCCGTCGGCGAGGCACTCGCCCGCTGCGAGCAACTCCTCACCGACCACGGCGCCGGACGGCCCACCGTACGGGCCACACTGGGCTGCCCGCTGGCCGTCCTGCTCGCCCTGCACGGCCGCCACGACGAGGCACACGCACGCCTCACGGAGGCCGCACGGCTCGCCCGCAGCCTCGGCTACGCGGAGAGCGCCCTGTTCGTCCCGCTGTTCGCCGCCGAGGTCGCGTCCCTCACCGGGACACCGGACCGCGCCCTCGACCTGCTGGACGAGGCCGCCCGCGCGGGCCACGCGCTCGGCGCCACCGGAGCGCTCCCCGGCATCGCCCGCGAACGGGCCCGCCTCCTCCTGGACCGGGGCGAACCGGCCGAGGCGCTCGCCCTGCCCGACCCGCGCGACACCGCACTGGGCCCCGCCGAGTCCGCCGACGCGGACGGGCTGCGCGCCCGCGCCCACGCCCTGATCGGACGGCCCGACACGGCACGGGCCTGTGCCGACCGGGCGTCCGCCGCCGCCGACGGCACGGACTCGCCCCTCGTCCGTGGCACCGCGGCCCTCGATCTCGCCCTCACCCTGCGCGCCCTGGACCTGCCCGGCGAAGCGGCGCGCGCGGCCCGCGCGGCACAGCGCTGCTTCGCCGCCAAAGGACACCGGCCGGGCACCGACCGCGCGGCGGCGCTCGCCGACGACAGCGACGCCGCCGAGCGGACGCGGGAAGGCAGGACCGGATGAAAGGCGCCACGGCGGGACTCACCTGGAGCCTGCGCGAGGGCACCCCCGCGGATCTCACGCACGACGCCGACACCGTGCCCGACCTGCCCGCCGACCCCTGGGCATGGTCCGACGGCACCGGCGTCCGGGTCTGCGTGGTCGACACCGGCGTGGAACACGGCCACCCCGTGGTCGGCCCGGTCCAGGGCTCCTACGAGGTGCGGCCCGCCGACGACGGGACCCTGTACGTCGCCGACAGCGGCCCGCTCCCCGATGGCACCGGCGACGGCTGCGGCCACGGCACCGCCTGCGCCGGGATCGTCCGGCGCGTGGCACCGGGCTGCGACCTGTACAGCGTCCGGGTGCTCGGCGAGGGCTTCACCGGAAGCGGCGACGCCCTGCTCACCGGGTTGCGCTGGGCCGTCGACCAGGGCTTCGACGTCGTCAACCTCAGTCTCTCCACCACCCGCCCGCAGTTCCTCGACGCCCTGCGCGCCCTGGCCGACCAGGCGTTCTTCACCGGCACCACCCTGGTGGCCTCGGCGCACAACACACCCGTGGAGAGCTTCCCGTGGCGGTTCTCGTCGGTCGTCTCGGTCGGTACGCACCGCGAGGACGACCCCGCCCTGTTTCTCTACAACCCCCGGCCCCCCGTGGAGTTCTTCGCGCCCGGACAGAACGTCCAGGTCGCCTGGACGGGCGGCAGGACCATCCGGACCACCGGCAACAGCTTCGCCACACCGTTCGTCAGCGGCCTGTGCGCACGGCTGCTCGGCAGCCGCCCCAGGCTCACACCGTTCCAGATCAAGCACGCGCTGTATCTCTCCGCGGCGAACGTCCGCATCGGCGCCACAGGAACCCGAGGTGCATCATGACCCAGTCCCACGGCCTCGTCCCCGCCGCAGACACGGGCCCCGGCACCCGGGGCGGCAGCGCCGAGCACGACCTGCTCCAGTCCGTCGTGGAGACGGCACGCGCCATCTTCGGCGCGGCGGCGAGTTCCGTGCTGCTCCACGACCAGGACGCCGGGGAACTGGTCTTCCAAGCGGTGTCCGGGGAGGGGGAGGAGTCCCTCGTGGGGTCCCGGTTCCCGGCCGGCAAGGGACTCGCCGGGTGGGTGCTGGTCTCCGGGGAACCGATGGTCGCGGACGACCTCAGGGAGCAGGGCATGTTCGCCCGGGACGTCGCCGAGTCCACCGGGTACGTGCCGGACGCGCTCATGGCGGCCCCGCTCGCCCACCGCGACCGGGTCCTCGGCGTGCTGGAGGTCCTCGACCCCGTCGCCCAGTCCCGCTCCAGCCTCTCCGAGCTCGACCTGCTCGCCCTGTTCGCCCGGCAGGCGGCGGCGGCCCTCGCCGTCGTCACCGAACGCCGCCGCGAGGAGCCGTCGGCGGCGGTCCGGGCCCGCAGCCTGGAACTCGTCGCCGCGCTGCGGGACGTCCTGCTCGACGAGGAGACCCACCGGGCGCCGTCCCAGGGGTGAGACGCGGGAGCCAGGCGAGAGGAAGGCCCCCGGGACGCCGCTCCCGGGGGCCTTGGTCAGTGGGTCGAGGTCAGTCGGCCCGATTCACCGCGCCGCCGACTCCACCGCGTCCGCCGCACGCGACTCGCTCTTGCTCCCCGCCAGCAGCCCTCCCACCGCCACCGCACGGGCCCGCAGCCCCGGATCCCGGGCGGCGTCGGCGACCGCCTCCCGCAGCACGGCGGCGCGCGAGCCGTCCGCCGGGAAGGTCCGGGCGACCCCGGCCCGCAGACACGCCGTGGCGAGCACCTGCTGCTCAGAGCCGTTGGGGGCGACCAGCAGCGGCTTGCCGTGCAGCAGCGCGCCCAGCACCGGAGCGGACGTGGCGTTGGTGAGCACCAGGTCGGCCCGCTCCACCAGCGGCGCCATCCACGGGCGGCGCCCGGTCACCAGGGCGGCGTGGGGCTCGGCCTCGGACGGACCCGACCGGCCCAGCTCCACCACCGCCCGGTGCGTGCCCCAGGTGAAGGCGGCGTTGAGCCGTGGCCACAGACTGGTGCCGCCGAACGTACGGCCGAGATGCACGTACACCGACGGCGCTCCCTCCGCCGGGGGCGGCACGGCGTCCGGCTCGGGCTCCGGCTCCCACCAGCAGGGGCCGACATGTCGTACCGGCGCGGGCAGTTCGGCGTCCGGCACCTCCAGCACCGGATGCCCGCGCAGCAGGAACGCGGTGCCGAGCAGCGGTGTGTCGGGGTACCGGTCGCGCCGCTGCGGCAGCCCGGCCGTCTCCCGCAGCGCGCGGTAGTGCTCCAGCGTCGCGGCCAGCCGCCACGAACGGTCGTGCGCGTCCTCCGGCTGGGCCCCGGCGCGGTACGGCCACAGATGGGCCGTCAGCCCCAGCACCACCACCGGCAGATCCGCCGTCTCGGCGGCCAGCAGCGCCCCGTGGCAGAGCACGGAGGTCACCAGGACATCGGGCCGCAGCCGCCGGATCGCCTGCCGCACCCGCGTGTACTGCTCAGGACCGCGCACCGTCCAGTGGCCCACCGACAGCGCCGTGCCGTCCTCGACGGCGGACAGCGCGAGGCCCGCCTCCCGGACCACCGGCGCGGCCCTCGCCGCCGCGAGGACGTCGACCTGGTGGGCGCGGCGGCGCAGCTCCCGCCCGACCGCCAGCGCCGGATACAGGTACCCCGGGTCGCTCAGCGGGCACAGCAGCACGTTCATCGCAGGCCGCTCCTCAGATCGAGCCCCAGATGGTGGCCGAAGAACGCCATGACGTCCGCGTACAGCCCGGCGCTGCGGGACACCCCCCGGGTGCCGTGGCCGACGCCGTACTCGGTGCGCAGCACGGTCGGTCCGCCCGCTGGGTCGGCCCACTGGAGGGCCGCGCACATCTTCCGGGCGTGGGCCGGGTCGACCCGGGTGTCGCCGTCGAAGACGGCCAGCAGCACGGCGGGGTAGCGCCGCCCCGCGCGGACCTGGTGGTACGGGGAGTAGGACAGCAGCCGCGCGAACGCGTCGGGGTCCTCGGCGCTGCCGTACTCGTCGCGCCAGCTCGGTCCCATCCCGGAGCGTTCGTAGCGGACCATGTCCAGCAGCGGTGCCGCGCACACGACGGCCGCGTAGGTCTCCGGCCGCCGGGTCAGCGCGGCACCGGCGAGCAGGCCGCCGTTGGAGCTGCCGAGGACGCCGAGCGCGCCCGGTGCGGTCCAGCGCCGGGCGAGCAGGTGGTCGGCGGCGGCGTCGAAGTCGTCGAAGGTGTTGTGCTTGTGCTCCCGGCGCCCGGCCAGGTGCCAGGCGGCGCCCTCCTCGCCGCCGCCGCGCACACAGGCCACCGCGTAGACACCGCCCGCCCGGACCCAGGGCACCGCCTGCGGGGTGAAGCCGGGCGTCATCGACGCGCCGAAGCCGCCGTAGCCGGTGAGTACGGTGGGCCGGGGCCGGTCGGGGCGGCCGGTGGGGGAGAGCACGAACATCCGCACCTCGGTGCCGTCCCGGGACCGCAGCACCTCCTGGGTGACGTGCACGCCCTCGGTGTACGCCACGGCGGGCGGTCCGCCGGGCCAGGTGGCCAGGCGGCCGGTGACGGCGTCGTAGTGCAGGACGACGGTCCGGGTGAGGTGGTCGGTGTAGGCGAGCCACGCCTCGTGACCCGGCTCCGGACGGACCGTCAGACCGGTCACGGTGCCCTGGCCGGGCAGCGGCACGGTTCCCGCCGGGGCACCGGTCCGGGCGTCGTGCAGGGTGAGTTCGGCGACGGCGTGGCGGGTCCGGGCGACCAGCAGCAGCGGACGGTCCAGCGCCGGGCCGTCGAGGACCGCGAAGTCCTCCAGCACCGTGTCCGGCTGCTCCCCGACCAGGGGCCGCCACCGGTCGGGCGGGGTCGCGGCGCCGTCGCGGGGGGCGGCGGCGATCCGGCCGCGCGCGGCCCCGGCCGTCGTCCTGAGCAGCAGCGGACCGCCGCCCGGCCGTGGCCGGAGCACGGTACGGGCGTCGGCGCCCTGCTGGAACGGCCGCAGCCGGGGCCGCGCGGGCGGCTCCACCGTCAGGTCGGCGGTCCACAGGTCGGTGCGGGGCGCGGTGCCCTCACTGGCGCCGACGACCAGCAGCCCGCCGTCGCACGCGGTCGCCACCGTGTAGTACTGGGTCTCCGCCCGCCCGGCGCCGAAGATCTCCGCGTCGGCGTCGGCCGGGGCGCCCACCTCGTGCAGCCACACCCGACGGTGCCGGCTCCCCGGCAGGTGCCGTACGTAGTAGAAGTGCCGGCCGCCGGGCAGCCAGGCCACCGGCGAGCGGCGCACCCGGTCCACGGGACCGTCCACGACCGCGCCGGTCGCGGTGTCGAGGACCCGCAGTACGGACTGCTCGGTGCCGCCCGAGGACATCTGGACGGCGACCAGATCGCCCTCCCAGGACGGTTCGAACGCGTCGATCACCGTCCCGCCGGACGGGTCGCTCGCGCGAGGGTCGCACAGCACCCTGACCCGCCCGTCCTCCCGCACCGTGAGCACCGCGAGATCCTGCCCCGGGTCCCGGCGCAGCTGGAACTCCCGCCGTCCGCGCGGCACCGGCACCGCGGCGGCGCCGCCCGCCAGCAGTGCCGTCATCCGCGCCACCAGCGCCTCCCGGTGCGGCCAGCGCTCCCGCTCCCGCCCGTACAGCACGTCCTGCGCCGCGCTCCACCGGACGGTGCCGGGGTCGCGCGCGTCCTCCAGCCAGCGGTACGGGTCCGCCACCTGCTGTCCGTGGAGGTGCTCCACCGGCCCGCTGCGGGGGGCCGGTGGAGGCGCGTCCGGGCGGGGCCGGGTGTCGCGGGGCGGGGACATCGTCATGCGGCGCTCCAGGAGACGGACACGTCCGGGGGACGGGGAGTGGGACGGCGGCGTGCGGACGGTGGCGTGCGGACGACGGCGTGCGCGGTCAGGTGCCGCCGGTCTTCTTGCCGGGCGCGGGGACCAGGCCCGCCGGGGCGTCGCCGTCGTCCGTGTCGGCCTTCGTCTCCGTGTCCGCCTTGGTGTCTGTGCCCGTGTCCGTGTCGAGGGACGTCTCCCGCAGCAGCGGCACCGCCGACAGCACCGTCACCACCGCCGCCGTCCCGGCCAGCGCCAGCCAGGTGGTGCTGGAGCCCAGGGAGTCGACGAACAGACCGGCCAGGACCGGCCCGAGCGAGGCGAGACCCGCCATCATCAGCCCGGTCGCGGTACTGACCCGGCCCAGCAGGTCACGGGGCGCCAGCACCAGCACCGCGCGGGACACCACGATGCCCGCCGGAGGGCTGAAGAACACCACGACGACCAGGACCGGACCGATCGTCCACGGGTCGGACGTGGTGGAGAACACGGCGAGCCCCAGCGCCCACACCGTCCCGATCAGCAGGAACAGCCGGGACGCCGGGATCGCCTTGATCAGCCGCGCGGCGACGGCGGCGCCGAGCAGCGCGCCGATGCCCGCGCACGCCATCACCGCGCCGATGGCCGTGCCGCCCGCGCCGCTCTGACGCAGCGAGACCACCATCGTCGTCTGGGCGGCGGCGGACACCACGTTGATGCCCGCGGCGAAGAACATGGCCGCCAGCAGGGCGCGCTGCCGGGTGAGCCAGCGCAGTCCCGCGGTCAGCCGGTTGTCGCGTTCGGCGCCCGCGGTCTCCGGGGCGGGCCGGGTCGCGATCCGCAGCAGGAGCAGCGCGGACACCGCGTAGGAGCCCGCGTCGACCGCGAACGGCAGGATCGGGTCCACCGTGAACAGCCAGCCGCCCAGGAAGGGACCGATCAGTGAGGTCGACGCCACGGCGGCCTGGCTGCGGCTCAGCGCCTCGGTGAGATCCCGCTCCGGCACCACGTCCCGCACCGCGATGGTGGCCGCCGGCGCGAACAGCGCGCTGGCCGCGCCCTCCACCACGGCCACCAGCAGCAACTGCGCCTGACCGAGCTGGCCGAGCCCCGCCACGAGCGGGATGCTGGCCAGCGCCACCAGCCGGACCAGATCGCAGCCGACCATGATCAGCCGCCGGTCCAGGCGGTCCGCGAGATGCCCTGCGGGCAGTCGCAGCACCGTACGGGTCACCAGCGAGCAGGTGGCGACCACACCCGCCTGCGCCGCGCTGCCCCCGATGGACAGCACCAGCAGCGGGAACGCCAGCAGCGACAGCTGACTGCCGAGCGTGGACAGGCTGGTGCTGAGCCAGTAGCGGCGGAAGTCGGCGTTGGCGCGCAGGACGCCGGTGCCCTTCATCACAGCCGTCCGGCGGTGGCCAGGCAGTCCAGCACCCCGGCGTCCACCCGGTCCTGGAACGAGGCGCGGACGGCGGCCTCCTCGTCGTACTGGTAGTGGTCGTGGCAGCTGACCCAGCGGCCCTCGGTCCGCTCCGCCGGGAGATAGCCCTCGGTGAGGCTTCCGACCTCCATGCCCGGCTTCCCGGCGGTCTCCCAGCAACTGGCCAGGACGCCGTCGGCGTTGACGACCGCCCCGTAGCGGCCGTCGGCGAAGGAGCACGCCTGGCAGGGCATGTGGGCGCGCGGGCGCGACACCGAGAAGCCCAGCTCCAGGGCGCGGGCGTGCCAGCGCACGAAGTCCGTGACCAGGCCGTCCTCGTGCAGCAGGTTGTTGGCGTAGCCGACGCCGACGTCACCGACCCGGGCGAAGTGGATGCCGCAGCGGGCCGGGTCGAGCCGCTTGCCGAGCCGCTCCACCAGCTCGTCCATGCCGTGCTGGTTGTGGTGCGAGACATTGACCCGCAGCATCCAGCGCAGGGACGTCGTCTCGATGGCCCGCGCGATGTTGGACACGATGACATCGAAGGTGCCGCCGCCGGAGCGCCGGATGCGGATGGTGTCGTGCTCGGCCCGGTCTCCGTCGAAGGTCACCTGCACCGAGCCGAGGCCCGCGGCGTTGAGTTCCTTGGCGATCAGCGGGGTGAGCAGGGTGCCGTTGGAGGTCATCGACGCGGTGAGCGCGCCCAGTTCCCCGGCCCGGGTCAGCAGGTCACGGCAGCCGCGCGGATTCAGCAGCGGCTCGCCGCCGAACAGCAGCAGCGACAGCCGGTCCACCTCCGCCGCCCGCATCCGCTCCCGGGTGAAGTCCACCACCTGCCCCACGGCCTCCGGGGTGAGCCGGGCATGCTGGATGCGCGGCGGCCGGTTCCCGCCACGCGGGTCCTGCGCGGTGTTTTGGAAGCAGTACCCGCACCCCAGATTGCAGTCGGTGCTGGTGAGCACGGTCAGCGAGTACGAGGTGTAGGGCCGTACGTCGTACAGGCCCGCGTTGCGCAGATAGCGTTCCGCGGACGGCCGCAGTGTGCCGTCCGGCTCCACCTGGCCCGGCCGCATCAGCGCGTATCCGCCGCCGCCCAGGAACCACCACCCCCGCTCGGCGCGGATCAGTCGGGCCCCGGCGGCGGGGATGGTGACGGACTGCGTACCGGACACGGCAACCTCCGGGTCGGGGCGACGGCGCGAGGGGGTGGGAGCGAGGGCGGAACGGGAGCGCGGGTGCCCCGGTCGCGGCGGATCGATCCGTACGCCGCGACCGGGGAGAACGGCCCGCTGAGGGGACCAGGCGTGGTGGTACCGATCAGAGGCTGTGCTCCTGGTGCACGCCGCACCACGGGGTGTCCTCGCCCTCCTCGGAGTGGGCGACCACCTCCGGCTCGTCGACCGACTCCTGGTGCACGCCGCACCAGCCGACGTGGTCCACGGCGTGCGCGACGACCTCGGGGGTCTCCTCCGCGGGGGTCTCGGTGGTCTCCTCGGTGGGCTCGATGTTCTCGGCCATGCTGGTCCTCCCTGAGACGGGCGATCGGGACAACGGGTGACGGCACTGCGCCGACCGGCAGGACGCTAGGAGCACGGGGTTCGGCACCGGTTCGCCCCGGGTTGACCACCGGTGAACCCCCCAGGTGGGCGGAGCGCGCACGGACCCGGCCGCCGACGGCGGCATACCGAAAACCCACCGCGGGCGAACTCCCCGGCAACCGGCCCCTCCTACGCTGACCGGCGCACACTCCGCCGCCGCGAGAGGACGCCCGCGCATGGACACCGAACCCACCGCCCCGGCCGGGACCGCACCCGCCCCGACGCGGCTGCCGCAGCCGCTGGGCGCCGCGTTCGTCGCCCGGCCGGGCCCGACACTGGCCCGGCTCCGCGAGACCTGCCCGGTGGCCCGGGTCCAGACCCCCGCGGGCCGCCCCGCCTGGCTGGTCACCCGCGCGGAGGACGTCCGCGCCGGCTTCATGGACCCGCGCCTCTCCCTGAGCGGCGGCCGGACACCCGACCCCACACGAAAGCGGCGCGCCCTCGATGTGACCCTGGTCAACTACGACCCGCCCGACCACACTCGCATCCGGCGCCTGGCCACCCCCGCCCTGACCCCGGCCCGGGTGGCGGAACACCGGGAACGCATCGAACGGGCCGCCGCCGACCTCCTCGACGCCGCCGAGGCGGCCCGGGACGGCGGCCCCGTCGAGCTGATGGACGCCTTCGCCCGGCCCCTCGCGTTCCTGTCCCTGTGCGAACTGTTCGCTGTGCGCGAGGAGGAACGCGCCGCGCTGTACGCGCCGGTGGCCCGCCTCGCCGACAAGGCGGGCTGCACACCGCGCGACATCGAGGAGAGCGTCGCCCGCATCGACGCCTTCGTCCGCGCGGAGATGGCCCGCCGTGCCGCCGAACCCGGCGACGACCTCGTCTCCCGCACCCTGGCCGAGTGGCACGCACGGGGCGGCGCCGGCGAGGACGAGGTGGCGTCCCTGCTGGCCATGCTGCTGCTCGCGGGCTACGACAGCACGGTGCAGGCGATCGGCATGAGCGTGGTCGCGCTGCTCGAACACCCTGAGGTCCAGCAGGAGTTGCGGGACCGGCCGGACCGGATACCGCGTGCCGTCGACGAGTTCCTGCGCTGGGACACCCCGGGCCCCTTCGCCACCAAGCGGCTGGCGCTGGACGACATCCGCTTCGGCGACACCGTCGTCCCCGCTGGCAGCGGCGTCCTGCTCTCGGTCGCCTCGGCCAACCACGACCCCCGCTGCCACGCCGACCCGGAGACCCTGGACCCCGCCCGCCGCTCCGCGAGCCGCCACCTCACCTTCGGCCTAGGCCCGCACTACTGCCCCGGTTCAGCGCTGGCCCGACTGGAACTGACGGTGGCCCTGACCGGCATCCTCACCCGCTGGCCCCGGCTGACCCCCGCGGTGCCGCTGACGGGGCTGACCTGGAGCGGGGGCTATCTGCACCGGCGCCTCACGGCGCTGCCGGTCCAGCCGGGTGGGAGGCCGTAGGGAAGCGGCGGGGAGGTCTGCGGGGGTTCCCGACGGCGGGTCAGCGGGGGTTCCCCACGGCAGGTCCGCCGGGATTCCCCACGGCCCGCCCGGGACCACCCGGGACCGCCCGGGACCGCCCGGGACCGCCCGGGACCGCCCGGAACTCACCCGGAACCCACCCCGTTCACGCCACCAGCAGCCGCAGCCCGAGATCCGCGGCGTCGAGACCGGTGAGCCCGCCGTTGCGCGCGGCCCACCGTCCGGAGGCGAGGTCGTCGCCCAGTCCGCGCACCGCCCGCTCCTCCGCCTCCCGCCCCACCCTCGTCCAGACCGACATCGCCCGCCGCACCCGCTCCTCCAGATAGGCGTCCGGGCGGCGCCAGTACGCCTCGAACAGGCCGTCGGCGCAGTCCCACGGCACGGGCACCGGTTCGGCGCGGGCATCGAGCGCCTCCGCCATCCCGGCGAGTGGCGGGAAGCCCGCGAGGACATCGGCGAACTCCGGCAGATAGTCCCGGGTCAGCCAGAACCGGTCCTGCCAGCCGGGCTCGTCGGTGTCGAAGGTCAGCACCACCACCCGGCGGGCCACCCGGCGCAGCTCGCGCAGCCCCGCCAGCGGATCGGCCCAGTGGTGCACGGTGGACACGGCCATCGCGGCGTCGAAGGACCGGTCCGGGAACGGCAGGCGCTCCGCGGCGGCGGCCACGCACGGAGCCGCCCCGTCCGGCCGCTGCCCCCGCATCACCGCCGACGGCTCCACCGCGGTCACCTCCCGGTCGGCGGGCTCGTAGGAGCCGGTGCCCGCGCCGACGTTCAGCACGGTCCGCGCGTCCCCGAGCGCGTCCCAGATCCGCGCGGCGATCCGTGGATCGGTACGCCGGGTCGCCGGGTAGGCGCCGCCGATCGCGTCGTACAGCCGTGGTCCGAACATTCCCACCTGCTCCTGCGGTGTCATCTTCCGCCCTTCTGCCCGTGCCGTCAGTTCTCGGTCGATGGCCGTCACCATGGCGTCGGCGCGGTCCCGCCGCTCCACCAGCAGTCCGCGCAGCCGGCGCAGGTGCGCGACGGCGTCGGTGGCGGGGTCGTCGACCAGTTCGGCGATCTCGCGCAGTCCGAAGCCGAGCCGGCGGTAGGCCAGCACCTCCCGCAGCCGTTCCATGTCGCCCGCCGAGTAGACCCGGTACCCGGCCCCGGTCCGCGCCGACGGGCGCACCAGCCCGATCGCGTCGTAGTGATGCAGCGTCCGCACACTGACCCCGGCCAGCTCGGCGACGCGCCCCACGCTCCAGTGATCCTCCACGCCTCCGACTATGACGTCTGACGCCACGTGAGGGTCAACGGCCGGGGTAGGGAGGGTCGCCTGTCGGAGCCGACGGTTCCGTAGAAACCCGCCCACCCCCGGGCGAACCCGCGGAACCGAAGCCGCACAATGATCGTCGGAGACCACGTACAGGACCGGCGACGGACAGAGCGGAAACAGAGGGGGCACGGGGGAGTGAAGGAACGCGGGAGACACGCCGAGCAGATCAGGGAACTCGCCAAGGTCGAAGGGACTTTGGCGGCACGTCCGCTCATCCAGCCATGGACGCACGTCATCATCGCCATAGCCTCCGCGGTCATGGCGTGGATCATCCCGATCGAGGACGTACGCGCCACGGCCTTCGGCCCGGTCGCCTACCTGCCGCTCTTCGCGGCCGTGATCGCCGTACCGCTCGGACGTACCATCTGGCTCTTCAACCTGCCCGAGGACGAGGAGCCCGACGCCGCCGACGGCGGGGCGCGCCGCGGTGAACCGGGACCCGCGGTCTACATGTGGGGCGTGGGCATCTCCATCGCCCTGGCCGGAGGCATCGGCGCCGTGGGGGCCTTCCTCATCCCGGCGTCCTGGATTCGCTGGGTGCTCCCCGTCCTCGCCCTGTGGGCGGTGCTGGAGGCGACCCGCCGCGACCGGGGTCACTACAAGCGGGCCCATGAGCAGTACGTCGCGGCGCAGGCCACCCCGGTGTGGGAGGACTACCAGGCGGTGATGCGGGAGCGCCGGGAGCGGTCGCGGGGCCGCCGGGGCTGACGCCGGACCGGCCGGTCAGGGACTCGTTGAACCCTGTCCCGTCCCGCCGCCGTCACCCATGGCGGAATGTCTCATCCGTCTCAGTCAGGAGTACCCATGCTCAAGTCGGTACGAGCCACCGCCCTGGTCGGCGTGTTCGCGGCCGGGCTGCTCGCGGTCTCGGCCCCGGCCGTGTCC
This sequence comes from Streptomyces sp. NPDC048290, assembly GCF_040652095.1. NCBI lineage: Bacteria > Bacillati > Actinomycetota > Actinomycetes > Kitasatosporales > Streptomycetaceae > Streptomyces > Streptomyces sp. NPDC048290. Next base: position 210,158 of record NZ_JBEZLM010000011.1, read on the forward strand.
GCGAACGCCGACGAGGGCGCCGCCGCTGCCACGGAGGCCGTGTCCGCCTCCGCGTCGGACGAATACGGCCCGTACTACTACGACGACGAGGAGACCTGCCACTACGTGGGCCGGTGGTACGTCCGTGACGGTTACTCCGCCTACGGGTGCTACCCCGCGTGGGGCGGTGGTTGGGACCTGTACCTCTGGACCTGACCGGGGCTTGAGGATTCGGACGCAAGGGCCTGCCCCCCGACTGAGGGGTGCAGGCCCTTGCGTGTCTCCGTCCCCGGCCGCTCCGATCCTCACCGTCTGGGATAGACCGCCTCCGGTCCGTTCGCCGTGCGCCACTGCTCGTAGCGGGAGACGAGGGCGGGGATCTCGGCCCAGAGGAAGGCGTAGAGGTTGTGCATCTCCCGCATCCGGGCCCGGGGGGCGTCCGCGAGGGCGGGGTCGTCGAGGGTCCGGCCGAGGAGGTCGAGGGCCTCGGAGATATAGCGTTCGCCGTCGCGGTAGACACCGACCCAGGCGTTGGGGGCGACGGAGAAGAGGTCGCGGCGGGTCTCGGGGGAGACGGTCCGATCGACCAGGCCCAGGTCGATGAGCAGTCGGCCCATGGTGGAGACGGTGGCCGCGCTGGCGCCGAGCCGGGTGACCAGGTCCTTGCTGGAGAGCCGGTCCTCGTCGGTGACCAGCAGCAGCCCCAGCATCCGTCCGGCCATCCGCGGCATCTGCCCGGTGAACACATCGGCCATCCGGTCCGCGAACTCCAGCTGTGCCCGCGACTTCTCGTCCTGCTGCGCCATGCCCGCGACCCTACCAACCGAGATCCCTGAAGGGCGTTTCATGATCGATGCGTGCCGTTCAGTCAGTACTGAATGACATTCTCTCTTGACTCAATGACATTCACCTCTCAATAATCGGCGCACTGTACCGACGGTGGTACCACCTCGCGGTACCCCCTGCGACGACGGGAACGAGCGTGGCTGAGCAGCGACAGGCGGAACTCGAACGGCTCGCGGAGGCGTACTTCGCCGCGGAGATGGACCACGACCCGCTCGCCGCGACCCTGCTCGGGGTCCCCGGGCACGAGCACCGCGTACCCGACCCGTCCGCCCAGGCCATCGAAGTTCACCGGCGGACCCTGACCGCGCTCGGGGCGCGGCTGGAGCGGGTCCCACTCGACGGGTCACCCGGCGAGGAGCGGGTCACCCGCCGCGTGCTGGAGGTCCTGATCCGCAGCTCCACCGACGAACTGCGCCACGGGCTCGCCGACTTCGCCATCTCCGCCGGAGTCACCGCACCGCAGACCCAGGTGTTCCAGTCCCTCGCGATGACCCCGGTCGGACGGACGGGCGCCGGGGCCTACCTGGAGCGGCTCGCCGCCCTGCCGGGGTACTTCGACGGCTGGCTCGACCGCTACCGCACCGCCGCCGCGACCGGCCGCCCGCCCCTGCGCAGCGGTGTGCTCGCCGCGATCGGCCAGGTCGACACCGTCCTCGCGGGCGACCTCGCCACCGATCCGCTGATCCGCCCGCTCACCGACCACCCGGAGTCCGAGCAGGCCCGCGCCCTGGTACGGGACCGGATACGCCCCGCGCTCGTCCGCTTCCGGGACGGCCTCGCGGGGCTCGCCGAAGGTGCCCGTCCCGACTCCGAGGCCGGGGTCTGCCATGTACCGGGCGGCGCCGAGGGCTACGCCGACGCCCTCGCCCGGCACACCCGGCCGGGCCTCGCCGCCGAGGACATCCACCGCGTGGGCCTGGAGGCGGTGGCCGCGCTGCGGGAGGAGTTCGCCCGGCTCGGGGAGCGGGTCCTCGGGATCGGCGACTGCGACGGCGTCCTCACCGCCCTGCGCACCGACCCCGCGCTGCGCTTCTCCCGCGCGGACGAGATCGTCACCCTCGTCGAGGACGCCCTCGGCCGGGCGCGGGCCGCCGTGCCCGACTGGTTCCGCCCGTACGGCATCGCCGACTGTGTCACCCGGGAGATCGGCCCCCTGGAGGCGGACACGGCACCGCTCGCCTACTACCAGCCGCCCGGCCCCGGCGGGCTGCCCGGCACCCACTGGATCAACACGGTCCGCCCCGCCACCCGCTTCCGCTACGAGTACGAGGCGCTCGCCTTCCACGAGAGCGTGCCCGGACACCACCTCCAGCTCGGACTGGCCGCCACCCTCACCGAGCTGCCCCTGTTCCGGCGCAAGGCGGTGGGACAGCTCACCGCGCACATGGAGGGCTGGGGGCTGTACGCCGAGCGTCTCGCCGACGAGATGGGGCTCTACAGCGGTGACCTCGACCGGCTCGGGATGCTGTCCCTGGACGCCGTCCGCGCCTGCCGCCTGGTCGTGGACACCGGGATGCATCACCTGGGCTGGTCCCGGGAGCGGGCCGTCGCCTATATGCGGGACAACACGGCGACCACCGAGGCCAATGTCCGCAACGAGATCGACCGCTATCTCGCCTGGCCCGGCCAGGCCACCGCGTATCTGATCGGCCGCCGTGAGATCGAGCGGCAGCGGGCGCGGGCCCGCGCGGAACTGGGCGGCCGGTTCTCGATCCGGGACTTCCACCATGAGGTGATCGGCCACGGGAGCCTGCCGCTGGGCGTGCTGGACGAGCTGATCTCCGACTGGATCGAGACGGCCGCCTAGATCCCCGGCGGGGGACCTGGCCGCCGTCGCGTCCCGGCTGCGCCATCCCGTCCACCTCATCCATCCCATCCGCCCCGTCATCGAACGCGGAGGAATCACCCATGTCCGAAAGACCCTCGCCCTCGCTCCCCGGGCCCGTACCGGCGTACCGACCTGCCGACCGCGCCGTCATCGCCCTCGTCGGTCTGCTGACCGTGGTCGTCGGCGCGCTGGAGAGCATGACGATCCCCGTCCTGCCCCTGGTCCAGGGCGACCTGGGGCTCGATCCGGCCCGCGCCGCCCTGATCCCGAGCACACTCACCGTCGCCGGGGCCCTGGCCACCCCCTTCGTGGGCAGCCTCGCCGACCGGTACGGCGGGCGCCGGGTGCTGCTGGCGGTGGCGGTGCTGGTGGCGGGCGGGGCGGCGCTGTCCGCGCTGGCCGGTACGTTCCCGCTGCTGGTGGGCGGGCAGGCGCTCCAGGGCGTCGGCGTGGGAGTCGTACCGCTGGGGCTGGTGCTGCTGCGGGAACGGTTCCCGGCGCGCGGGCGGTCGGTGGCCGTCGGGTTCGTCGCGGGGATGTTCACCCTCGGCGGGGGACTGGGCGTCGTCCTCGCCGGACCGATCGCCGAAGGGCTGTCCTGGCGGTGGATGTTCGGGCTCCCGGCCGCCGTGATCGCCGTCCTCGGGGCGGTCGCGTACGGGGTGCTGCCGCGCCAGGAGCGGACGGTGGACGACCGGCGCGGGGCGCTGGACTGGGCCGGTGGGGCACTGCTGGCCGGGGCGTTGTTCTCGCTGATGCTCGCCCTGACCGAACTGCCCGGACGCGGCTGGACCTCCCCCTTCGTGCTGGGGTTCCTCGGGGCCGCGCTGGTCGTGGGCGTGCTGTGGGCCCTTGTCGAACTGCGGGTCGCCGAGCCGCTGGTGGATGTGCGGATGCTGGCCCGGCCGGTGGTGCTCGGCGGCACACTGCTCGCGGTCGTCCTGGGCACCGGGTACGCCGTCGCGTATCTGGCGATCCCGCAACTGGTGGTGGCTCCCGCCGAGACGGGGTACGGGCTCGGCGGCACGGCAACCGACGTGGGCCGGTATCTGCTGCCCGGCGCGGCGGCAGCGGCGGTCGCGGGACCGCTGGCGGGTCTTGCGGGACGGCGGTTCGGGGCCCGCCCTGTGGTGGTCGCGGGGCTGCTGGTGGCCGTGGCGGGCGCGCTCACGGGGGCGTGGCTGCATTCCGCCGCCTGGCAGCTCGTACTGGTCTTCGTGCTGCTCGGCGCGGGGGTCGGCGCCGGTCTGACGGCGCTGTACAACGGCATCCTGGACACTGTGCGCCCCGCCGAGACCGGCGCCGCGACCGGTATCAACACCGTCGCCCGCTCGGTCGGTATCGCCCTCGGACTCCAGCTCTCGGCGGCCGTCGTCGCGCGGTCGGCCGACGGCTCGGCGACCGGGCTGCCGACCGAGTCCGGATACACCGTCAGTTTCCTGGTGGCCGCCGCGGTCACCCTGCTGGCCGTGCCGCTGGCCTGGGTGATCCCCCGGGTCGGCGCGGGCGGCACGGACGAGGGCGGGGACGCGGCACCCGCCCCGCCCGCCGTCACCGCACCCACCCGGAGGAGTCACCCATGACCGACCACACCCCCACCTCCCCCGCCCCCTGTCTCCACGCCGTGGCCCGGCGCGAACCCGGCGCCCTGGACCGACTCACCGCCGCACTCCACGCGGCCGGTGGCCCCCTGCTCACCCCGCTGGACGGCGGCGGACACGCCGTCACGTTCGTCCACCTCGGCCCGGCCACGCATGTCGAGGTCTCCTCGCAGCTCACCATGGACGCCGACGGCCGCCCCGCGGCCATGGAGCGGATTCCCGGCACGGACGTGTGGCACCTGACCGTGCCCGTCGCCGACGACCGTCTCTCCGTGGTCTACAGCTACAGCGTCGACGACCCCTACGCGGCGAAGTCACTGGCCGAGGTCATGGAACTGGTCCAGGCGGGCGCCTACGGCGAGATCGTGGCGGCCCATCTGCGCGCGGCCCGCCACGACCCGTTCAACCCCGAGCGGATCATGTCCGCCCACACCTCCATGACACCGGGCGCCGAACGGCTCCACGAGTCCGTGCTGACCCTGCCCGGCGCGGACCCCGAGGTCTGGTTCGGCCGCGGCGGGCACACCGGCGGACCGCGCGGCACGCTCACCGAACACCGGGTGCCGTCCACGGTGTTCGGCGGCGACCGCGAGGTGGCCGTCTATCTGCCCGAGGGCTACCGCGAGGGCGCGGCGGGCCATCCGCTACTGCTCCTGCTGGACGGCGAGTACCACCTCGACCACTACCCCGAGATCCTGGACAACCTGATCGCGGCGGGCGCCGTACCTCCCACCGTCGTGGCCTTCGTGCGGAACCGGGACACCATGTCGCGGATGACGGAGATGTGCTGCCACCCGGACCTGGTACGGCAGTACGCGGAGGAGCTGCTGCCGTGGCTGCGCGCCGAGTTCGGGGCGGGCCGGGACCCGGCGACCACCGTCGTCGCGGGGGCCAGCTACGGCGGACTCGCCTCCCTCTGGCTGGCGTACCGGCGGCCGGACCTGTTCGGCGGGGTGCTGTCCCTGTCGGGGTCGCACTGGTGGGGGCTGAAGGAGCAGTTCGGCGGCGCGGAGGGACCGTACGCGATGGGGCGGGACGGGGAGCCGGAGTGGCTGACCCGGCAGATCGCGGCGGAGCCCGGTGCCCCGGCCCGCACCCGGTTCTGGATCGCCGCGGGCACCCTGGAGACCCAGCCCCTGCCCGGCGGCACCAGCCTGCTCACCGCCAACCGCCATCTGCGGGACGTCCTCACCGCCCGCGGCCACGAGGTGGCGTACGACGAGTTCCCCGGCGCGCACGAACAGGCTGGATGGCGGCGGACGTTCGCCCGGGGCCTGAGGTATCTGCTGGGCGGGTGAACTCGCCGGGGCGTGGTGTGCGCGTCGCGGCGGGGGACCGGTCACCGGGATAGGCAGGGGAGGAGTGGACCGGTGGACGTGTGAGGCAGGCTCCGCGTCCCGTCCTCAGGGAACGAGGATGTATGACCATGCCGAAGGCGCCCGTGTCCGGCGGGCCCGAGAACCCCGGTCTGCGGCGGGACATCGGTCTGATCGGTCTGACCTGGACGTCCACGGGCTCCATCATCGGGTCGGGATGGCTGTTCGGCGCGCTGTTCGCGGCGCAGGCGGCCGGGACCGCCGCGCTGTTCTCCTGGGGGATCGGCGCCCTCGCGGTGACCGTGCTGGCGTTCGTCCATGCCGAGCTGGGTGCCATGTATCCGATCGCGGGCGGTACCGCCCGCTTCCCGCACTACGCCTTCGGCAGTGTGGCCGGGGCGTCCTTCGGCTGGTTCTCCTGGCTCCAGGCGGTGGCCACGGCGCCGATCGAGGTCATGGCGTCGCTGAACTACCTGAGTGTGCACGCGAGCTGGGTCCAGACCGAGAAGAACCACCTCACCGCCGCCGGATACGGGCTCGCCGTCGCCTTCATGGCCTTCTTCGTCGTGGTGAACTTCCTCGGCATCCGCTGGCTGGCCCACACCAACAGCCTCGCGACCTGGTGGAAGGTCGCCATCCCCGTCCTCACCATCGTCGTCCTCGCGGCGACCGCCTTCCACGGCTCCAACTTCGGCTATCAGGGGCTCGCTCCCTTCGGCGCCCAGGGCGTGCTGTCCGCCGTCAGCACCAGCGGCATCATCTTCGCCCTGCTCGGCTTCGAACAGGCCGACCAACTGGCGGGGGAGAGCCGCAACCCGGCACGGGACATCCCCCGGGCCGTCATCGGCTCGGTCCTGCTCGGCGCGCTCATCTATCTGGCCCTCCAGGTGGTGTTCATCGGGGCGCTGCCGCCGAGCGCGTTCACCCATGGCTGGGCCGATCTGACGTTCACCGACAAGGCGGGCCCCTTCGCCGGTCTGGCGCTGACCGCCGGGGTGGGCTGGCTCGCCACACTGATCTACATCGACGCGGTCATCTCGCCGACCGGCACCGGACTCATCTACACCACCGCCGCGTCCCGGGTGTCCTACGGCCTGTCCCGCAACGGTTACGTCCCCCAGGTCTTCGAGCGGACCACCGGGCGGGGCGTGCCCTGGTTCAGTCTGCTCTTCGCCTTCGTCGTCGGCCTGATCATCTTCCTGCCGTTCCCGACCTGGCAGAAGCTGGTCGGCTTCGTCACCTCGGCGAGTGTGCTGATGTACGCGGGCGCTCCGCTCGCGTTCGGGTGCCTGCGCCGGCAGGACCCCGACCGGTACCGGCCCTACCGGCTGCCCGGCGGGATGTTCTGGGCGCCGGTCGCCTTCGTCGTCGCCAACCTGATCATCTACTGGGCGGGCTGGGACACCCTGTGGCGGCTCGGTCTGGCGATCGTCCTCGGCTATCTGCTGCTCGGCGCCTCGGCCCTGCTCGGGCTCAACCCGAGGACCCCGGCGCCGGACTGGCGCTCCGCGCAGTGGCTGCCGGTCTATCTCATCGGGATGGGCCTGATCTCCTGGCAGGGCGGCTATTGCAGTACGGGCCCGGCCTCGACGGTGAGCTGCGGCGCGACCGGGGCGCTGCCGCTGTGGTGGGACATGGTGGTGATCGCCGCGTTCAGTCTGGCGATCTATGGTTGGGCCTTCTCGGTCCGGTTGCCGGACGCGGAGACACAGCGGTATCTGGAATCGACGGACGTCCATCCTGGGCACGGGGGGACCACTGGGTGACGCCGGGGGCGCGGGGAGCGCGGGGAGCGCCGGGAGCGCGGGGAGCGCGGGGAGCGCGGGGAGCGCGGGGAGCGCGGGGAGCGCGGGGAGCGCGCGGGTGACTCCGGGGGAGTCGCGGGGGCTCCCTGGGGTGACCCCGGGGAGTCGTGGGCGGCCCCCCGCTTAGATCGGGCGCCGCCGCCTGACACTCCCCGCTCAGATCGGGCGCCGCCTGACACTCCCCGCTTAGATCGGGCGCCGCCCGACACCCCCCGCGCTGCCCGTCACGGCGTCGCCAGCCGTGCCGCTCCGATCAGTCCCGCCGCCGGACCGAGCGCCGCGGTCAGCAGCGGAGGGGCGTCGGGGCGGGCCCCGGTCCGCTCGGCGTAGGCGGCCTCCAGAGCCGACCGCACCGGACCGGGAGCCGAGCCGAGGCCCCCGCCGAGAATGATCGCCGCGGGGTCCAGGAGCCGTACCGCCATGGCGAGGACGGTGCCCAGCGCGGCGCCCGCCGTGGCCAGCACGTGGTCCGCGACGGGGTCGCCCTGTGCCGCCCGCGCGATCACCTCACGGGCGCCCGGTGTGGTCGCGCCGCCCAGCGCGGTGCGCCGGTCACCGATGCCGCGGCCGGAGCAGTACTGCTCCAGATTGCCCCGCCAGCCCGGGTCGACCGACGCCGGGACCTCGAACTCGCCGAGCGCGATGGCCTCGCCGCGCCGCCCCGGAAGCGGGGTTCCGTGCCGGACGTACGCGGACGAGAGCCCGGTGCCGAGCGAGACGTAGAGGAAGTCCTCCCGTCCGGCTCCGGCGCCGTGGTGGGCCTCGCCCAGCGCCCCGCAGCGTACGTCGGAGCCCACCGTGACCGGGACTCCGGGCAGTTCGGCGCCCAGCAGTTTGCCGGGCTGGACGTCCCAGGCGAGTACCTCGCGGCTGGTCAGCCGGCCGTCCGCGGCGACGTACTCGGGGAAGCCGGCGCCGAGGGCGACGACGGTGAGCCCGCGTCGCCCGGCCTCGGCGAGGAGGGAGCGCGCGGCGGTCACGGTGCCGTGCAGCCCGGGGTCGCGCAGACGGCCCTCGACGGCGGTGGGCCGCTCGGTGTGGTGCAGGACGGTGCCGTCGGCGGTCACCAGGCCCGTGGCGATCTTGGTGCCGCCGATGTCGAGGGCGGCGGTGACTTCAGTGGTGCTCACAGGTGTCTTCCCTTGTCGTGCCTGGTTCCCTTGGGCGGCTCGCATGTGCGCGGACGCCCCGGCCGGTCCGCCGCCCGGCCTCAGCCCCTCCGCCTGACTCCCCTCCCGCCTCCGCCCCCGTTGGAGTCCGCTCAGCCCCCGTCGGAGTCCCCTCAGCCCCCCGCCCGAGTCCCCTCAGTCCACTGACCGATGCAGCGTCGCCTCGAACCGGTACGCGTCCCCCCGGTACACCGCCCGCCCCAGCAGCACCGGAGTGTCCTGCTGGTCGCAGGTGATCTCCTCGCCGACCAGCACGGGCGCGCCGACGGGCAGCCGCAGCAGCTCGGCGACGGCCGGGTCGGCGCCGATGGCCTGGGCCGTGTAGGTGCTGCGCATCACCCGGACCCCGGCGACCTCCTCCAGCGCCGCGAAGAGGGAGCGGTCGGTGAGGTCGGCGGTCTCCAGGCCGGGCGCGCGTGACCGGATCAGCACCGTGGTGTCGACACAGACGGGGACCTCGTCGAGCCCGCGGACCCGGGAGATCTCCAGGACCTCGGAGGCGGGCGCCACCCGCAGCCGGGCGGACTCGTCGAAGGTCGCCGGGCGCACGGTGCGGTGCAGCAGCCGGGCCGTGGGCCGCAGTCCGCGCTCACGGGCGATGTCGGTGAAGCTGCGCAGCAGGCTCGGGGGCTCGCTGACCACGTCCGTCGAGACGAACCAGCCGCGCTGGGCCGAGGCGTGGATGCGGCCCTCGGACTCCAGGGCGGCCAGCGCCTGTCGCAGGCTGTTGCGGCTCACGCCGACCCGGGCGGCCAGGGCGCGCTCGCCCGGCAGTCGGCTGCCGGGTACCCAGACCCGGCGGTCGAGGAGCTGTTCCAGCTCGTGGTGGGCGAGTTGAACGGCAGGCCCCGCGGTCGGCGGGGTGTCGTGTTCGGTCACGACAGGAAAGTACCAGAGCGACCAGTTGCCGGACCAGATATCAATCTGGTGCAAACACTGGACTATCTGGTCTGATCTGCTGCATGATCCGAGCAACACCGAGGAGCCGGATTCTCCCGTTCCCTCCGGCTGCCGTCGTTTCGTCCGGCCGCCGTCGTGCGCCCCGCGCCCAGGGACCGGACCCCGCGTCCTCCGTGTCGCCTCAGAACCGCCCTACCCACCCCCTTCCGCAGAGCCAAGGAAGTCTCAGATGTCGGTGTGCTCGCCAGTCCGCCTCGCCGTGATCGGCGCGGGAACCATCTCCCAGTCGGTGCACCTGCCCGCCGTCCGGCGCCTGGGCGCCCTCTTCGAGCTGGCCGTGGTGTGCGACCTGTCGCCGTCCCGGGCCGCCCAGGTGGCCGCCGCGGCGGGCGCGGGCGTGCGCTCCACCCACGACTACGACGCGGTCCTCGCCGACCCCGCCGTCGACGCCGTCCTGCTGGCCACCCCCGGCACCCACGCCCAGGCCGCCCGTGCCGCGCTGGAGGCGGGCAAGCACGTGCTCGCCGAGAAGCCGCTGAGCCTGACCGTCGCCGAGGCCGAGGAACTGGGCGCGCTCGCCGACGCCAGGGGCCTCGTCCTCCAGGTCGGCTACATGAAGATGTACGACCCGCTGACCGAGGTCGCCGCCGCCGAACTGGCCGCGCTCGACACCCCCCGCACCGTCCGGGTCACCGTGCTGCACCCCGCCGACGAGCCCCAGGTGGAGCATCTGCGTATGCCGCGGCCCGCCGACGACGCCGATCTCTCCGTCATCGAGAAGGCCCTCGCCTACGAGGCGGAGCGCACCGCCGACGCCCTCGGCGAGGTCCCCGCCGCGCTCGCCGCCTACTACCGCGACGTCCTCAACGGCTCCGTCATCCACGAACTGTCCGTGCTGCGCGCCCTCGGCTTCACCCTGCCCACCGCCTTCGACACCGCCGAGCTGTGGCCCTGGCCCGTCCAGGGCGAGCCGCCGTGTCTGCTGGCCACCGCCGACCTCGGCGACGGCGCCCGACTGGTCCTCAACTGGAACTGGCTGCCCGACCACCCCGAGTACGGCGAGGAGATCGCGGTCCTGGCCCGCGACGGACGGCTCCGCCTCGACATGGCGGCGCCCTACCTGGTCGACGTCCGCAGCTCGCTGCGGGTCGAGCGGGCCGAGCACGGCGTCCGCCGCGACAGCACCGTCCAGCACGGCTACGACACCGGATTCGTCCGCCAGCTGGAAGAGTTCGCCGCCTCCGTCCGCGACGGCGCCCCGGTCCGCTCCGGCGCGGCCGGTGCCGCCGAGGACATCCGCTGCCTCCAGGCCCTGCTCGCCGCGCTCGCGGCGCGCGAGGGCGCCCAGGTCGGCGGGGAAGCGGCCGGAGAGGAGAACGGCAAGTGACGACGACCGCACCGCACACCACGGCACGGCCCCGGCTCGGCAACGCCCCGGTCAGCTACGGCGTCTACGGGGAGGGCGCGGGCGGCGCGGGCGCCTCCGGCGACGCCCTGCTCGCGTCGATGGCCGAGGCGGGCTACGAGGGCAGCGAACTCGGCCCGCCCGGGTTCTTCGGCGACCCCGAGGAGACCGCCGCCCTCTTCGCCCGCCACGGTCTGACCGCCGTCGGCGCCTACATCCCGGTCCACTACGCGCTCGGCGACGACGTCGTCGCCCATGACCTGCGGCGCATGGAGCAGACCTGCCGTGAGCTGGCCGCCTGCGCCGAACGCTCCGGTGAGCAGCCCCTAGCGATCCTCGCCGACGAGGGCAGCCAGGCGCTGCTGGAGAACCCGGCCCGCGCCTGGGACGACCGCTCGCTCGCCCTGGACGAGTCCGGCTGGGAGCGGCTGGCCCAGCTGTCCGCGCGGGCGGTCGACCTGGCCCGCTCCTACGGGCTGCGGACCTCCTTCCACCCGCACATCTCCACCTATGTCGAGTCGCCCTGGGAGGTCGACCGGCTGCTGGAGCTGACCGAGGTCGGACTCACCCTGGACATCGCGCACATCCAGCTGGCCGGGGGCGACCCGGTGGAGTGCCTTGAGCGGTGGCGCGAGCGCATCAACCACGTCCATGTGAAGGACGTCGAGATGGACGTCCTGCGGCGGGCCAAGGCCGAGCGGCGCACCGACTTCGACATCTGGTGGGCGGACGTCTGCGTGCCCTTCGGCAAGGGCGACGTCGACATCGACGCCTTCCTCGCCGCTCTGCTGGGCGGTGGCTACCGCGACTGGCTGCTGGTCGAACAGGACCGCGCCCCGACCCCCGCGGAGCTGTATCCCAAGGTCGCCGCAGAACAGGCGGCGAACCGCGCCTGGCTGGCCGCCAAGGTCGCCGCACACTCCTGAATCCGCACGCCACCCCGGACCGTACGTCACCCCCTGTCTCCCGGCCCGCGACGATGCCGGCCACAAAAGTCGGAGCACCCATGAAGAAGCCGCGTTGGAGCATGGCCGCGGGCATCGCCCTGACCGCCCTGCTGGCAAGCGCCTGTAGCGTCCCGGGAGCGGGCGGCCCGGCCGCCTCCTCCGGAATCCAGGGCCCTCGCATCACCGAGCGCGTCACGCCCGAGGACGTCGCGGAGCTGGGTGACACCACCCTGCGCGTCCTCGCCGACGCCGGGGAGGAGGGCACCCTCAAGCAGCTCGTCCCGCTCTACGAGAAGAAGTACCCGAACGTCACCGTCGACGTCACCACCAAGGGCTTCGACGACCTGATGAAGACCGTGGTGAACTCGATGTCCGGGTCCGACGCCCCGGACCTCGCCCAGGGCAACCAGGGCTACGGCACCGACGGCCCGCTGGTCGAGGCCGGACTGCTGCGCCCGCTGGACGACGTCATGCGCACCTACGGCTGGGAGAACACCTTCACCGACGGCGCGCTCAAGCAGTACCGCTGGTCGCAGGACGGCTCCCTGTTCGGCTCCGGCAGCCTCTACGGCATCAGCCCCGCCACCGAGTTCGTCGGCGTCTTCTACAACACCGAGACCCTCGACAAGCTGGGCATCGAACCCCCGCAGACCTACGAGGAGTTCGTCCGGGCCCTGGACACCGCCAAGCGGGCGGGCACCCAGCCCCTGATGCTCGGCAACGCCGAGAAGTACCCGGCCAGCCAGGTCATCGGCCTGGTCCAGGCGCAGAACGTGCAGAGCCGCGACGTCCGCTCCTGGATCAGCGGTGTGCCCGGCGCCACCATCGCCGACCAGGGCACCGAGGACGCCGCCCGCACCGTCCAGGACTGGGCGAAGAACGGCTACTTCGGCAAGGGCTACGACGGCATCAGCTCCGACGACGCCGTCGCCAAGTTCAGCCAGGGCCAGGGCGCCTTCCTGGTCGCCGGGTCCTGGAACGCGCCCACCCTCCAGGAGTCCATGAAGGGCCAGGTCGGCTTCACCCTGCCCGCCCGCGCCGACGGCACCCGCGCCTCGGTCGGCTCGCTGGGCCTCGGCTGGCACATCTCCGCCAAGACCGAGAAGACCAAGGCCGCGGTCGCCTTCCTCGACCTGCTGATGAGCAAGGAGTTCGCCCAGACCATCGCCGACGTGGGCCGCACCCCCGTCACCGGCGGCAGCGGCATCAAGGCGGCCAGCCCGGTCGTCGAGCAGGTCAATGACATCGGCCTGCGACTCCTCGCCGACGACGGCCAGAACTTCTACCTGGACTGGGCGTCCACCACCATGTACGACACGGTCGGCGCCACCACCCAGGACCTGCTGTCCGGACGCATCACCCCGGCCGGGTTCACCCGGGGCCTGCAGAAGGACTGGCAGGAGTTCGCGGACAAGCAGCGCGCCGCCGCCGACGCGGCCGCCGAGGACGCGTCATGACCACCCGCACCGCGCCCGGCCCGGCGGCCCGGACCGCGAAGACGACCGAAGCCGGTCGGCCCGCCGCCACGACGCCCCGGGACAGAGTGCGCGCCTGGGCCGCCCGCCAGTACTGGCCCGCCTTCCTCTACCTGGCGCCCGCCGCCGTGTTCTACGTCCTGTTCGTGCTGCGCCCGCTCGGCCAGACCGCCTGGGTGTCCCTGTTCCACTGGGACGGCATCACCCTCGGCCGGTGGGCCGGACTGGACAACTACACCGCCCTGTTCACCGACGGCCGCATCCTCGCGGCGATGGGCCACTCCCTGGTCTTCGTCGTCTTCTACGCGTTCTTCCCGGTCGCGATCGGCCTGGCCCTGGCCGGACTGATGTCCCGGATCAAGGTCCGCGGCCTCAGCTTCTTCCGCGCCGTCCTCTTCCTCCCGCAGATCCTCGCCACCGTCGTGGTCGCCGTCTCCTGGCGCTGGGTCTACGACATCGACGGACCCCTCAACGCGATCCTGCGCGCCGTCGGCCTCGGCTCGTTCGCCCGCGCCTGGCTCGGCGACTACTCCACCGCGCTGCCCTCGGTCGGCCTCGTCGGCACCTGGGTGATGTTCGGCCTGTGCATGGTCCTGTTCCTGGCCGGAGTGCAGAAGATCCCGGTGGAACTGTACGAGTCGGCGCGGCTGGACGGATGCGGCCCCATACGCGAGTTCTTCACCGTCACCCTGCCCGCGCTCCGCGGTGAGTGCGCGGTCGCCCTGGTCCTCACGGTCACCTACGCGCTGCGCAACTTCGACCTGGTGTGGAACACCACCGCTGGCGGCCCCGGCTCCTCCACCACCGTCCCCAGCGTCTTCATCTACCAGGGCGCGTTCCTCACCCGCGAGGTCGGCGCCGCCTCCGCGATCTCCATCTGCCTGACCGCGGTCGTCCTCGTCGTCACCGCCGTGATCATGCGCCTGGTGCGCGGAAAGGAGAGCTGACGGATGATCACCCGCAGCAGTCGCCGGCAGAGCGTCATCGGCCACGCCATCCTGACCGTCGCCGCGCTCCTCGCCCTGTATCCGTTCCTGTCCGTCGTCCTGCTCGCCCTCAGCGAGCCCGGCACCCGGCACAGCGGCTTCTCCCTGCCCACCTCCATCAGCTTCGACAACTTCGCCGAGGCATGGGACCGGGGACTGTCCGCCCAGCCGCTGATATCGAGCCTGCTGGTCGCCGCCGTCGTCGTGGTCGTCACCATCCTGCTCGCCGTCCTCGCGGGCTACGCCTTCTCCGTCTTCCCCTTCCCCCTCAAGGGCCTCCTGCTGGTCCTGCTGCTGGCCGGTCTGGTCATGCCCTACGAGGCGACCGTCATCCCGCTCTACCACCAGCTCAAGTCCTGGGACCTGCTCAACACCTACTGGGCGCTGATCCTCCCGCAGATCGGACTGTCGCTGCCGTTCGCGATCTTCTGGATGCGGACCTTCTTCGACTCCACCCCGCCCGCGCTGCGTGAGGCCGCCTCCGTGGACGGCGCCTCGAAGTTCCGCACCCTGCGCTCCATCCTGCTGCCCATGGCGGTCCCCGCCATCGGCACCCTCGCCACCCTGCTCTTCCTCTTCGCGTGGAACGAGTTCCTGCTGGCCCTGGTCCTCGTACCGGACAACGAGAGCGTGCAGACCGCACCGCTCGCCCTGTCGTTCTTCGCCGGCAACCGCCGCAACAGCGACCCCGGCGTCACCGCCGCCGCGGCCGTCCTGGTCGCACTTCCCGTGCTCATCAGCTATATCGCCCTGC
This sequence comes from Streptomyces sp. NPDC048290, assembly GCF_040652095.1. Taxonomy (NCBI): domain Bacteria; kingdom Bacillati; phylum Actinomycetota; class Actinomycetes; order Kitasatosporales; family Streptomycetaceae; genus Streptomyces; species Streptomyces sp. NPDC048290. The sequence goes on from NZ_JBEZLM010000011.1 coordinate 225,169, forward strand.
AGCGCCGCATGATCAGCGGCATGCTCGCCGGGGCCGTGAAGGAGTAACACCGTGTCAGCCCCCCTGTCCCCGCGCGTCTTCGACAGCCCCGGCGCACTCGGCGAGACCCTCGCCCGTGAGATCGCCGACGGCATCGCCGAGGCCGGCCGCGCCGGACACCGCTACGTCCTGGGCTGTCCGGGCGGACGCAGCCCCCGGCCGGTCTACCGGGCGCTCGCCGCCCTGACCGCCGAACGCGCCCTCGACCTGCGGCATGTCGTGATCGCCATGATGGACGAATACGTCGTGCCCGCCCCGGACGGCGGTTACCAGGACGTCCCCCACAGCGCCCACAACAGCTGCCACCGCTTCGCCGCCGACGAGATCGTCGCCCCTCTCAACGCCGCCGCCCGCCCCGGCCAGGGCATCCCGGCCGCCTCCGTCTGGTTCCCGGACCCGGCCGACCCCGCCGCCTACGAGGAGCGGCTCGCCGACGCGGGCGGCGTCGACCTGTTCCTCCTCGCCTCCGGCGCCTCCGACGGGCATATCGCGTTCAACCCGCCCGGCTCGCCCGAGGACAGTGTCAGCCGGGTCACCGTCCTCGCCGACACCACCCGCGCTGACAACCTCGGCACCTTCCCCGGCTTCGCCTCCCTCGACGAGGTCCCGCGCCACGGCGTCACCGTCGGCGTCCGCACCATCGTCACCCACACCCGCCGTGCCGTGATGGTCGTGCACGGCACCCACAAGCGGGAGGCCGTCCGCCGCCTCACCACCGCCACCGCCTACGACCCGTCCTGGCCCGCGACCCTCCTCACCCAGTGCAAGGACCCGTCCCTGTACGTGGACCGGTCCGCCGCCGGGCAGGCCCTCGCATGACGTACGACCTGATGACGCTCGGCCGGGTCGGCGTCGACCTCTACCCCGAACAGACCGGCACCGGCCTCGCCGACGTACGGACCTTCGCCAAGTACCTCGGCGGCAGCGCCACCAACGTCGCCGTCGCCGGAGCCCGGCACGGACTGCGCACCTCGGTCACCACCGGCGTCGGCGACGACCCCCTCGGCGGCTTCGTCCGCACCGCGCTGCGCGGCTTCGGCGTGGACGACCGGCATGTCGTCACCGTCCCCGGCGCCCAGACCCCCGTCGTGCTCTGCGAGATCTTCCCGCCGGACACCTTCCCCCTGTACTTCTACCGCCCCGACGCCCCCGACCTGCGGCTGACCGAGGACCACCTCGACAGCGCCGCCCTGCGCACCGCCCGGGTCGTCTGGATCACCGGCAGTGCCCTGTCCGCGGACCCCTCCCGCGCCACGACCCTGCGGGCCGTCACCGACCGCGCCCCGGGCACCGACACCGTCTTCGACCTGGACTGGCGCCCCACGTTCTGGACCGACCCCGCCGAAGCCCCCGCCCACTACGCCCGCGCCCTGGACCACTGCACGGTCGCCGTCGGCAACCGGGACGAGGTCGAGATCGCCGTCGGCACCCGCGACCCGGACCGGGCCGCCGATCTGCTGCTGGAGCGCGGGGTGCGCCTGGCCGTCGTCAAACAGGGACCCGCCGGGGTCCTCGCCCGCACCGCCACCGAGAACGTGGTGCTGCCGCCACTGCCGGTGGACGTGGTCAACGGACTCGGCGCGGGCGACGCCTTCGGCGGCGCGCTGGTCGCCGGACTGGTCGCGGGGCTGCCCCTGACCCGGCTGCTGGAGAACGCCAACGCCGCCGGGGCGATCGTCGCCTCCCGCCACTCCTGCGCGGACGCCATGCCCACCCCCGAAGAGATCGACCGGTTCCTCATCGGTGCCCCTAGCTCTGGAGCACAGCAGTGATCACCACCCTGCGTCCCGTGGCCGCCGACGCCGCCGCGGTGGCGCGCGTCCGGCTGACCGACCCGGACGCCATCCGCCGGGCCGCCGCAGCCCGGCCCCGGTTCGACCCGGCGCGCCTCGCCCGGCCGCTGTTCATCCTGGCCGCCGACCACCCCGCGCGCGGCGCCATCGCGGCGGGCGGCGACCCGACCGCCATGGGCGACCGCCACGAACTGCTGGCCCGCTGTGTCGAGGCCCTCTCCCGCCCCGGCGTCGACGGCTTCCTCGGCACCGCCGACCTCGTCGAGGACCTGACCCTGCTCGGCGCGCTCGACGGAAAACTCGTCCTCGGCTCCATGAACCGCGGCGGCCTGCCCGGCGCCACCTTCGAACTCGACGACCGCTTCGGCGGCTACGACGCCCGCGGCATCGCCGAAGGCGGCCTGGACGGCGGCAAGATGCTGCTGCGCATCGACCCCGCCGACCCCGGCACCGCCCGCACCCTGACCGGCACGGCCCACGCCGTCAACGAACTCGCCGAGCGGCGCCTGATCGCCCTCATCGAACCCTTCAGGTCGGTGCGCGAGGACGGCCGGGTCCGCAACATCCTGGAGCCGGACGCGCAGATCTGGGCCAACAACATCGCCCAGGGCCTCGGCCGCACCTCCGCCCGCACCTGGCTGAAGGTGCCGGTGGTGCCCGACATGGAACGCATGATGGCCTCCACCACCCTGCCCACCCTGCTGCTGGGCGGCGAGGGCGGCGGCGACCCCGACGCCATGTACGCCTCCTGGCAGAACGCCCTGCGTATCGAGCACGTCCGCGGCCTGATCATCGGCCGCACCATGCTTTTCCCCGCCGACGGAAACGTGTCCGCCGCGATCGACACGGCGGTCTCCCTGCTGGGCCGCGACGGGGACCCCCGATGACCGGCACCTGGCACCTGCCCGCCGGGACCACGGGCACCGACGCCTTCGCCCTGACGATCACCCCCGAGGACGCGGGCTGGACCTACGCCTCCCTCCGCGTCCTGGACCTGCCCCCCGGCGGGACGGCGTCCTTCCCCACCGGCGACAGCGAGTGCCTCGTCCTGCCCCTGACCGGCGCCTGCCGGGTCACCGTCGACGGCCACACCTTCGACCTGACCGGCCGCACCGATGTGTTCACCCGGGTCACCGACTTCGCGTACGCCCCGCGCGACGCCGAGGTCACCGTCCACGCCCCCCTGGGCGGCCGGTTCGCCCTGCCCGCCGCCCGCTGCGAACGCCGCCTGACACCCGCCTACGGACCCGCCGGGAGCGTCCCCGTGGAGATCCGCGGCGCCGGGAACGCCACCCGCCAGGTCAACAACCTCGCCTCCCCCGAAGGCTTCCCCTGCGACCGGCTGGTCGCGGTGGAGGTCCTCACCCCCGACGGCAACTGGTCCTCGTACCCCCCGCACAAGCATGACGAGCCGGGCGACGGTGAGGCCGTGCTCGAAGAGATCTACTACTTCGAACTGGGCTCGACCGGCGGCCCCGGCACCGCGCCTCTCGGCTATCAGCGGGTGTACGCGGACGGGGTCGACGTCCTCGCCGAGGTCCGCCACGGTGACGCCGTGCTCGTGCCCCGCGGCTACCACGGCCCCTCGATGGCCGCCCCCGGCTACCCCATGTACTACCTCAACGTCCTGGCGGGCCCGCACCCCGACCGCACCATGGCCTGCTGCGACGATCCCGCCCACCACTGGGTCCGGGCCTCCTGGGACGGCATGGCGACCGACCCGCGGGTGCCCCTGTGCGACGCGGAGGGCCCCCGATGAGCACGGCCCGCGCGACCCGGCGGCTCACCACCGCCCAGGCACTGGTGACGTTCCTGTCCCGGCAGTACACCGAACGCGACGGCGTCGAACACCGCCTGATCGAGGGCTGCTTCGGCATCTTCGGCCACGGCAATGTCGCCGGGATCGGCCAGGCGCTGCTCCAGCAGCCCGACGACCTCACCTACTACCAGTCCCGCAACGAGCAGGCCATGGTGCACGCCGCTGTCGCCTTCGCCCGCACCCGCCGCAGGCTCTCCACCCTCGCCTGCACCACCTCGGTCGGCCCCGGCGCCACCAACATGGTGACCGGCGCGGCCCTCGCCACCATCAACCGGCTGCCCGTCCTGCTGCTGCCCGGCGACACCTTCGCCACCCGCGCCGCGAGCCCCCTCCTCCAGGAACTGGAGCTGCCGCACGCGGCCGACATCACCGTCAACGACGTCTTCCGCCCCGTGTCCCGGTTCTTCGACCGCGTCTGGCGCCCCGAGCAGCTGCTCTCCGCCGCGACCCAGGCGATGCGCGTCCTGACCGACCCGGCCGAGACCGGCGCGGTCACCCTCTGCCTGCCGCAGGACGTCCAGGCCGAGGCATGGGACTTCCCCGAGGAGTTCTTCGCCCACCGCGTCTGGCATGTGCCCCGCCCGGCCCCCGACGCCCGCGCCCTGGCAGCCGCCGTACGTCTGCTGCGGGACGCGCGCCGGCCCCTGATCGTGGCGGGCGGCGGTGTGATCCACTCCGACGCGAGCACCGAACTGGCCCGCCTCAGCGCCGCCACCGGCATCCCGGTCGCGGTCACCCAGGCGGGCAAGGCAGCCCTTCCGCACGACCACCCGGCCGCGGTCGGCGGCATCGGCCACACCGGCAGCCCCGCCGCCAACGCCCTGGCCCGCGAGGCGGACGTCGTCCTCGGCATCGGCACCCGCTGGCAGGACTTCACCACCGCCTCCCGGACCCTGTTCACCGACCCGGACGTCCGCTTCGTCAACCTCAACATCACCTCCTTCGACGCCGCCAAACAGTCCGGCCTGATGCTCCAGGCCGACGCCCGCGCGGGCATCGAGGCCCTGGAAGACGCCCTGACCGGCCACACCGTGCCGTCCGCCCACCGCACCCGGGCACGCGACCTGACGAACCGCTGGAACGCCCACACGGAAGCCGCCCTCACCACCGCCCACACCCCGCTCCCCGCCCAGAGCGAGATCCTCGGCGCGATCCGCGACGCCATGGCCGACCGGGACGTGGTGATCAGCGCCGCCGGTTCCCTCCCCGGCGACCTCCACAAACTCTGGCGCCCCACCGACCCGCTGGCCTACCACGTGGAGTACGGCTACTCCTGCATGGGCTACGAGATCGCGGGCGGCCTCGGCGTGAAGATGGCGGCCCCCGACCGCCAGGCGGTCGTCCTCGTCGGCGACGGCTCCTACCTGATGATGGCCCAGGAGATCGCGACGGCGGTGGCCGAGAACATCAAACTGGTCGTCGTCCTGGTGGAGAACCGGGGGTACGCCTCCATCGGCGCGCTCTCCGAGTCGCTGGGCTCCCAGCGCTTCGGCACCCGCTACCGCTACCGGGACGAGACCAGCGGTCGGCACGAGGGCGAGACCCTGCCGGTCGACCTGGCCGCGAACGCGGCGAGCCTGGGCGCGGACGTCCTGCGGGCCTCCGGTGTCGACGGCTTCCGCCGCGCCTTCGCCCAGGCCCTGTCCGCCGACCGCACCACGGTCGTCCACATCGAGACCGACCCGCTCGCCGCGTCCCCCTCCTCACAGGCGTGGTGGGACGTACCGGTGGCTCAGGTGGCGACGTTGGACTCCACGGTGGCGGCACGGGAGGAGTACGAGCGGGAGAAGGGGGCGCAGCGGGCGCTGCTGCGGCCGGTGGACTGAGTCCGGGCGGAGGGACGGGGGGAGTGCGCGGGGCGCGGCGACCGCTACGATGCGGCACTCATGATCGTGGCGGATCCACCCCCGCAGGACGGCACTCTCAAGGGACTCACATGACCAGGGAAGTACTGACCGTCTGCCTCACGCCCGTGGAACGCGGGAGCCTCCGCCACGCCATCGCCGCCGCCATGGCGCCGTTCGACCGGAACAGCGAGGACGAGGACCGGGCATCCGGCGAATGGGACCACTGGTGGCTGGGCTCCCCTCGCGCCCAGTTCTGGATCCGACCCGGCTGCGAGGACGATCCCCGGCTGATCCATGACATCGAACCGAGCCGTGCGGGACAGTCCTCCACCGCCGCACCGGGCCGCTGCTGCGGCGGCCCCCTGGAACTGCTGGACATCGCCCGCCAGCGGTCCTTGGCGGACGGCGAGTCGGATCAGCTCTGGAAGACCTGGGAGAGCATCTCGGCTGTGTTTCCCCCCGCGCGAAGCCTCACCGCCTTCCTCGCCGAGGACCCGGACGCCACGATCCAGCACGCGGGCAGAGCCTGGCAACGGTACGCGGCGCAGCCCCTGATCAGGGCGCTCCTCGACGACCACGAGCTGTATGCCGCCTTCGGGGACTGGACGGAGGCGGATGGCGCCCCCATCGACCGGGACCGCTTCCGCCGGCGGACGTCGGACGAGAGCCTCGCCTGTGACGCCCTGCTGACCCTGGACGGCCGATGGCTCGCTCCGCCGTCACCAAGTGAGAGGGACTACGCCCGGCACTACTGCGTCGCCATCGAAGACCTGCCAGCGGACACGGTGCTGGTGAATGTCACCTACCACTGCTGACAAGTCTCCGAACGAGTTTCTCGCCGCCCTCCGGCCCTAGCTCAGACGCAGCTCCAGGATGTCCTTCGACGCGCCGCCGCCGCAGGTGGGCGCCCCCGCAGCGAAGTAGGCGCGGCCGCGCACCGCACCGGCGCCGAAGCCGTGCCTGCTCTGCGGCAGGGGGCTGCCGGCGGACCAGCGGTCGGAAGCCGGGTCGTAGACGGTCACGTCACCGAAGGTGTCGCCACCGGAACCGCACTCACCTCCCGCGTAGACGATCCGTCCGTCGAGGACGACGGCAGCCCCGGCCGACCGGGGGACCGGAAGCGGCGCCGCCGTGCTCCACCGTCCCGTGCGGGTGTGGTAGACGTCGTGGCGGGGCAGGTTGTCGGTCACGTCGGCCACCCTGCCCCCGAACACATGGATGTCGCAGCCGAGGACCGCGACACCCACGTGGTCCCGGGCCTCGCCGGGCAGCCGCCGCGCGGTCGACCACCGGCGCAGTCGCGGGTCGTAGACGAAGTGGCTGTTGACCGTGCCGTACCCCAGGGAGATCGGGGGGTCCGCAATGGTGACGACCGACCTTGAGTCACGCCCACCGATCACGTGGAGCCTGCCGTCGACGGCGGCGACGGCGACCGAGCCGAGCTTCTCGGGCAGGTCGGGCAGCCGACTCCACTGGTCCGCCGCCGGATCGTAGACGTAGGCCACGGGCTGCGGGTTCAGGTGCACCGCGTCCGTGAACCCGGCGATGGCGTAGAGCCTTCCGCCGAGGGCGGCCATCGCGACATGGGTGAGCGGACGGGGCAGTGGTGCGTGGGTGGACCACCGGTCGGTGCGCGGATCGTAGCCGGTCACCACGTCCGACGCCCATACGGGTGCGGAGTCGTCCTGCTGAAGGGTGCCGCCGACGACATACAGGCGGCCGTCGAGGACGGCGGCCCCGACTTCACCGCGGGCCTGCGGCATCGGTGTTCTGGCCCGCCACTGGCCCTGAGCGCCGGTGACGGTCGTCTTGGTGGCTGAGGACCGGGCGGCCTGCGCGCTGCCACCGGGCGCGGCCATGGCGACGGCGGTGATCGACAGTCCAGCCAGTGCGCCCAGGGCACTTCGTCGTGAGAGAGACATGACTCAACTGTGGGCGTGGCCTGTCTCCGCTGTCCAAGACCGATCGGGGAGTCCCGATACCGGACGGGTATGGCGGCTGGTCAGCGGCGCTCGACGGCAGCCACCCGCCGAAGACATGACCTCAGCCCGCCTCCCCGCCAACCCTTTCCCCAGGCACCCGCTCGATACGCGTCCAGCCCTTCCACCCCCGCTCCTCCAGAATCGCGATGAGCCGTTCGGCGCCCGGCGCGGACTCGACCATGGCCGCGTCGAGCAGCGCGACGAACTGATCGTCCATACCGTCCGCACCCGTCGTACCCGTCCGCACCGCCCGCATCATCAGCCGCTCCACGACATCGGCGAGCTGAACGATCCGTGCCGCGTCGGCGGGCCAGCGCAGCGGCTCACGGAGGAAGCCGTAGAGCTGGATGATGTCCGGATCGTCGAGCTGCTCATGCTTCTCGGCGATCACGTCGTCGAGCAGGTCCGGCACCTGTGCGGCGATCATGATCCACGCGTCCCGCTCCAACTCCACGTACTCCTCCCGGACTCCGAGGGCGCGCAGCCGGTCCAGGTAGTCCACGACCCGTGGGGGAAGCGCCAGATGCTCACCGGCCGCGAGCCGCGCGAGCCGCTTGCGGGTGTCCCGCAAGCGCCGGATCTCCGCGCGCAGGTCCCGGTCGATCCCCGCGACGCCCTCGGAGAACCGCTCCGGGCCGGCGTCGAGCAGCTCCTGCACCCGGGCCAGGGGTACGCCCGCGTCCGCCAGTGTGCGGATGCGGATGAGCCGTACGACCGCCGCCGCGTCGTAGACCCGGTACCCCGACTCGTCCCGGGCGGGCTCGGGCAGGAGGCCGATGGTGTGATAGTGGCGTACCGCCCGTACCGTCACCCCGGCGTGCCGGGCCAGTTGGCTGATGGTGAGCATGGTCCTCAGACTGCCTCAGGCGATCTTCTTGCGATAGGTGACCATCGCGAAGCCGTACGCCAGGACGAGGATGCCGACGCACCAGGCGAGCGCGGTCCAGATGTCGCCGCCGACCGGCTGCTCGGCGAACAGGTTGCGCAGGGTGTCGACGATGGACGTCACCGGCTGGTTCTCGGCGAACCAGCGCACCGGCCCCGGCATGGTCCCGGTGGGCACGAACGCCGAGCTGAGGAACGGCAGGAAGATGAGCGGATAGGCGAACGCCCCCGCCCCCTCGACCGATGTCGCGGACAGCCCGGGGATCACCGCAATCCAGGTCAGGGCCAGTGTGAACAGCAGCAGGATGCCGGTGACCGCGAGCCACGGCAGGACCCCCGCGCCCGAGCGGAAGCCCATCAGCAGCGCCACACCGACCACGATGACGAGCGAGATCAGATTGGCGACCAGCGAGGTGACGACATGGGCCCACAGCACCCCTGACCGCGCGATCGGCATGGACTGGAACCGCTCGAACAGCCCGCTCCGCATATCGGTGAAGAGCCGGAAGGCGGTGTAGGAGATGCCCGAGGCGACGGTGATGAGCAGGATGCCGGGCAGCATGTAGGTGACGTAGGAATCCGTTCCGGTGTCGATCGCCCCGCCGAAGACGTATACGAACATCAGCATCATGGCGACCGGGGTGATGACCGTGGTGATGACGGTGTCCACGCTGCGGGTGACATGGCGCAGGGTGCGTGCCGTGAGTACGGCGGTGTCGGTGAGGAAGTGTGTGCTCATGCCCCGCTCCCGGAGTCCGTGGTGTCGCTCGTGCCGCCGTGGTCGCTTCCGACGACCGCGAGATAGATGTCCTCCAGACTCGGCTGCTTCTCGACGTACTCGACGCTGGCGGGCGGCAGGAGCCGCTTCAGCTCGGCGAGTGTGCCGTCGACGATGATCCGCCCCTGGTGCAGGATGGCGATCCGGTCGGCCAGGTGCTCCGCCTCGTCCAGGTACTGCGTGGTGAGTACCACCGTCGTGCCGGACCCGGCGAGGTCCTTGACCGTCTGCCACACCTCGATCCGCGCCTCGGGATCGAGTCCGGTCGTCGGCTCGTCCAGGAAGATCACCGGCGAGTCCCCGATGAGGCTCATCGCGATGTCCAGACGGCGGCGCATACCACCCGAGTACGTCGACACCTTGCGCCCGCCAGCTTCGGTCAGCGAGAAACGCCTCAGCAGGTCGTCGGCGACGCCACCGGGGTCCTTGAGATGCCGCAGCCGGGCGACGAGGACCAGGTTCTCCCGGCCGCTGAGGATCTCGTCCACGGCGGCGAACTGCCCGGTGAGACTGATGGACCCCCGTACGTCCGCCGGTTGCGTGGCCACGTCGAAGCCGTTGACGCTGGCCGTCCCCGCGTCCGCCTTGAGCAGCGTGGCGAGGATCTTCACGGTCGTGGTCTTGCCCGACCCGTTGGCGCCGAGCAGGGCGAAGACACTGCCCCGCGCCGCCTCGAAGTCCACCCCGCGCAACACCTTCAGCTCGCCGTACGCCTTCTCCAGCCCGCGCACCTTCACCGCCGGGCCGGTCATGAGCGCGCCCGCCCGGCCTGCCCCCGCCGGCCGACGTGATCGCCCCGCAACCGCACCGGGACCTCCCCGAACCTCATACCCCACACGACCCTCGCCCTCCTCCAGAAATCCGCCCGGGTCGACTCCCGGGCGGCTGATGCCAGCAGCATGGAGGGTTGACCCGGCGTCAAGGTCAAGCCGGGTCCTGGGCGGCGGTGTCGTGCCGGATCTCCGATGGACACGCACCGCTGACCGCCGGGGGCCTGGTGCCGGAGCTGTCGGCGTGGGGGTTCAACACCCTGGGCTGGAGCGCGGAGTATGTGAGCGGCAGCGGCCTGTCGGCCACGCACGACATGGTCGGCCTCGGTCACTCCGACGGGCTGCCCGACGACGAGGCGGCCGGGACCGGACTGCCCTACGCTGTCCCTGCGGATGGCCGGGATCGAGCACTGGAACGGCCATCCGGCCTACCGCGACCCCCGCTCCGAGGCGTTCGCGCAGTGGTGCGACCACCTGGCGCGCACCCGGTGCCGACCGTGGGACCCGAACCTGGTCGGCTACTTCCTCGTCGACGCCCCGGCGTGGGCGGGGCACCCGACCGGTGCGGGCTACCCCCCCCGAGCGAGCTGGGGGAGATCGCGGATGCCTACTACCGGGTCGCCGCCCAGGCCATCCGCCGCCACGACCCGAACCACCCCTGGCGGGAGGCTGTCGCATCCACCTGAACGGGCCCCCGGGACTGGGACATCCCCGGTGGCCGTCGGATCGGTCAGACCTCGTTGTTCCACATGCGGAACATGGCGCATCGGCCGTCCCCGTCGAAGGTCACCGTCCAGAGATTGGCGAAGGTACCCAGCTCCTTGTACCGCCCGGTGCCCTCGATCGCCGCCGTGTCCCCGTTGATGGCGAGGAGGGACCACTCGAACTCCCAGCCGCCCTCCTGCCATGCCGCGCGAGCCAGCCAGCCGTCGATGATCGCCTCCCGGCCGACCCAGTCGGTCTGGTAGGGCCACTCGTGATACTCGGCGCGCGGAGTGAACAGCGCCGCGATGTCCTTCCTGCTGTTGCCGGCCCAGGCCCGTACATAGCCTTCGACCCAGTCACGTACCCGCTGCTCGGTCACCATCGACGCCACCGCTCCCTGACCTGTGTCCGCTCTCAGCCCTGGGCCGTGGGCCGGACGACGATCTCGTTGACGTCCACGTCGTCCGGCTGGTCGATGGCGTAGCGCACCGCCGCGCCGATCGCGGTCGCGGGAATCGCGATGTCCATCTGCTCCCGCACCGCGTCCCGGACCCCGCTGTCGCCGATGGACCCGGTCAGCTCGCTGCGGGTCAGGCCCGGACTGATGACGGTGACCCGCAGTTCCCGGCTCTCCTGGCGCAGCCCTTCCGACAGGGCACGCACGGCGTACTTGGTGGCGCTGTACACGGCGGAGGTCGGGTCGACCCTGAGGCCCGAGACGGAGGACAGGTTCACGATGTGCCCGTGGCCCTGTTCGCGCATGACCGGCAGGACGGCGGCGATGCCGTGCAGGACGCCGCGCAGATTGACGTCGATCATGAGGTTCCACTCGTCGACCCTGAGCGCGTCCAGCCGCGACAACGGCATGACACCGGCGTTGTTGACCAGCACATCGACGCGCCCGTACCGGTCATGGGCGGCTGCGACGAAGGACCGTACGTCGGCCGGGTCGGTCACATCCAGGCTCAGCGGAAGGGCGCTGCCGCCCTGGGCCTCGATGTCCTTGGCGAGGACGGCCAGCCGATCGGTGCGCCGCGCCCCGAGCACCACGTGATGGCCCGCGGCGGCGAGCGCGAGGGCGGTGGCCTCGCCGATACCGCTGCTGGCCCCGGTGATCAGGACCACCTTGGAAGCGGCTGCGGTGGGGGACGGGTGGGACATGGGGCGGGATTCCCTTCGGAGAGACGGCGGCCGGGCCGTGCGCGGACCGGCCGCCGCCAGGATGCGCCCGATCACGCCCACGCGGCAGGACGGGCCTTCCTGGGTGCGCCACACCCAGGACGCGGCGGCGTACGATCCAGGGATGAGCGGCAATGAACTGGGGGAATTCCTGCTGGCACGACGCTCCCGGCTCAGCCCGGCCGACGTGGGTCTTCCCCGCGCCCGGAACCGCCGGGTGAGCGGACTGCGGCGCGAGGAGGTGGCCGTCCTCGCCGGGGTGAGCGCCGACTACTACACCCGGCTGGAACAGGGCCGCGAACGGCATCCGTCCGGCCAGGTCGTCGACGCCCTCGCGCGGGCCCTGCGGCTGGAGTCCGACGCCTGCTGGCACGCCTACCGTCTGGCCGGACTCGTACCGCGAGACACGACCTCCGCGCCGGACGAGGAACGCGTGGCGCCGGAACTCCTTCAGCTGATGGACGCCTTCCCCACGGCGGTGGCGTATGTGGTCGACCGGCGCCTGGACGTGCTCGCCTCGAACGCGCTCGCCGACGCCCTGCTCTCCCCGCTCGCCGACCCCCGGAGCATGGCCCGCTCCCTGTTCCGCGACCCCGCGGCCCGCGCGCTGTTCGCCGACTGGGACACCGTGGCCCGTGACACGGTCGCCACGCTGCGACTGGCCCACGGCCATGACCGCAACGACCCGCGGATGCTCGACCTGATCACGGCGCTGCTCACGGAGAGCGCGGACTTCGCGGCCCTCTGGAGCCAACAGGACGTGAGCCGTCTGGGCAGCAAGACGAAGACGTTCCAGCACCCTGAGGCCGGGCGGCTGACCCTCGCCTACCAGACGTTCGAGGTACAGGACGCCCAGGGCCAGTACCTCCTGGTCGGCACCGCCGAGCCCGGCAGCCCGGACGCCCGCCGCCTGGCCTCACTCGACACGTCCGGCGGCGCCGCGGGCGAGCGCGCTGATGGACCCGGCGAGCGCGGTGATGGGCCCGACGGATGCGGCGAAGGGCCTGATGGGCGCGGCGATGGGTCCGGCGGGCGCGGTGACCGACTCGGCGGGCGCGGTGACATGCCCGTCGGGCGCTGAAGTGGCCGAGACATGCCCCCAGGGACCCGACTCTCCGGGTCCACTCGCCGCCTCTCGGTTATAACTGCTATGGTTACGACACGGCGCACGGGAGGTGAGGGGACGGCATGGGAGCCAACAGCAGACTGACCGTCGCCGCGCATGCCCTGACCTGGATCGGGCTGTATCAGCGCCGTGGCCATGAGGTCGCCACCTCCGACCAGATCGCCACCAGCGTCAACACCAACCCCGTGGTGATCCGTCGCCTGCTGGCGCAACTGCGCAAGGCGGGTCTGGTCGACTCACGGCGAGGCGCGGGCGCGGGCTGGACCCTGTCGAAGGATCTGCCGACGATCACCCTCCTCGATGTCTACGAAGCGGTGGAACCGGGCCCGATCTTCGCCCTGCACCCCGCCCCGCCCGACCCCGAGTGTGTCGTGGGCCATGGCATCGGACCGGTGCTGGACGGCGTCTATGACGGCGTCGAGACCAGCCTCCGCGCGGAACTGGCGAAAACCACGCTGGAAGATGTGCTGCACGACGTACTGAAAGCCGCGTAGCTCCCACCGTCGACCGTTCCGACCCAGGGCGACGGCCCGCTTTTTGCTCCTTCAAATGTAACAACAATAGTTACAGCTAACCCCTATCTCGCCCCCACTCAACCCCCACTCAACCCCCGCTCAACCCCTCAGTTCTCGGAGAACACCATGGGACAGCTCGACAACAAGACCGCCCTCGTCACCGGAGCCTCCACCGGCATCGGCCTGGCCATCGCCCGCCGGTACGCCGCCGAGGGAGCCACCGTCTACGTCACCGGCCGCCGCAAGGCCGAACTGGACGACGCCGTCGCGCGGATCGGCGACCGCGCCATCGGTATCCGCAGCGATGTATCGGACCTGACCGACCTCGACCGGCTCTTCGCCGAGATCACCGAACGGAGCGGTCGACTCGACATCGTCGTGGCCAACGCCGGTGTCGGCGAAGCGGGCCCGCTCGGCACGATCACCGAGGAGGAGTACGACCGCACCACCGCCATCAACCTCAAGGGCACCGTCTTCACCGTCCAGAAGGCGCTTCCCCTTCTCTCGGGCGGCGCCTCGGTGATCCTGCTCTCCTCCAGCGCGGCCCTGCGCGGTGTCCCCGGCCTGGGCATCTACGCCGCCACCAAGGCCGCGATCCGCAGCCTCGCCCGCACCTGGGCCGCCGAACTCGCCGACCGTGGCATCCGGGTCAACGCCATCTCCCCGGGCCCGGTCCTCACCCCCGGCGCCGACGAACTGCGCGCCGCCCTCCCGCAGGACGGCCAGGCGGCCGAGCCCACGGCACCGACGCCCCTGGGCCGGGCGGGTCACCCTGACGAGGTCGCCGCCACCGCCCTCTACCTGGCCGGGGACCAGAGTTCCTTCACCACAGGCGCGGAGCTGCCCGTCGACGGCGGTCTCACACAGCTCTAGGGCGGACGTCGAGCCGGGATCAGGGCGTGCGCCTGATCGCGTCGCCGGGGTCAGTGCTCGTCGCGTCACGCGCCGCGCCATTCCCCCGGAGGTGGATCACATCCGTCGGGTCCCACATCCCGGTGTCACCATGGGTGACCGCGATGATCGTGCCGGACCGCTGCCGCAGTGTCGTCACGATGTGCTGTTCCGTCACCGGGTCGAGCATCGCCGTCGGTTCGTCGAGGACGAGGATCGGTGCGTTCTTCAGGAGGGCGCGCGCGAGGGCGACGCGTTGGCGTTCTCCGCCCGACAGCGCGCTCCCGTGGTGTCCCACGGGGTGGTGGATGCCGTGCGGTGAGCTGGTGACGACGGTGTCCAGTTGTGCCGTGCGGGCGGCTTCCAGGACTTCTTCGTCGGTGGCCCCGGGGTCGCCGAGGCGGATGTTCTCGGCGAGGGTGCCGTCGAAGAGGATCGGCTCCTGGGGGACGTAGGCGAGGTGTGCGGCGAGGTCCTCGTACCGTAGGTCCGGCAGGGCTGCTCCGCCGAGGGTGATCCGGCCCTGCTCGGGGTCTTCGAAGCGCATGAGCAGGTTGAGCAGGGTGCTCTTGCCGCTTCCCGTCGGGCCGGTGATGAGGACCCGTGCTCCTTCGGGGATGACAGTGGAGAGGTCCTGGAGGGCGGGTGAGTGTGAGATGCCCGTGAGGTGGAGTGCGTGGCCGTCGCGCCGGGCGCTCCGCGCGGGTTCCGGGAGGGCGGGGATCGTGGCCACCCGGCGGTACTGGCGCAGCGCCGTGCGCAGGTCGTTCACCGTCACTCCCGCGAGGGCGAGCGCGTCCAGCGGTGCCGCGGCGCGTCCGGTCAGGACGACGAGGGCGAGCGCCGCCGCGGGGTCGTAGGCGTCCGTCGTCGCGAGGAGCACGGCGATTCCGGCGAGCGGAAGGGCGGCGGCGACGCCGGAGACGAAGGTCGCCGCCGCGGCGGCGTGGTTGGTGCGGGCGAGGGCGGCTTCCTGGGCCTGCCAGGTGGCCGTGAGGCGGGCGACGGCCCGTTCGGGGCCCGCGGCCGTCCGGAGCAGTTCGAGATGGTCGATGAACTCCAGCGAGGCCGAGGCGGCGGCCTGTTCGGCGTCGCCCCGGTCGGCGTCCGCGCGGGCCAGCGCCCGCTGGGCGAGGCTCTGGGTGAGGAAGGAGACCGTCAGGAGCGCGGCGACGAGCAGCATGGCCCACGGTCCGCTGACGATGCCGATACCGGCGAGGAGCAGCAGCGGGATCAGCGGGGACAGGATGAAGGTCCCCAACTGGTGGGCGGGCACGCTCATCAGCGTCGGGATGGCCCGTCCGGCGACGGTCCCGGCCAGGGCACGGTGGGGCTCCGTGAACCAGGAGAGCCTGGCGCGTGAGAACGCGGTGCCGAGCCTGTCGTAGAGGTCGCCCGCGAGCCGGGCGCCGGTGAGATAGCCGGCGCGGGAGACCAGCACGGTCGTCGCCACGGCCGCGCCCGCCGCCGCGAGCACCGGTCCCGGCGGCTGCCGGTCAGCCAGGGCCGAGGCGAGTGCCGTGTACGCGGTGGCTTCCGCGACGGCGACGAGCGCCCAACCGGCGGAGATCCGGGTCAGTCGACGCTTCGCCGTGGCGGGGATCGCCTGGGACGCGGGCGTGGTCATGGTCGTTCTCCGGTCGTGGTGAGGCTGAGGCGCCGCTCGGTGAGGGTGAGTCGTACGTCGGCGGTGGCGGCGAGCCGGAGGTCGTGGGTGACGACGATCAGGGTCTTCCCCGCGTCGGCGAGGAGCCGTAGTTCCGCCATGACACGGTCGGCCGTCGGGTCGTCGAGGGCGCTGGTGGGTTCGTCGAGGAGGATCACGGGCGCGGGGGTGAGGAAGGCCCGTGCCAGTGCGACGCGTTGCCGTTCGCCGCCGGAGAGATGTGTGGTGTGGGTGTCGGGTGGGATGGGGAGTTGGGCCCGCCGCAGTGCCTCCGCGAGGTCGCGGTCGTCCGTGTCCGGGGCGGAGAGATGGAGTGTGTCGCGGACCGTGCCGGGCAGTAGGTCACCGCCCTGGGGAACGAGGAGAACCGGGTCTGTGCGGGGGCGCGTTGCCGGGGCCGACGGGAGGACGACGCTTCCCGCACCGGCTGATTCGAGTCCGGCGAGGACCCGGAGGAGTGTCGTCTTGCCGCTTCCGCTGGGTCCCGTGACGGCGGTGATCGTCGACGGCTCGAAGGTGTGCGTGAGGTCGTGGACGAGGATGTGGTCCCCGGTCGCGATCGTCAGGCGGAGCAAGGTCGTTCGCGTTCCGGGCTCGCCCTCGCCGGTTCGACGGGACGCGGCGGGGGTGACCATGGGTTCGCGGAGTACGTCGGTGAGGCGCTGCGCGGCGGCGCAGCCCGCGCGGACATAGTCGAGACCGTGGCCCAGACGCAGCGCCGGGGTGACGGTCGCCAGGCCGAACAGCAGCATCACGGCGAGGGTTTGGGGGTCGCGGCCGTGGCCGAGAGCGTAGGCGATCGTGTAGGTGGCGGCTGCCTGGAGCAGCGCTCCCGCCACGGCGGCGAGGGTCGCGACCCGGCCCACCCAGCGGACCATGCCCGTGGTGAAGCGGCGCGTCGCCGCCGCGTAGTCGGCCGCGGCGCCGCCCTGGGCGCCGTAGACGCGGCAGATCCGGGCCCCTCGGGCGTGCTGGTCGACGGCGGTGACGATGTCGCTCATCACCTGCGCGCTCTCGGCTCCGTGGCGGGCGGCGGTCCAGGGGACCACGAGCAGGTGGTAACAGGCGGCGAGCAGTCCAGGGAGGAGGGTCAGCAGCGCGGCCGGACCCGCGGTGGTGAGGATGACGAGCGCGCTCGCCAGGGGTACGACGGCGAGTGTCGCGATCTCGGCGGGCAGATGGGCGACGGTGTGATGCAGGGCCGCGATGTCGTCGCCGACCAGGCGGCGCAGTGCGTCACCGCCCCGCCGGGCCAGTGCGCTCGTCGGCATCCGGGCCAGATGGTCGGCCACTTGGCGTCGCAGACGGTGGGTGAAACGCGCTTCGCCGTGGTGTGCCGTCCACGAGGACACAGCTGCCAGCAGGCCGCCCGTGAGCCAGGCGGCACAGGCCGCCGCCGCGTGCCCGGGTGCCGGGTCGGTGAGGAGGCGGGTCACCGACCAGAGCGCGCCGAGACCGCACAGCCCGGACAGCGCGGCGGTGAGCGAGGCGACACCGAGCGCCGGGAGGCCGGGGCGCAGGGCACGTGCCAGGGGCCATGGTCGGGAGTCGGCTTCAGACGTCATCACGGGTCTCCCGGTGGGTGGTGCGGTCGCGCCCGAGCGGGACGACCTGGGGGGTGCCCGCGACGGGATCGGGGACGACGAGGCAGCGCAGCCCGAAGACGTCCTCGACCAGTTCCGCGGTGACGACCTCGGACGGCGGGCCCTCGGCCACCACGGCGCCGTCCTTCATCGCGATCAGGTGGGTGGCGTACCGGGCCGCCTGATTGAGGTCGTGGAGCACGGCGACGAGGGTCCGGCCGGACAGATGCAGGTCGGTGAAGAGTTCGAGCAGCTCGATCTGATGGGTCAGGTCGAGGAAGGTCGTCGGCTCGTCCAGGAGAAGGATGTCCGTCCGCTGGGCCAGCGCCATCGCCACCCAGACCCGCTGGCGCTGTCCGCCCGACAACTCGTCCACCAGCCGCGCGGACAGGTCGGTGACGCCGGTCGCGGCCATCGCCTCCGCCACGGTCCGCTCGTCCGCGTCCGTCCACTGGCGGATGAGCCGCTGGTACGGGTAGCGCCCGCGGGCGACGAGGTCGGCGACCCGGATGCCGTCGGGGGCGATCGAGGACTGGGGGAGGAGCCCGAGTCGCCGCGCCACATGCTTGGCCTTGTGGGCGTGGATGTCCCGGCCGTCGAGGACGATCCGGCCGTGCGTGGGCCGCAGGAGCCGGGCGAGTCCGCGCAGCAGCGTGGACTTCCCGCAGGCGTTCGGACCGACGACGACCGTGAACGATCCGTCCGGGACCGCCACCGACAGCCCCGCGTTGACCGGGTGTCCGTCGTAGCCGATGGTCACGTTCTCGGCGTGCAGCCGGGGCCGGTCGGGAACGGGGACGTGGGCCCCGGCGGCGGAGGGGATCACATGCTCCGTGGTCATACGCTTCGTCTCGTTTCGCGGATCAGCAGCCGGATCAGGTAGAGCCCGCCCAGACAGACGGTGATCAGGCCGACGGGCACGGGCCGGTACGCCTGCGCGATCGCCAGCGACACGGCGTGGGCGAGGGCCACGAGGGCGGCTCCCATGAACGCGGCGGAGGCGACCGTCACCCCCGGGGTGCGGGTCAGACGGCGGGCGAGCTGCGGCGCGGCGAGCGCGACGAAGCCGATCGGTCCGGCCGCCGCGGTCACCAGCGCGGTCGTGGCCACCCCCGTGACCAGCAGCGCGGGACGGACCCGGGCGGCGCCGACGCCTTGCGCGAGGGCCGCGTCGTCACCGAGTTCCAGCTGCCGCAGGGCCGGAGCGAGAACGGCGACACAGCCGAGGACCAGCGCCCCGCCGATCAGGGACGGCATCAGAGCGGCCCACCCCACACGGCTGAGGGACCCCGCGCCCCAGAAGCCGACGCTCATGGCGTCATCGATGTCGGCCCGGGTGATGAGATACGAGTTGACCGATCCCAGCATCGCCGAGACGGCGATACCGACGATGATCAGCCGGAACCCCTGCACACCGCGCCGGTGCGCGAGCAGATAGACCGCGCCCGCGGTGAGCAGACCCCCCGTGATCGCCGCGGTGGACACGGCGGCGTAGTGCTGGGTGCCGAGGACCAGCATGGTGAGGACGACACCGGTGTAGGCGCCGGCGTCGAAGCCGATGACGTCCGGTGATCCGAGGGGATTGCGGGTGAGGGACTGGAAGACGGCCCCGCCGACGCCCAGCAGCGCGCCGAACAGGACGGCGCCGATCGCCATCGGGAGCCGCCATTCGAGGACGATCAGCCGGTGGAAGTCGTCGCCCTGTCCGGTGAGCGCCCCGACGACCTGGCCGGGGGTGAGCGGGAAGTCGCCGAAGCCCAGGGACAGCACGGCGACCCCGACGGCGACGGCCGCGAGCACCGTGTTGACGGCCAGCGTCCGCAGACTGAGGCGGACGGCGACGACTCCGCCGACCCGCAGCCGGACGGACCGGTAACCGAAGTCGACCGCCTTTGGCGGGGATGCGGAGTGGTTCACAGTCCGGCGGCCTTCTTCCGGCGTACGAGGGCGATGAGCACCGGGGCGCCGATCAGGGCGGTCAGCACACCTGCCTCGATCTCCCCGGGGCGGGCGACGAGACGGCCGATCACATCGGCGGTGAGGACGAGCGTCGGCGCGGCCAGGACCGTACAGGCGATGATCCACCGCTGGTCGGGACCGGTGAACCAGCGCACCACGTGCGGGACCATCAGCCCGATGAACGCGATGCCGCCGGTGAGCGCCGTCGCCCCGCCCGCGAGCAGCGTGACCGCGGCGATCCCGGCGACCCGCGTACGGACCACGCTCGCGCCCAGCGACGCCGCCTGATCGTCGCCCAGGGCCACGGCGTTCAGCGCACCGCCCAGGCAGCAGGCGAGCACCAGCCCGGCCACGATGAACGGCAGCACGGCGAGCGTGTCGGAGAGCGAGGCACGGGCGATCGACCCGAGCCCCCAGTTCCGGAACGCCCGGAAGGTGTCCTCGTCCATGAGCATCAGGAACGACGAGAACGCGGTCAGTACGGCGGCCAGCGCCACTCCGGCGAGCACGAGCGTGACCGGTGAGGCGGCACCGCGCCCGGAGGAACCGATCGTGTAGACAGCCACCGTGGCGACGACCGCGCCGAGGAAGGAGAACCACACGTACCCGGTGACACCGGACACACCGAACAGGCCCACGCCGATCGTGATCGCGAACCCGGCGCCCGCGTTCACGCCCAGGATCCCGGCGTCGGCGAGCGGATTCCGGGTGATCGCCTGGATCAGCGCTCCGGCGACCCCGAAGGCGACGCCCGCGACGATGCCGACCACCGTGCGCGGCACGCGCAGGGTCCAGACGATCGACGCCGCCTCGGACCCGTCGGGCTGGAACACGTTCCGCCACACGTCCCGCAGGGGGAGCGGATTCGCCCCGAAGCTCACGCTCAGGGCCAGCACACAGGCCAGCAGGAACGTCAGCAGCAGCAGTCCGAGCAGCCGCCGGGCGGGCGGGAGCCGCTCGGGGCGCGTGCTCTCCAGCGCTCCGGGCCGGGTCGCTGCCGTGGTCATGGTTCTCCTCGATCGGACGGGTGCGGGGGCGCGCCCGCGGACGCGTCCCGTGCGGTCTCAGAGGGCGTCGGCGATGAGCGGGACGAGTTGCTCGGCCGCCCACTTGTTCCCGATAGGCCCGCCGCTGCTGATCGCCCACAGCAGGTCCCCGCCGTCATCGGTCTTCGGCGGAAGCTGGACGAAGTTCCCGGCGGACACGGCGCCGAGGTTCTGGAACAGCTCGCGACCGGTCAGCTCCCGCATGTCCGCGTCGTTCGCCGCGGCACTCTGTCCGAGCAGCAGCACATCGGCGTCGATCTTCGACAGCAGTTCATCGCTCACCGTGGCCTCACGGGCGAACGCCCGCGCTCCCGGGTTCTCGGTGAAGCCCAGCTCGCTCAGGAACGCCTCCGGCGCGGAGTCCGGCCGGGACAGGTACTGGAGCCCGTTGGCGGCGCCGTAGTTGATCGCCCAGGTCGCCGTGAGCCCCGCGAACTGCGGGTGCCGCTCCCGTACCGCAGCGAAGTGTGTCTCATGGTCGTCGATGACACCTTGCGCGGCGTCGGCGAGGTCGAGCACCTCGCCGATCACCTGGAGCGAGTCCTGCCAGGGGACGAGCAGTTGGGACGTGGTGTCCGGGCTCGTGGCGACCGGGGCGATGGCCGCGAGCTGGTCGTAGTGGTCGGCGAGCTTGACCCCGCCGAGACCGTCGGTCCAGCCGACGGCGACGATGAGGTCCGGGTCGCTGGCGGCGATGGCCTCCACCGGCACTCGTTCCCCCATCGCGAACTCATAGGTCGTGAGGTCGTCCGCGCCGTGCTCACCGAGGTATCCGCCCTCCGTGACGAAACTGGAGCTGAGCACGGGGGTGACACCGAGCGAGAGCAGCAGTTCGGTGTCGATCGCGTTCGGTACGACCGCCGCGATCCGTTCGGGACGCTCCTTCAGCACGGTCTCGCCGAAGGGTGACTCCAGCGTCAGCGGGTAGGAGGTGCGCCCTTCGGCGGCGGGCAGCCGACTGGACGCCGTACTGCCCGATGTGTCGGACGAGGCCGTGGAGGAGCATCCGGTGAGTGCGAGAGCCGCGGCCAGCGCGGCGCCGAGGAGAGCGGTGACGCGACTGCGTCGGGTGATGTTCATGAGTGCCGTTCTTGTGCTGGTCGAGGGTGTGTGGTTCTCGGGAGGTGCGCAGGGCGGAGCCGCCCCGGCGACTGCTGGAGCGGGAGGGGCGGAACGGGCCCCGTACGAGGGGTGCGTCAGGACCGGCGAGCGCGGGAGCCGTGCGCGGCCCCGCGTTTCCAGTAGCCGGTGACATCGACAGCGGACGCGGGCATACCGCGCTCACGGACGAGATACCGGCGGATCTCCTGGACCGCGGCCTGTTCACCGGCCAGCCACACGAACCAGGTGCGGTCCGCCCAGTCGATGGCACGGACGGCCGCGAGCAACGGAGCGGACGGGTCCCTCGGGAGCCAGGTGACATCGACCCCCGAGGGACCGCGCAGCCCCTGCACATGCGTCTCGTGCCCGACGTCGACGAGCACCTGCCCGCGCGTGTCCTCGGGAAGCTCCTCCAGCAGCCGTGCGATGGCGGGGACCGCCGTGTCGTCACCCGCGATCAGCAGCCGCTCGGCGCCCATCAGGAGCCCTCGGGTCTTCCCCGGACCGGCGATGTGCATCCGCGCTCCCGGCGCCGCCGTCCGCGCCCAGTTCGAGGCGATCCCGTCGCCGTGGAGCACGATGTCGACGTCCAGCTCACCGGCGCGCGGGTCATGGCGGCGCACGGTGTAGGCGCGGGCGATCGGCCGTCGGCCTGCCGCGAACGTCACCCGTCCGTCCTCGATCAACGGCAGGACGGGCTCGCTCTCGCCCGGGTACGGGAACAGCAGCCGGATGTCGTCGTCGAAACCCGGCGACGCGAACGCCGGCCACGGTGTCCCGTCCGCCGAGGTGAACGCCCCCAACTGTTCGCCGGTCAGGGTCACCCGCCGCATTCCCGCCGTGACCTCCACGACCCGGGCGACGGCCAGTTCCCGCAGGGCCACGGGGAACACAGTTGTCGGCGGGCGCGCGGGAACGGACACGGCGGAACTCCTCAAGAGGACGGGGATGAGCCCCCTGGGAAACGGGGCGTCAGATCACCCCAGGGGCACTTAAGTGAGGCTAACCTTGCTTTTCGGTCAGTGGTTATCCTGAGGCGCAGAATCCAAGGACTGAGGGGAGGCGGCGCACCATGCCTGAGGCGGGTGAGCGGGACGGCGTGGCCGCGAGCCGACGACTCCCCCTCGCACCGACCCCCCAGATCCCCGCGTCCCGGGCGACCTCACGAGGAAACGCACGAGAACCGGTCCTCCTGTGGACCCACTCAGGAACCGCCCACGTACGCACGGCGACGCAAACACATCGCCTCACGACCGGCCAGGGCCTCTGGCTGCCCGCCGGTCTCCCCTACGAGATCGACGTCGAGGCGGGCTCCCTCGTGGTCCCGGTCTTCCCCGCCGCGGGCTTCCGCACGACGACCGTGATCGACCGCCCCCTCCCCGCCGACTTCCCGGACGACTGGTCGGACTGGCTCATCTACCAGTTCGCCCGCAGCCTCGGCTATCTGCGCGGCGGCGCGGACGACACCGGACTCCTCGACCTCGTCGCCCACGCCCGCCCGGCGGACCCCGCGCACGACCACCGCGGCCCGCCGCCCACCCCGCCGCTGCCCACCTCCCACGAAGCCCTCACCGTCGCGCGGACACTGCTCCAGAACCCGGGCCACACGGCGGGAGTCGACGAGCTGGCCCAGTCGGTCAGCATCGGCGTGCGCACCTTCCAGCAGCAGTTCCTGACGGAGACGGGACTGCCCTTCGCCCGCTGGCGCACCGCCGTACGTATCGCCGCCGCGGCGCGCTATCTCGACCTCGGCCTCGACGTCGGCCGCACCGGCGGACAGGTCGGCTTCGCCACCCCGGCGGGATTCACCAAGGCGTTCCGCGCGCACACCGGAGTCACCCCCAGCGCGTACAAGGAGCGCCGCCGCGCGGCACGGCACGGCGACGGCCCGACCGGAACCCACCCGCTCCAGCCCGAGCCTCCGGCACACCTCGACGCCTGTACGAACGGGAGGCCGCCGTCGATCCCCGCGTCACGCACCTGGAACCGCATCAGCGACTTCCATGTGCTCGTCTGGGCCTACCGCGGCACCGCGCAGCTCGTCGTCGGCGGCCGGGCGCACCGGTTGGGGCCGGGCGACGCAGCCTGGCTTCCGGCGGGCGTGCGCAACAGCGTCACCCTCCCGCGCGGAGCGCTGCTGCTCCCGCTCGGCTCCCGACCGAGGCGGGCCGCCGCCCCGTCGGACGACCTCCTCATCGGCGGCTTCCCGGCGGACGCGGAGCGCCATCTCCTGCACACGGTCGTCGCCAACTACAGCTTCCTCCGCCCCGAGGGACACGATCCCCACGCCGTCACCCGACGCTTCCTCGAAGCCTTCTCCGCGCCCGCCCCCGCAGCGACCGGTTCGGTCACCTCCGCCGTCGGCCGGATCATCGAGGAGACCCGACGCGACTCCGCGAGCCGTCGCACCCTCGCCCAGTGGGCCACCGAGCTGGGAACCGACGCCAGGACCCTCGGGCGCGACTTCACCGACGCCACCGGCCAGACCCACACCCAGTGGCGCGCCCAGCTCCGTATGACCCTGGCCCGCCAGTACCTCGAAGAAGGCATGACCGTCAGCCGGGCCGCCCGGACCCTCGGCTATGCCGACGCCGCCGCCCTCACCCGGGTCTTCACCCGCGCCCACGGGATGTCACCCCGCGCGTACCAGCGGAACGGCTGGCAGCACACCGACGAGGAACTGATCGTCCGTTAGCCGTGTTCCCTTGCGGCGGACCGTCGTCCTATCCGGCCACTAGAGGACGACATCCCGTACCGCAGAAGGCACCGGAGACCCCTCTGACGAACGATCGCACGCTACTTCGCCAACTGCCTTCCGCAGCCTCATGCCCGGACGGGTGGCAAGGCTGACCGAGTGATTCTCGGAGGCGTCGTAGATGGACCCTTTTCGGTGTGGTCGGCGCGGGAGGAACGTCATACTCGGTACATGCATCACATCGGGGGGTACACCGTCGAGCGCACACTCGGCGAGGGCGGGATGGGAACGGTCTTCCTGGCACGGACTCGCGGCGGGCGCGCCGTCGCCCTGAAGGTCGCCAAAGCCGAACTTGCGGCGGACCCCGTCTTTCGGGAGCGCTTCCGCGCCGAGGTGGCGGCGGCCCGCTCCGTGGGCGGATTCCACACGGCACCGGTCGTGGACGCTGATGTCGACAGCGACCCGCCCTGGCTGGCGACGGCGTACGTCCCGGGCCCGACACTCGTCCAACACCTTGATTCCAGCGGGCCCATGAACGAGTCTCACTTGCGTGGCCTCGCCGCCGCTCTTGCCGAGGCCCTCGCGTCGATCCATGCCTGTCGGCTCGTCCACCGGGATCTCAAGCCCGGCAACATCGTGATGGCCCCCGATGGCCCTCGGGTACTGGACTTCGGTATCGCCCGTGCACTGGAGTCGTCACGGCTCACCGCGACCGGCACGGCTTTCGGCACCCCGGGCTATCTCTCGCCCGAACAGGCATTGGGGCACGAGGTGAGCGGGGCCAGCGATGTCTTCGCGTTGGGCGCGGTGCTGGTCGCCGCCGCTGGGGGCAGCGCGTGGGGAGAAGGTACGTCGATGGCCTTGATGTACCGGTCCGTGCATGAACCCCCGGATCTTTCCGCTGTGCCGCTGGCGCTGCGTGACGTCGTGGCAGCCTGTCTGCACAAGGACCCGGCTGCGCGCCCCACACCCGACGCGCTCTTGGACTTGGTGACCGGTCCGGTGAACGATCCGGCGGGCTACACACCGACATTGGCCGTGTCCCCACCCGGCACGTTCGTTCCACCGGCCTCGGCACCGACACAGCCAGCGTCCTCGCCACCGCTTCCGCCACCTACGCCCAGCCCGCTCTCCGACCGCGACCACCTGGTCATCGGCGGTCCCTCCGCGAGCCTCACCGCGAATAGCACCGGTGTGACTCTCCACGTCGAAGGGGACGAAGTGGACTTCCACTGGAGCGAGATCGCCGGTGTCACCTGGACGGTCAAGCGTCGAGGACGCCTGACCGTCACTGTCCGCACACATGACAGTACGGGCTACACCTGCGATCTCGACGCTGGGCGCACGGACCTGCGGGACGAGTGGATCAGTCGACTGCACGACCATGTCAGCCAGTGCCTCAGACGTTGATCGCCCGATGACCGCCGGCTCTCGGACTCTGACCCCGGCAAGCGTCCCATGGAGACGAGACACTGGTGCAAGACCTCGCCTCGGCGCGCGCGGTGAGACTCCAGGCGACACACCCCGTTCGTTCCAGGCAACCTTCTTGGCGCGACTGATCACACGCTTTCGAGCTGGCTGCGGATGGTGGTCGTCACGGCGGAGATGAGCTGTTCGAACTGCTCGTCCGTGCTGGGCAGGGGAAGCGCGGCGGCCTGTCGCAGGGTGGGGATGTCGAGGTCGGCGTGCGCCTCCAGCCAGCTGTCGGGGACGAGCGTGCCGTCCCCGGAGCCTGCGCGGTCGGCGGGGTGGTCGACGAGCAGGGTGAAGGACAGGACGAGCAGGGTGAGATGGCGGTGCGCCCCGAGTGCCGCGGGGAGCCCCAGACCGACACTCTGCATGAGCTGGAGGAAGCGGTCGAGGTTGACCAGGCGGTTCGGGTGGACGGAGGCCGGGGGCGCGTCCTCGTCCAGGGAGACGAGCAGGGCCCGGGGCCAGCGCCGGTACAGCTCACGCAGTGACCGGGCGTAGTCCGCGACCGAGGTCTCCCAGGTCTCGGGGTGCAGGGCGGGCGCGTCCCAGGCGTCGAGCATGAGGTCGACGGCGAGGGCGACGACGTCCTGGCGGTCGTCGATGTAGTTGTACAGCGCGCGCACGGTCACGCCCAGTTCGGCGGCCAGGGCGCGCATGGTGACGGACCGGAACCCCTGGGAACCGGCCATCTCCAGGGCCTTGGCGGCGATGCTCTCGCGGGTGAGTACCGGGCGGCCCTTGCGGGTGACGGGGCGGCGGCGGGAGGCGGCAGGCATGCCGCCAAGCGTACGGCCTGCCCTTCTTAAACTTCACACACGTTGACTTTTGGCGGCTGGTGCCTGCACGCTGAGCGCTCACCCCGTCCACGCCCGGAGGTCGGTCACCGCATGTCAACTCGCCTGAAATCCCGTGGTCTTCCACCGCTCAGCGGGGTCCTCGTGCTGGTGATGGCCGCCACGGGACTGGTGGTCATCGACATCACGATCGTGGCGCTCGGGCTCGCCCCGCTCGGCGCGGATCTCGCGGGCGGGGCGTCGGCGGAGTCGGTGGTGGTCACGTACATGGTCGCGATGGGAGCGCTCACCCAGGTCACCGGAAGCCTCTCGGACCGGTGGGGCCGACGGCCGGTGTTCCTGGCCGGGATCGCCGTGTTCACCCTGGCCTCCCTGGCGGCGGCGGTGGCACCGAGCCTGTTGTGGCTGAACGCCGCCCGTGTGGTCCAGGGCGCGGGAGCCGCGGCCATCATGGTGAACGGCATCCCGCTGCTCTCCGACCGCTACAGCGGCGAGGAGCGCAATCTCGCCATCGGCGCCTGGGGGTCGTTCGCGACCGCGGCCGGTCTCCTCGCCCCCACCCTCGGCGGGCTGCTGATCGACGCCTTCGGATGGCGGGCGGTCTTCGCCGTCAACCTTCCGCTCGGCGCGGCGGCCTGGGTCCTGGCCACCCGCGTCCTGCCGCGATCCCGGCCGGTCCCCGGGAAGGGAAGGGCGGACTGGCCCGGCGGCATGCTGCTCATGCTCGGCCTCGGCACCGCGACCTACCTCATGCTCCGCCCTGGCGACACACCGTGGACCTGGCAGAACATCGCCGTACTGAGCGCCGCCTGTCTGGCGCTGGCGGCCTTCCTGGCCGTCCAGCTCCGGGTGCCCGTACCGACCCTGGATCTGCGGATGTTCGGCCGGCCCGAGTTCTCCGGCGCCATGCTGGCCGTCCTCCTCTCCCGCGCCCTGACCATCGGCAGCTCGGTCTATCTGGTCCTGTACTTCTCGGACGGCCTGGAACTGAGCCCGATCGGGGCGGGACTCCTCATGACCCCGATCTTCCTCGCCCAGATGGCCCTGGGCATGGTCGGCTCCAAGCTGCTCAGCCACTGGGCACCCGGCCTCGTCATCGGCCTCGGCTACGCCCTCAAGGGCGTCGGCCTCGTCACCCTGGCGCTGCTCATCACGCCCGACACGCGGTGGTGGCTGCTGCTGGTGCCCCTCCTCGCATGGGGAGCGGGCGGCGGGATCTCGGGCGCCCCCGTCATGGCGGTCGCGGTGCGGTTCGCCCCCGCGGACCGGGTCGGCATGGTCTCTGGGACCGCCTCCACCCTCGCCTCCCTCGGCGCGGGCATCGGCACCGCCGCGCTGGCCATGGTGTTCGCCCGCCACGGCGGCGAGGACAGCCAGGCGGTCACGGACGGCGCCCAAGCCGTCCTGGCCTGCTCCGCGGCGCTCGCCGTCCTCGCCGTGGCCACCACCCTGACCCTCATCTCCCCGCGCCGCGTCCCCCGCCCCGAACGTGAGCGGGAGCCTGCCGCATGACCGATGTGCGGGCCCTGCGCGGGCTTGGGTCCGTCTCCGCGTGGTGCGAGTCCGGACGCCGTCCGGTCAGGCGGTCGCCGCCGTGCTCGGACCGGCTCCGGCCAGTGCCGTGTCGTACCGCCGCAGGAGGAGGACCGCCGTGGTGGCCAGGCCGGTGAGCAGGCCCAGCCAGATGCCGAGGGTGTCGAGGGCGAGCGGGTAGGCGAGGAGCCAGGCGGCCGGGAGGCCGACGGCCCAGTAGCCGACGAGGGTGATCCGGAAGCCGCTCCTGGTGTCGTGGAGCCCGCGGAGCAGGCCGACGCCGATGTTCTGGGCGCAGTCGAAGAACTGGAGGAACGCGGCCACCATGAGGAGTTTGGTGGCGAGGTCGAGGGCCTGCTCCGAGCCCGACTCCAGGAACGGGGCGAGCACCAGGCGGGGCAGGGTGAGATAGACGAGGCCGACGACCGTCATCACCGCCGCCGCGCAGGCGAGGGCGGTGTTCTTGAGGCGGCGCGCACCGTCGCGGTTGCCGAGGGCGAGTTCCCGGCTGACGTTGATGGACGCGGCGTGGGAGAGTCCGACCGCCACCTGGAAGACGAGGTAGACGAGCTGGTTGACGGCGGTGTGGGCGGCGAGGGCGTCGGGGCCGAACGAGCCCGCCAGCAGCGCGGTGACGGAGAAGAAGCCCGCCTCGGAGCCGTAGGTCGCGGCGATGGGGACGCCGAGGCCGAGCAGGCGGCGCACGGTGGCCGGGTCCGCGCGGTGCACGGCGAGGGAGAGCAGCGGGGCCAGTTCCTCGTCCCGTCGCGCGGCGGCGTAGAGGGCGAGGAAGGAGAGGAGGTAGACCGTGGAGGTGGCGATACCGACGCCGGTCAGGCCCAGGCGGGGCAGGCCGAAGGTGCCGTGGATCAGAACCCAGTTCAGGCCCGCGTTCACCGCCACCGACGCGAGCGTGATCCGCAGCAGGGCCTGCGGGCGGCGCATACCGACCGTGAACTGCCGTACCGCCTGGAACCACAGACAGGGCAGCAGACCGGGCGCGAGCGCCCACAGCATGTCCTGGGCCAGGTCCACGACGGCCGCGTCCTGGCCCAGCCAGGCCAGGCCCTGACCGATGAGGACCATCAGGACGGCGCCCAGCAGACCGGCGAGGGTGGCGACCGCCAGCCCGGCCCGGACGATGCCCCGGACCTCGTCCTGTTCGGTGCCCCCGCCCCGAGGCGCCCCCTCTCGCTCCCGCCGCCGTGCCCGCTCCGCCCGTGCCGCCGCGTCGGCTATCTGATTGCCGACCGAGGTGACCAGGCCGACACCCATCGTGCGGATCTGGTTGAAGAGGACGAGGGCGAGGCCGCCGGCGGCGAGTTCGGTGGTGCCCAGCAGGCCCATCATCACCGTGTCGGTGGTCGTCAGCGCGACCTGGGCGAGCTGGGTGAGGATCAGCGGGACGGCCAGTGCGCCCAGGGCGCGGCTGTCGCGGAGGAGGGTGGTGAGCATGGTCCTACCGGTTCCGGTTCCTGCGGGGTGTGGTGCGATGCGGTGCGCGGTCGCTCCGGGTCCGGCGGCGGGGCTCGGCGGTGTGCGCTGGGCCGCCCTCGCGCGTCCCCGCGCGTCCCCGCGCGGGCGAACGCGGTGCGGCGCGGCGTCCGGGTCCCGTCGGGCCGGGCATGAGCCGCGCGGCGGCTGCCTCCTCCACGTCCACGTCCCGCCGGCGCGCGTCAGGTGAGCCGGTGCCCAAGCTAAGCGCCCGGCGCCCGGTGCGCACTACTCCACTTGGAGTATTGCCGCATCATGCGCCTTTAGGATAGGCAAACCTAAGTAATTATGCGCAGAACCGAAAGCCGAGGACGCCGTGAACCTGTCGAGACGTCAACTGCTCTGGGCCAGTGGAGCACTGGGGGCGACGGCGGTCCTGGCCGCGTGCAGCGGCGGTGACGGAGGCGGCGGCCAGGCGGGCGCCACCGGCGGCGCCTCCGGGAAGCCCCGCAAGGGCGGCACCCTGCGGGTCGGCGCGCTCGGCCGGGCCGGGGCCATCACCCGCGACCCGCACGGAGTGCAGGCCAACGAGAGCGACTACCTGATCCTCAGCCTCGTCTACGACACGCTCACCGTGCCCGGCGCCGAGCCCAACACCGCGCCCCGGCTCGCGGCGAGCTGGGAACCCTCCGCCGACCTCAAGACCTGGCGGTTCACCCTGGCCGAGGGCGCCGCCTTCCACGACGGCACGCCGGTCACCTCCGCCGATGTCGTCCACTCCCTGAAGCGGCTGCGGGCCACCCCCAGCGGCGCCTCCCGCCTGCCCGGCATCAAGGCCGAGAACATCACCGCCGACGGCGACGGCGCGGTCGTCCTGGTCTCCGACTACGCCAACGCCGAACTGCCCCTGCTCACCCGCCTCACCACCTTCGTGGTGCCCGACGGCACCACCGACAAGGACATCGAGAAGGCCCCCGGCACCGGGCCGTTCAAGCTGGACTGGTTCCGCGGCGGCAACGCCCGGCTGGTGCGCAACGCCGACTGGTACGGCGGCGAGGTACTGCTCGACGCCATCGAGGTGAAGATCTTCGAGAGCCCCCAGGCCATGGCCAACGCGCTGCTCGCCGGGCAGATCGACCTGGCCTCCAACGCCGGTGCCGTCGCCGCCCGCACCGCCGAGTCCCGGGGGGACGTACAGACCGTGCGCCGCCCCAACGACATGGCGATGCCCATCGTCATGCGGACCGCCGACGGCCCGTTCGCCGACCCCCGGGTGCGCGAGGCGCTGCGGCTGGCCGTCGACCGCGAGGCGATGGTCGAACAGGTCCTCTCCGGCTACGGCAGCGTCGCCAACGACATCCTCGGCACCGGCGACCCCGCCTACGCCACGAGCATCCCGCAGCGCACCCGCGACCTCGCCAGGGCCAAGACCCTGCTGACACAGGCAGGCTTCGACACCGCCAGGACCTACGAGATCCTCACCACCGAGGACATCGCCGGACTCGCCGAGTCGGCCACCCTCTTCGCCACCCAGGTCCGCGAGGCCGGTGTCAAGATCGAGGTGGTCAAGCAGGAGTCGGGCGTCTTCTGGGACGAGACCTGGCTCAAGGGCGACCTCTACACCAGCTACTGGGGCACCAACGACTCCGTCGTCTTCTTCGCCAGCAAGACCATGGTCTCCGACAGCGGCCAGAACGAGGCGGGCTGGCAGGACACCGCCTTCGACACCGCGTACCAGAAGGCCATCGGCACCGCGGACGAGGCGGAGCGCACCCGGCTCCTCCAGGACCTCCAGCAGATCGAGTACGACAGCTCCGGCTATCTGCTGTGGGGCATGGCCGACGGCGTCGACCTCGCGGGCGCCAAGGTCCGCGGACTGCCCACGCTGCCCGGATACGGCCGCGTCCAGCTTGAGAAGGCGTGGCTGGCCAGTTGAGCCCGCAGAGCACCGCGCCGGTGCCCGACGAGGCCGCGCACCGGCACGACGATCCGGCCGCGAGCGCGGAACCCGCCGGTCCGGCCCGTGCCCTCGCGCGGGTCGCGGCCGGGGCGGGCCGCGTCGCCGTCGTGGTCGCCAAACGGGCCGTCCTGCTCGCGGTGCTGCTCGCGGTGGTCTTCGCCGGGGTGGAACTGCTCCCCGGGGACATGGCGAGCGCCACCGCCGAACGCGGCGAGAGCGAGGCCGACCTGGCCCAGCGCAGGCACGCGCTCGGCCTGGACCGGCCGCTCCTGGAGCGGTTCTGGGACTGGATGTCCGGGCTGCCCACCGGCGACCTCGGCACCTCGGCGCGGGGCGAGCCGGTCACCGATCTGCTGACCACGGCGTTCCCCAACACCCTCACGCTCAGCGGGATCGCGCTCCTGCTGACCGCGCTGTCCTCGGTCGCCCTCGCGTCCCTTGCGGCGCTGCGTCCCGGCGGGCGTCTCGACCGCTGTGTCGGCTCCGCGGCGACCTCCATGTTCGCGATCCCCGAGTTCGTGGTCGCCGTCGGGCTGGTGCTGGTGCTGTCCCTGTGGACCGGCTGGCTGCCCGCCGTCACCCTCACCGGCGACGACGGCGGCCCGGCCTCCTGGACCATGCTGGTCCTGCCGGTACTGGCCCTGACCCTGCCGCAGACCGGCTGGAACACCCGGATCGCCCGCGCCGCCCTCGCCGACGAGGCCCGCGCCCCCCATGTCGAGGCGGCCGTCTTCGACGGCCTGTCACCGCGCCGCGTCCTGCTGCTGCATGTGCTGCCGGGCGCCCTGCCGACGGTGGCCACCGGACTCGCCACGTCCTCGGGTGTCCTCCTGGGCGGCGCGGTCGCCGTGGAGACCATCTTCAACTACCCCGGCGTCGGCTCCGTCCTGACCTCCGCGGTCACCGACCGCGACACCCCGGTCGTCGCCGGGGTGACCGTGCTGGCGGGCGCCGCGATCAGCGTCGTCCTCCTGGCGGCGGACCTGCTGCGGGACCTGCTGAACGGGGGGCGCCGATGACCACGACGGCCACGAGGACGAACCTGAGGACTGTGAAGGCGATGCGTACGAGGACGCGGGACACGGGCGCGGGCCCGCAGCCCAACCCCGCAGGAGGCCGCCCATGACCTCGACGTCTCCGACACCCGCCACCTCCCGCCCGCCGAAGGCACCCGGCGGCGGCCGACGCGTCTCCACGGTCGGGACGCTGCTGCGGGTGACCCCCGCCGTCCTGCTCGTCGTACTGGCGCTCGTCGGCCCCTGGATCGCCCCGCACGCGGTGGACCAGCCCGTCACCGCGCCCTTCGCCGGACCCGGGGACGGAGCACCGCTCGGCGGGGACCAACTCGGCCGGGACGTACTGAGCCGGCTCCTGGCCGGTGGACGCGAACTCGTGGTGTCCGCCCTGGTCATCGCCCTCGTGGTGACCGCCGCGGCGGCCCTGGTGGCGGCCGTCGGTGTACTGCGCCCCGCGGTCGGCCGGATCGTGGACCGGACGGCCGACACACTGATCCTGCTGCCGCCCGTGCTGGGCATCATGCTGGTCGCCCTGTCCTGGCCGGACGGCGGCCGGTTCGCCGTGGTGGTCGCCGCCATCGTGCTGGGCTTCCCGTACGCGGTCCGGATCGCGGCGGGTGCCGCGGCCCCGGTCGCCGCGTCCGGCTATGTGGAGGCCGCAGCGGCGGGCGGCGAACGCCTCTGGTACCTCGTGGTCCGCGAGGTGCTGCCCAACCTCCGGGCCATCGTCCTCGCCCTGTTCGGCCTCCGCTTCGTCGAGGCGGTCTACGTCGTCGCCACCGCCGCCTTCCTCCAGGTCGGGCCGCAGCCACCGGCCGCCGACTGGGCGCTGATGGTCCGGGAGAACTCGCCCGGCATCCTGCTGAACCCCTGGGCGGTCATCGCCCCCAGCCTCGCCATCGGCCTGCTGGCCCTGAGCGTCAACCTCGCGGCGGCCGGCCTGGCACCGCAGACCGGCCGGAAGGCGGCAACGCTGCTGTGACCAGGACCCCGGAGCACGACACGCCCCCCGGCGACGCCGTGGTCGCGAGGGCGGACGGCCTCTGTGTCACCGCCGCCGACGGCCGACGCCTCCTGGCCACCGCCTCCCTGACCCTGACCCCCGGCCGGCTCGTCGCCGTCACCGGGGCCTCCGGGGCGGGCAAGACGACCCTGCTGCGCGCCTTCCTCGGCCATCTCCCGCCCGGCACCACCCGCGCGGCGGGCACCGTGGAGGTGCTCGGACACGACATGCTCGCCGTCGGCGAGGACACCCGGCGGACACTGCGCCGCACCTCCCTCGCCTACGTCGGACAGGACCCCGCGTCCGCCCTCAACCCCCGCCTGCGGGTGAGCACCCTCCTGCGCGAACTCGACACCCGCCGCGCGCCCGACGCCGTCCGGGACCTGCTGGCGGACGTCCGGCTCCCGGCCGACCGAGGCTTCACCGCACGCAGACCGGGCCAGCTCTCGGGCGGTCAGCTGCGCCGGGTCGCGCTGGCCCGCGC
Organism: Streptomyces sp. NPDC048290; assembly: GCF_040652095.1. Lineage (NCBI taxonomy): Bacteria > Bacillati > Actinomycetota > Actinomycetes > Kitasatosporales > Streptomycetaceae > Streptomyces > Streptomyces sp. NPDC048290. Next base: position 259,245 of record NZ_JBEZLM010000011.1, read on the forward strand.
GCTGTCGAAGCGGCCCCGGCTGCTCCTGCTCGACGAGCCCACGGCCGGGCTGGACCCCGCGCTGCGCGACGACATCGTGGACCTGCTGCGCCGGCTGACCCGGGAGCACGGTCTCGCCGTGGCCTTCGCCTGCCACGACCCGGACGTGGTGGACCGCCTCGCGGACGACGCCGTACACCTCGACGGCGACACGCCGCACCGCGCCCCCGCCGCCGTCCCCCGCCCGCTCCCGGCCCCCGCGTCCCCGCCGTCGCCCCGCTCCGGGTCGCCCGTGCTGGAGGTCGAGGACCTCACCGTGTTCTTCCCCGGGGCCGCCCGCCCCGCCCTCACGGAGGTCGGCCTCACCGTGGGGAAGGGCTCGGTGGCCGCCGTCATCGGAGCCTCGGGGTCCGGCAAGACGACCTTGGCCCGTGCCCTCGTGGGGCTGCGCGCGAGCCGTTCCGGCACGATCCGGCTCGACGGGACCGCCCTGCCCGGCTCCCTGCGGCGCCGCAGCCGCGAGCAGCGCCGTCGCGTCCAGCTGATCACCCAGGACCCGCTCGGCGCCCTCAACCCCAGCCGGACGGCCGGTTCGTCCGTCGCCCGGCCGCTGCGGCTGCACCGGGGGACGCCCAGGGCCGCGACCGGGGAGGCGGTGGCGGAACTCCTCGACCAGGTGGGCCTCGACCCCGCGCTGGCCGACCGCTACCCCCACGAACTCTCCGGCGGGCAGCGCCAGCGGGTCTCCCTCGCCCGCGCCCTGGCGGCCGATCCCGACCTCCTCATCTGCGACGAGATCACCTCCGCCCTCGATCCCGGCACCGGCGCGGCCGTCATGGACCTGCTGCACCGGTTGCGTACCGAACGCTCGCTCGCGCTGATCGTCATCAGCCACGATGTGCACCTGGTGCGCGAACGCACCGACACGGTCACGGTCCTGTCCGCCGGGCAGGTGGTGGAATCCGGCCCGACCGCCGACGTGTTCACCACGCCCCGCCACATGGCGACCCGCGCGCTGCTCTCGGTGACCTGACCTGACCTGACCTGACCTGACCGGGCCCGGTTCGCGCGTGGGCGTCAGCGGGCGATCTCGCCCTGGGCCTCGCGCACCTCGTGACGCGGAGGGAACGCCCCGCCCGGGGCCACCACGACGACGAGTGCCATGCCTGGACGAGGTGAGCGGACTCGGCGGCGGCCCGGCGACCAGCCCCGTGCCCACCCCACCCGGCGTCGACTACAGTACGACGGTCCGTCTACTGTCCTGTAGACGGCCCAGGTTCCCTCCAGGAGGAAGGTCGGCGTCGGAATGGCCCCCTTGGCCGGTCAGGCACTGTATGCCACCGCACCGGCGACCCGGCCGCGACGCCCGACCCGGAACGACGGCGCGGCACCGGTCCCGGCGCGGGCCGCACGGCGAGCGGCGGGACGCGCATGACCACGGTGACCCGGGCGATACGCGTCCTGGTCTGTGGCCGCACGACGGAGCCGCTCCGGCCCGGCCGCCCCGGCTCCGCCCTGCCCGGTATCGAGGTCGTCGCGGCGGTCGGCTCCGGTGTCGAGGGCGTCCGCCTCACCCACGCCCTGTGCCCGGACGTCGTCCTCGTCGGCCCGCACCTCACGGGAATGGCCGGGGCCGAACTGGTGCGCCGCGTCACCCGCCCCCCGGCACCCGCAGGGGTGCGCGCGCTGATGCTGACCGCCGCCACCGACGACGAGGTGCTCGCAGCGCTGAACTCGGGTGCCAGCGGCATCGTCGAGAGCGACGCGGGGCCGGACGTCGTAGCCGCCGCCATCCGGACCGTGGCGCGGGGTGAGGCGTACCTGGCACCGTCCGCGGCCCGCCTCGTCCTCGACACGCTGTTCCCGCTGGAGCCCCCGCGGCGGGACGCCGCTCTGGAGGAGCTGATCGCCGACCTCACGCCCAGGGAACGCGAGGTCGTGTCCCTGGCCGCGCTCGGTCTGGACAACAAGGCGATCTCACAGCGGCTGACCGTGTCCCATCTGACCGTCAAGACCCACATCAGCCGCGCCATGGTGAAGCTGGACGTCCGCAGCCGCGCCCAGTTGGTGGCCACCGCGCACCGGGGCCGGATCACCACCCCCGCTCCGCCCGCGCCCCCACAATGGCGGGGATGAAGGGGAGGCGCCGTGACGGACTCGGACGGTGAACGGCGGCCCGCGGGCGAGCTGGAGACCAGCGTTCTCGCGGCGCTCTGGGCGGCCGGAACACCACGGACGGCGGCCCAGGTCAGAACCGCCATGCCGCAGCCGCTGGCCCGCACCACGGTCGCCACCCTGCTGGCCCGCCTCCATGAGAAGGGCGTCGTCGACCGCCTGCCCGTCCAGCGCGGCTACGCCTACTTCCCCGTCGAGGACACGCACGGCCTGACCGCCCGCCGGATGCACCACGCACTCGACCAGGGAGCCGACCGCCACGCCGTGCTGGCCCGCTTCGTCGACGGCCTGACGAGCGAGGACGAGGCGGAACTCCGCCGCCTGCTGGCAGAGACCGGGACCGCCGACGGTGGCCCGGCCGACTGACAGCGGGAGCCATACACGGGCGCTCGGATCAGGCGGGCCGCGCCGCCGCCCCGCGCTCAGGGCGCCGCGTCGCCCGGACGCGCCCGGGGTACGCCTGAGGGGCCCCGGCTGATCCCGGACGGGAAAGAGCCCGGCGTGACCTGTCGGTGGGACAGGACGCCGGGCTCCTCAGCACCCTCGGCTACGGCTTCCGGCCCCCACGGGGCCGCCGTGCGGACGCGGACGCCTCTCGTCCCCGGATGCCGTGATGGTCAGCCGTCACATGTGGCGGCCCCAGCAAATCAGCGTGCTCAGCTGCACTTGATGACGAGTCCGGTGGTGGCGGTGCAGGTACGGCTCGCGGTGTCGTTGGCGGGGTTGGGGTCGGTGGGGGTGCTGGCGGTGCGGGTGGCGGTGGTGGTGTAGGCGGTACCGAGGCTCACCGCGGAGACGGGGACGGTGAGGTGGCGGGTGGTGCTGGCGCCTGGAGCGAGGTCGGCGGCGGTGCAGGTGGCCTTGCCGGTGGTGAGGGCGCAGTCGGGGCTGGTCGGACCCGCCGAGCTGGGCAGGTTCACGGTGACGGTGGCCGAGGCCAGGGCGCGGGGGCCGTGGTTGGTGAGGGTCACGGTGTAGTCGATACGGCCGTTGAGCAGATCGGGTCGGGGCGTGGCGGTGAGTTCCACGCCGAGGTCGGAGGTGGGGCGTTCGGCGATCGCGATGTCGGCGGGGGTCTTGCCCACGGGGATGCCGGTGGTGGTGTGGGTGGCCGTGTCGATCACGGAGACGGTGGCGGAGTTGCCGTTGGCGGCGTAGACGTGACCGCCGTCCGGGGTCACCGCGACCTCCGTCGGGGTGTCCCCGGACGCGGTGGTCGTGGTCACGGTGTTGGTCGCGGTGTCGATCGTGGCGACGGTGGCGCCGTAGCTCCGGGAGACGTAGACGTGCGCGCCGTCGGGGGAGGCGGCGACTCCGTAGGGCCGGTCGGAGAGGGGGATGGAGGCGATCACGGCGTTGGTGGCCGTGTTGATGACCCCGACCGAGTTGGAGAAGGGGCGGGTGACATAGGCGCGGGTGCCGTCGGGGGTGAAGGCGACGCCCTGGGCGAATCCGCGGACGTTGATGGTGGCTGAGACGGTGTTCGTCGCGGTGTCGATCACGGACACGGAGCGGTCGTTGTAGTTGGTGACATAGGCGCGGCTGCCGTCCGGGGAGACGGCGACCTCCTGTGGGGCGCTCCCGACGGCGATGGTGGCGGTCACGGTGTTGGTCGCGGTGTCGATCACGGACAGCTGGCTGGTGGCGCTGCTGACGACGTAGGCGCGGTTCTGGCGGGGCGACACGGCGATGCCGTTGGGGCCGTCCGGGACCGGAATGGTGGCGGTGACCGTGCGCGTGCCGGTGTCGACGACGCCGACCGAGTTGGTGTTCCCGTTGCTCACGTAGAGGCGGGCTCCGTCGGGGGTGGCCGCCACGCCCTTGGGGCCGTCGCCGACCGGGAAGGTGGCGGTGACGGTCTGGGTGGCGGTGTCGATCGCCGAGATGGTGTCGTCGCTGTAGTTGGTCACATAGGCGAGCGGCGCCTCGACGGCGGCCTGGGCCGCGGGCGCGGCCGGGGCCATGGCGGTCAGCGAGGTCATGAACAAGCCGCAGGACGCGGCCAGCGTCAGGAATCGGCGGCCCGGTCGCTTCCGGGGTCGGATGGATGTGGCGGGCGAACGCATAGGAGGTTTCCTCTCGCTTGGGCCCGGCGCGGAGAGCGCGGGGTGGTTGACCGGCCGGCTCCCCGGGTCCGGCGCGGGACCCTGGGGGAGCCGTCGTTCCAGGCCGGGACTCTCAGGGGGGTGGAGGCCGGACGGAACTCGGCAACCACCGTGAGGACATCCCGTGTGCGGACGCCTGGCGCGAAGGCACGGAAGGCGATGGTGGCACCGCGCACGGCATGGAAATGATCAAGCCGCCCCGCGTGAAGGGCAGCGGTGAGAAGGGAGAAGACCGGTGCGAGGACCAGGGAGCGGGACATGCCGGAGCCGCGGAACCCCTGCCCGTACGGCTGGACCGCCTGCCCGAACGCTCCCCCTCAGTGCGCCCCCTCGCTCTGCCGCACAACGGGGCGCGCGCCGCCGGGAGTGGCGATCGGTCACCCGAAGGTGTGCTTGAGCGCGGATGACCGTCGTTGACGGCGGTGCCGAGGCAGTCTGCTTGGTCAGGGGAGACGGCTCTGTCGGCCAGTGGAAGGTCGCCGGGCTGGCCGGAATGCTCGGGGTCGGTTCGCGCCATCGCCGTGTCGTCGTGTGGCTCGACGTGCGATAGGTGATCGCCGCGGTATTCGGCCAGGTCCGACGGCTTCATGCCATTCGTCGCCGAACCGCCCTCCTCCCTCACCGGGTGCCCGCTACACAGAGAAGCGGGGCGAGGCGGACTGCCGCCGTCCCGTGTGCTCTTGCTGATGCCTGGTGGGGGAGGTCTGGACGGTTGCTGACCATCAACATGGCGGTGCTGCTCGCACTCATCGTGATTCTGCGGCTGCGGCGGCGTACGGAGGCCCGGAGCCGCAAGGACGAGAAACTGACCGTGGCCATCGTCCTGGTGCTGGGCGTCCTGCTCGCCCCCACCGCGTTCGGCCAGAGCATCCTGGGCGTCGTGAGCCAGCTCGCCGACGGCATCACGCAGGCCAGCCGGTGAGCCCCCGCAGCCGCAGAGGCCGGCGCCCGGTGGCCCGGCGGCGCACCCGTAGGCCGGGCAGGCGGCGACCTCGCGCGGACGACCGGCTGATCGGCCTCGTGGTGGCCGCCGTTCTCGCCGTCGTCGTGGTGGCCGCGGTGGTCGAGTGGCTGCTGGCGCACTGGTGGGTTCTCGTGCTCGTCGGTGTGCTCACCGCGCTGGCCGGTGGAGGCTGGCTGGCCCGCGCCCGGCAGCGGGCGCGCTGGGAAGCGGTGCGCGCGCGGGGACTGCGCTACGACCTGGCCCAGTTGGACGCCCTGCACCACTCCCGCTTCGAAGACGCGGTCCGCGACCTGATGCGCCGCGACGGCTGCCCGGACGCACTCCGCGTCGGGGGCGGCGGCGACCTGGGCGCCGACGTGAAGGCCACCGACCCCTATGGGCGGCGGTGGGTCATCCAGTGCAAACACCGGCGCGACGGTCTCTCCGGGAGCGCCGTCGGCACCCCCGACCTCCAGGTGCTCAACGGGACCGCCCGCCCGGTCCACGGCGCCGATGTCGCGGTCATCGTGACCAACGGACGGGTCACCACACCCGCCGTGGACTTCGCCAGGCAGCAGCGTCTCCATGTGGTCGACCGTCAGACGCTCGCCGTCTGGGCCGCCGGTTCGCGCCCCCTGTGGGAACTGCTCCGGGCCGTCCCGCCGCCGCGCAAGGCGAGCTGAAGCACGCGATGCCGTGCGCGTCACTCGCCGTATGAGCGGTGTCCGGACCCGCCGTCGGCACGCCCGGGTCCGTGTTCCGTATGCTGGCGCGGCGAACCGCAGGTCGACGAAGGGAAGTCTGGGCGTGCCGCTGCAGAAGGACGACCCGAAGTCGCTCGGTGGCTACCGGCTGGCCGACCGGCTCGGCGCGGGCGGCATGGGCATGGTCTACCGGGGCCGGTCGCGGTCCGGCCGTGAGGTCGCCGTGAAGGTGGTGCACGCCCGGTACGCCGCCGACCCCGTCTTCCGGGCCCGGTTCCGGCAGGAGATCGAGGCCGCCCGCCGGGTCAGCGGAGCCTTCACCGCCCCGGTGCTGGACGCCGACCCGGACGCCGCGACGCCCTGGATGGCCACCCAGTACGTGCCCGGTGAATCCCTCGCCGCCCGCATCCGGACGCACGGGGCGCTCCGCCTCACCGAACTGCGCCCCTTGGCGCTCGGTCTGGTGGAGGCCCTGCGGGACATCCACCGGGCCGGGGTCGTGCACCGGGATCTGAAACCGGCCAACGTGCTGATCGCCGAGGACGGCCCTCGTGTGATCGACTTCGGCATCTCCCGGGCCGCCGAGAACCACAACACCCTCACCGAGACCGGGCAGATGGTCGGCACCCCGCCGTTCATGTCCCCGGAGCAGTTCACGGACGCCCGTACCGTCGGCCCCGCCTCCGATGTGTTCTCGCTCGGCGCGCTGCTGGTCTACTGCGTCACCGGACGCGGCCCCTTCGACGCCGACAGCCCCTACCTCACCGGCTACCGGGTGGTCCACAACGAACCCGTACTGGACGGGGTGACCGGCCCGCTGCGCGCGGTACTGACCCGCTGTCTGGCCAAGGACCCCGCCGACCGGCCCGTCCTCGACGTCCTGGCGCAGGAGTTCGCGGAGGTCCTGCCGGAGCCGTCGTCCAGCGAGACGCAGACCGTGACGCTTCGGCTGCCCGCCGCCCCGCCCCCCGATGTGTCCACCGCGCCCGTTCCCGACCGCCGCCCACGCCGTCGTACCCCGTGGTTGCTGGGGGCCGCGGCTGCGGCGACGGCGTTCACCGTGACCGGCTATCTCCTGCTCGGTCCGGGGGACGGTGAGAGCGAGGCCCGTACCGGCGGCTCGGCGGGGGCCGCGGAGTCGCGCTGGGGCACACTGCCCACCGGCTGGAAGCCCTGGCAGACGACCGTGTCCGCCACCGCCGAACAGGGGGTGGCGAAGGCGCCGGGCTACGAGGGCGACACCTCGCCCAGCTGTGTGTCGAACGGTGCGGCCGTGTACTGCGCCGGCTCCGCGCTCCTGCCGACCCGGGTCGACGCCACCACCGGCCGGACCCTGTGGCGGTCCGGCATCGCACCTCCCGGCGTGGCGGCCGACCGCTTCATCACCACCGTCCTCGGGGTGCACGAGGGCCGTGTCCTGGTCCAGTTGACCATCACCAACGACACCGGGATGGGAGAGACCCAGTCCGTGCTGGCGCTCGACCACGAGAGCGGCGCGAAGGTCTGGTCCCGCCCGGTGAGCACCGAGAGCATGGGCGCGGCCTATGCCGACGGGGTGGTCCTGACGCAGGAGGACGACGGCGGCGCCGTCACCGTCCGTTCCGCGGCGGACGGTGGTGTGCGGACGACCGTGCCGGTGCCCCCGGGCTGGTTCTGCATCCCGCTCGCGACGGGCGACACCGCCTACGTGACCTGCGACGATCAGGCGGTCGGCTCGAACGCCAACACGATCTATCTCGTCGACCCGGCCGGTGGGCCGGTGCGCACCCTGGAATCGCCCGCCCAGCCCGGCAGCTTCGTGGGCGCGCTGTCCGGACAACTGCTCTTCCTGGAGACCGACGACGAGGCCGCCAACAACAGCCCCGACCTGATCTACACCCGGGTCGTCCGGGTCGATCCGGAGAGCGGCAAGCGCACGGTGACGAAGCTGCCGGAGCGCTATCGCGGGGGCGTCGCCACGCTGGCCCGCGGCACGCTCTACCTGGCCACCTCCAGCGGTCTGGTCACCGCTTTCTCCCCGACGACGGGGGAGCGGCTGTGGAGCAGCCACACCACCCTGGAGACACCGGGTCAGGTGTCGGTGGACGCGAGCGGGCGCACGCTGTACCTGGCGGGCGCCACCGGCCGGGTGGTCGCGCTGGACGCGCGCCGGGGCACAGCCCTGTGGGAGTCGTCGGCCCGCGCCCAGGTGCTCGGCAACAGCGGGCTGCTGCCGGTGGTGTGGTTCAACCGTGGCGCTCTGGTCCTGTCGACCCCGGACGGCACGATCTTCACCCTCGACCCGGCGAACCCCGGACGCAAGGCCGTCGCCCCGGGGTGAGATAACCCTTTGCCGGGCCGCGGTGACCGCTGTTACGTTGCCGGGGCCGTGCGTGAGACTGAGGAGGTGGTGCCCGTGAACGCGACATCGACAGGGGTGCTCCCCTCCGGGGTCACGGTCGGGCGGTAGGTCGCCCGGGAGCGCCGTACGAGCGCACTCCCGAAAGGCACGACCATGTACCTCACTTCTGAGCGGTGTCTCGACGACGGTGTCGTCGAGCGGTCCTTCACCCTCGGCGAGATCCCCGGCATCCTGTGGACGCCGGTCTCCGCCTCCGCGTCCGCACCGGTGCCGCTGATCCTGCTGGGCCACCCTCCGCTGGGGCTGGGCGCGATGTATCCCCGGTTGGCGGGGCGGGCCCGGCAGGCCGTGGCGGACGGCTTCGCCGCGGCCACCATCGAGCTTCCCGGCAGCGGTGACCGCCCTCGCCGGCCCGCCGCCGAACAGGCCCGCGCCGAACTGCGCCGGGTCATGGAGGCCGGTGAGCCGGTCGGCGACCCACTCATCGACGCCCTCGTCCTGCCGCTGGTCGACAAGGCGGCCCCGGAGTGGCGGGCGGCCCTGGACGCCCTGCTGTCGCTGCCCGGGATCGGCGGACCCGTCGGCTACTCGGGGGGAGTGATCTCCCTCGGGGTCCGGCTGGCAGCGGTCGAGCCGCGCATCGTGGCCGCCGCCCTGTTCGCCGGGAGCTTCGTGCCCCGTGCCGTGGTGGAGGAGGCCCGCCGGGTCACCATCCCGCTGCATGTCCTGTTGCAGTGGGACGACGAGGGCAACGACCGGCAGGCGGCCCTGGACCTCTTCGACGCCTTCGGGTCGAAGGAGAAGTCCCTGCACGCCAACATGGGCGGGCACGCCGGTGTCCCGCGGTTCGCGGGACAGGACGCCGCCCGGTTCTTCGCCCGACATCTGAAGTAGACCCGGCCGTTAGGGGGCGGCGTACCTGATGGCCGGCGCGTGTCGCCTCAGTCGAGATGGACCCCGCTGTCGCGGCGGGTGCGGTCGACGGTGAGGGTGAAGATGTCGGGACGCCCGTAGTGCCCGGCCACATCGAGGTCGAGGGTCTCCTCGTAGCGGCGGGTCGTGTCGAGCGTGGCGGTGATGATGCGGGCCTCGTCCCGCACCGGTTCCACGACCCAGGTGCCGTCGGGGCCCGCGACGCTGGAGCCGCCGTCGAAGAGCAGACCGTGCTCGGGCGCGTCGGGCCCGACGCCCGTCCGATAGGCGGCCAGGAGGTCGGCGGGGACATCGTCGGTGGACAGGATCAGCCCCGCCGACACCACGAAGCAGCGGCCCTCCAGCGCGTACGAGCGGGCGGCGAGCAGGTGGGACTCCGGGATGTCCGGCCAGGCCGCCACATGGATCTCCTCGTGCTGCGCGTGCAGCGCGTGACGGGCCAGGGGGTGGAAGTGCTCCCAGCAGATGAGGGAGCCGATGCGCCCGGCGGGAGTGTCGACGGCCCTGAGGCCCGCCCCGTCCCCGGCCGCCCAGACGATGCGCTCGGTGTGGGTCGGGGTCAGTTTGCGATGGGTGTTGAGCGTGGAGCCGTCGGGGCCGATGGTGAGGAGCGTGTTGTAGAGCGTGCCGGAGGTGGGTGCGGCGCGCTCGTTGAGACCGAGCACGACGGTGACGGCGTGTTCCCGGGCGGCGGCCCTGAGCGGAGCGAGAGCGTCGTCGCCCCCGGGGTCCAGGACGGGGCTCTGCTCCAGGAGACGGGCGTGCCAGTGCCGAGCGGTGGCGTCACGCCACCCCGCGAGCCCGAACACCCAGGCCGGATAGCAGGTCAGCCAGGTCTCCGGGAACACCACCAGGTCGGCGCCCGCCGCGCCCGCCGCGGTGATGTGCGCGGTGGCGCGGCGCACCGACTCCTCCAGGTCGAGCAGGGCGGGCGGCTGCTGCACGATGGCGACATTGGTGACGCTCATGACCGTTCCTCAGGGGCGGGGGTGTACAGGGCGGGGCGGCGGTCGCCATGGACGTCGTTGCGTTCGCTGATGGCCTTGTCACGGGCGACCGCGAGATCGATGGTGGCGGTGAGGATCGCCTCCTGGCCCAGGCTGAGAGACGTCACGGGGTAGCCGTCGGCGTCGACGACCACGCTGCCGCCCAGCCAGTCCTGGCCGCGCTCGGTGCCGGTCCGGTCGGCGACGGCGACATACATCCGGTTGACGGCGGCGTCGGCCTGGACCCGGACGATCTCGCCGGGGCGCTCGCCGTCCGGGCGCGGGTACAACGGCCAGTTCACGGGGCCGCACAGCAACTGCGCCCCCTCAAGGGCCGCCAGCCGTACCCACTCGGGGAATTCGAGGTCGTAGCAGACCATGAGCCCGATCCGGCCGTACACCGTGTCCACGACCGGCGGTGGTGCCTCGCCGGGGATGAAGCCGTAGGTCTTCTCCAGGTTCCACAGGTGGGCCTTGCGGTACGTGGCGCGCAGGCCCGTCGGGTCGACGAGGGCGGCGGAGTTGTGGACCCGGCCGTCCTCGCCGAGTTCGGCGAAGCCGCCGGTGATCACCAGACGGTGGCGGGCGGCGAGCGCCTTCCATTCCCTGAGAGTGGGTCCGTCGAGCGGCTCCGCCGAGGCACGCAGTTCGTCGGGGCCACTGAAGACGTATCCGCTGTTCGACAGCTCCGGCAGGACCACGATCTGGGCGCCGCGCCCGGCCGCCGTCTCGACGGCCGCGCGGATGCGCAACTGGTTGCCGCCGGGGTCGCCGACGCGGGGCGCGATCTGGCACACCGCGACCGTGACCTCGGTGTTTCCGGGACGGGTGGGTGACTGGGTCATCGGCCGGCTCCCTCCAGTTCGGCTTCGCTCGCCTCGCGGGCGGCAGCCTCGGCCGCACGGTCCAGATTGCGGGACAGCAGCAGGTACAGCACGCCGGACACGATCAGACCGACGGCGAAGGAGAAGTCGGCGCCGCCGAGAGCGTCGGCCACCGGGCCGGTGTAGAAGCTGGTGGAGAAGAAGGGGATCATCGCGGCGAACCCGACGACATAGGCGGTGATGCCGCGCCACGCCCAGCGTCCGTAGATGCCGTCGGGCTTGAGGATCTCGGCGATGGCGTACTTGCCGCGCCGCACCCAGTAGAAGTCGACCAGGTTGACCGCGGTCCACGGGACCAGGAAGTACAGCATCATCAGGACGAAGTTGTTGAAGCTGCCGATGTAGTCGTCCGGGATCAGCAGGGCGACCACCAGGGACACCAGGCCGACCACGATGAGCCCGGTGACACGCAGCCGCACCGTGGGACGCACCTTGCGGAAGCCGTCCAGGGCGCTGGCGCCGGTGAGCATGGCGCCGTACGCGTTGACTCCCATGATGGAGATCAGGGCGAGCACCGACGTCATCACGACGATCAGGCCGAAGCCGGGGAAGAGCAGGTCACCGACGTGGCGCAGGGCCAGGATGGGGTCCGGGTCGGGCAGGTACCCGGCGAGGATCGCGCCCAGTGACATCAGCCAGACGGCGGAGAACCCGGCACCCGAGTAGACCGCGCCGATCAGGCCCTTGGCGGACACATTGGCGGGCAGGTAGCGGGTGTAGTCGGAGACATAGACCGCGTAGCTGATGTTGTAGCCCGCGGCGAGGGAGAACTGCACCAGGAAGGCCGTGGTGTCCCAGCCCGCGGTGGCGGCCGGTACGTCGGCCGGGACCGGGTTGGACCCGAAGTGCACGATGGCGACGACCGTCAGGATCGCGAAGACGACGACCAGCAGATACGTCAGCCAGCGCTGGACGAAGTGCAGCAGGTCATGGCCGACGACCGCGATGACGATGGACAGCGCGATCAGCACCGGGTACCAGAACAGCTTGCCGTCCGGCAGCAGCAGCCCGAGGCCCTGTTCGGCGAGGACCGTGTCGAAGACCAGGAATCCCACGTACACGAAGACGGTCGCGGCGAACGGCACGGTGGAGCCGCGGCTGCCGAACTGGGCGCGGGACTGGATCATCTGCGGCAGGCCCATCCTGGGGCCCTGGTTGGCATGGAAGGCCATGAAGAACGTGCCCGCCACGACGCCCAGCACGATGGCGAGCACGCTGTAGCCGATGCTGAGTCCCATGGACGAGCCGACGAATCCGGCGACCATGGTGGGCAGCACGAAGTTGCCGGTGAACCAGAACGGCCCCTGGTGCCAGACCTTGCCGTGCCGCTCGGCGGCGGGCACATAGTCGATGGAGTGCTGCTCGATCGCCGAGTCCCGCTGGGTCGCGGTCTCCGAGGAGGTCATGGCCTTTCCCCTTGTCGTTCGTGGAGCCGGGGCTCGGGCACCGGCGGTGGGTCGTGCTTCGTGGCCGAGTGGGTGTCTCGTGCCGGTGGGGGGTCTGTCGGAACCTCGGGATCTGTTCCAGGAGGGAAGTTACCTATACACAACAAAGAATGCGTATTAGACAACTTTCATTCCGGGTAGTGTTTGCGCAGAGTGACCCCCCTGTCAAGGGCTGTCCGCACGCCGAACGAGTGATGCGAGGAAGTCGATGAAAGCGCTGCACCCGACGCCGTCCACCGATCCGGTCCGCGTCGGGGCCCGGCTGCGGGCCAGCCGTAAGGCGCAGGGGCTCACCATCGAGCAGGTCGCCGCCGCCACGGGGCTGACCAGGGGGTTCCTCAGCCGGGTCGAGCGCGACGAGACCTCACCGAGCGTCAGTACGCTGGTCACTCTCTGTCAGGTGCTGTCCCTGCCGGTCGGCTCGCTCTTCGAAGGCGCCGACACCGAGGTGATCCGCCTCCAGGCGGCACCCCGGCTCAATATGGGCGGACAGGGCGTCGAGGACCGCATGGTCACTCCCCGCGCCCAGTCGAAGATCCAGATCCTGCGCTCCCGGCTCGACCCCGGCGCCCACGGCGGTGCCGACCTCTACACCATCAACTGTGACGTCGAAGTCCTCCATGTGATCAGCGGCGAGGTCACGGTCCGCTTCACCGACCACGACGAGACCCTCACCGCCGGTGACACCCTGACCTTCTCCGGCCGCGAACCCCACACCTGGAGCAACACGGGCAGCGGCTCCGCCGAGGTCACCTGGACCTTCGTCCCCGCGCCGTGGAGCGGCTCACACTGAGTGGTGAGTGGTGAGTGGTGAGTGGTGAGTGGTGAGTGGTGAGTGCTGAGTGCTGAGTGCTGAGTGCTGAGGGCTCAGGGCTGAGCACCGAGTGCCGAGTGCCGGGGGCTGAGTGCTCCGTACCGGGCTTCGAGGCGGGCGCCGGGTCAGTGCCGCGTCGGCCGTCTGTGTGCCGGGCGCCCGTCACGGCATGTGACGCCGGACAGCCAGCCACTCCAGGGCCAGGTCGTGGAGCGGCCCAGGGGGCAGGTGGTGCCGGAGCCGCTCAAGCGGCGCGGTGATGTTCTTGGCCCGGCGCAGGAGGCCGATCTGCTCGATCGACCGGTCCTGCCATCGGACACTCAGCTCACGGGCCCGGTCCCATGGGCCGTCGCCGTGCGTCCGGGCGTTGACCTGGAGTGACAGCTTGGCGGGGAGACGGCCGTCCGCGGCACGGGACAGCGTGACCTCACGGATGTGCTCCATCTCCTGGACACCGACACCCTCGCGATCGGCCCACTCCCGGACCTGCTCGAGGGAGCCATGGTCCCACCCGCCGCTGTTCGCTCCGCGCTCCATGACACGAAGGATCGCGCACGGCCGCCGCCGCCCGCCGCCCGCCCCGTCCAGGACGGCGGTCGGCGTTCACGCCGGTAGGGGCGCATCCGCGCGCTCACCCCCGCTCACCTCGCCAACCGTGCCTCCAGGATCGAGAACGGGTTGTACGACGGGCCCGGGATCTGGCGTACCAGGGTGAAGCCCGCCGCGGTGAACAGACGGCCGTACTCCTGGCCGCTGCGTTCCCGGCCCGTGCCCACGCCCAGCATCGTCAGGTCGTTGTACTTGGCGGGGTGGGACGCGTCGGTGTCCGGCAGGACCGCCTCCACGACCACCAGATGGGCCCGGGGCGCCGCGGCCCTGGCGATGTTGGCGAGGAGCGTGGCGCACTGGTCGTCGTCCCAGTCGTGCAGCACCGTCGACAGCAGATAGACGTCGGCGGCCGGGACCGCCTCGAAGAAGTCCCCGCCGACCGCCACGACCCTGCCGCTCAGCCCGAGTTCGGTCAGGCGCCGCGTCGCCGGGGCGACGGCGGACGGCACGTCCATGACGATGCCCCGGCGTTCCGTCCCCGGGCCGAGCAGGTGGGCGAGGATCGTGCCGTCGGCGCCGCCGATGTCCGCGACGATCCGGCCGGGCGGCAGGGCGTACCCCTGGAGCAGATCGACCTTGATGGACAGGGCGACATCGCTCATCGCGCCGATGAGGCTCGCCATGTGCTCGGGATGGTCGTCCAGCCACGCGCCGAACGTCTGCCCGGTGTGTGTCCGGAACGCGGGGACGCCGGTGCGGACCGTGCTGACCAGATCGCTGAACGGCAGGTAGTGCGTGTCCGTCCAGAAGCGGGCCAGTGACCGTACCGAGCCAGGACCGTCGGCCAGGGTCGCGCCCAGCGGGGTCAGCGCGAACACCTCGTCGTCGCCGTAGGAGACCACGTCCAGCACGGACAGGAAGCGCAGCAGCCGGGTCAGGGCGTCCGGGTCGGTGCCGGTGGCGGCGGCGAGCGTGGTGACCGGGAGGGGACCGGCCAACAGCGCGTTGGCCAGCCCCAGTTCCCCGAAGGCGTACAGGGCCTGGGACTGCTGGAAACCGGCGAGGAGCTGTGCCATGTGCTGGGTGTCGGCGGCGGTGGGCAGGGGGCGGGCCGTGGTCTGCTGGGTCACCGGGCGCTCCTCGGACGGTCGGCGGCGGGGACGGGGCGGGCGGGGTCGAGCGGATGCCAGTAGGAGGCGCGGCGCGTGGAAGGACGGCGCTCCAGGGGGTCACGCACCCAGCGGGCGAACAGGCCGAGGGGGACGAAGACCAGGGTGTAGAGGACGAACAGGGCCGCCGTCACGGCGGTGTCGCGGACGAACCTCATGAGGGTTCCCCTTCCTTTCGTGTTCCTTTCGTGTTCCTTTCGTGCGGCGACCGGGTCAGTCGAGGGGGATCTCGTCGCGCCAGTCGCCCTCCTCGCGCCAGGCGGGCTGCTCGGTGCGGTCGAGCAGGAAGTCACCGAGGGCGAGCAGATCGATGTCGGTGCGCATGAAGCAGCGGTAGGCGTCGGCGGGGCTGGCCACGATGGGTTCGCCGCGCACGTTGAAGGAGGTGTTGACCAGCACCGAACAGCCGGTCAGGTCCCGGAAGTCGCCCAGCAGCCGGTGCAGTACGGGGTCGCGCTCCTTGTCGACGGTCTGGATGCGCGCCGAGTGGTCGACATGGGTGACGGCGGGGATGGCGCTGGAGACCGAACGCAGCCGCTCGGACACCGTCAGCGCACCTGAAGCCGCAGCGGCGTCCCCGGTGCGCTGCCGCTCGGCGACCTGCCCGACGATCAGCATGTAGGGGCTCGGCTGCCTCAGATCGAAGTACTGCTCCGCGTCCTCGGCCAGCACGATCGGCGCGAACGGCCGGAACGACTCACGGAACTTGATCTTGAGGTTCATGGTGGACTGCATGTCCGGGCTGCGGGCGTCGCCCAGGATGGACCGGGAGCCCAGCGCACGCGGCCCGAACTCCATCCGCCCGGAGAACCAGCCGACCACCTTCCCCTCGGCCAGCCGCTCGGCGACCGCCCGGGTCAGTTCCGGGCCACGCAGCACCCGGTACGGATAGCCGTGCCGGTCCAGGAAGCGGCGGATCGTCCGCTCGTCGTAACCGGGGCCGAGCCGGGCGCCCTTCATCGCGTCACCGCCGTGCGGCACATGGGCGCGGGAGCCGTCGTGGCGGGCCGCGAGCAGCGCCGCGCCCAGCGCTCCTCCGGCGTCCCCGGCGGCGGGCTGCACCCACACCTCGTCGAACAGGCCCCGCTCCACGATCCTGCCGTTGGCCACGCAGTTCAGGGCGACGCCCCCGGCCAGACACAGCCGGGACTCGCCGGTCCAGGCGCGGGCGGTCGCGGCCAGCTTCAGCATGATCTCCTCGGTCACCGCCTGCACGGACGCCGCGAGGTCGAACTCCCGCTCCGTCAGCGGCCCTTCGGGCAGCCGCCGGGGCCCGCCGAACAGCTCCTCGAAGGCGCGGCCGGTCATCACCTGGCCGTAGAGGAACTCGAAGTGGTCGGTGTCCAGCCGGAACGAGCCGTCGTCCCGGATGTCGACCAGCCGCTCCTTGATGAGTTCCGCGTAGCGGGGACGGCCGTACGGTGCCAGGCCCATCACCTTGTACTCGCCGGAGTCCACCTTGAACCCGCAGAAGTAGGTGAACGCGGAGTAGAGCAGCCCCAGGGAGTGCGGGAAGCGGAGTCCGGCGACGGGCCGCACCTGGTCACCGGTACCGTGCCAGAGGGAGGTGGTCGTCCACTCGCCCACCCCGTCGACCGTCAGCACCGCCGCCGACTCATAGGGGCTCGGCAGGAACGCGGACGCCGCATGTGTCTCATGGTGGCCGTAGCTCACCACCGGCGGGGGCGCCCCCTGCCCGAGGTCCGCGAGCCGCCGCCGTACGGTGGACTCGGTGCGGGCCTTCCACGCCAGCCACTGGGGGAGTACGTCCCGGAAGGACCGCCAGCCGCGCGGGGCGGTGGCCGCGTAGGTGGCCAGCACCCGGCGGAACTTCAGCGCGGGCCGCTCGTAGTAGGCGACGGCGTCCAGGTCGCGGAGGGTGGCATCGGCCTCCTCCAGGCAGTACGTCACCGCATGGTGGGGGAACGCCGGGTCGTGACGGCGCCGGCTGAACCGCTCCTCCTGGGCCGCGGCGACGATGTCACCCCCACGCACCAGCGCGGCGGCGCTGTCGTGGTAGTACGCGGAGATACCGAGAACCGTGGGAATCATCGGGGGTGAGCCCCTTCCAGCGGGGAGGGAACGGTCGGCGAGCGCCTCGCCTTGACGCGGGCGTACAGGGCTGAGCCGACCGTGCGGGGGGAGTTCAGCGAGCGGTAGCCGATCCGGACGCGGCGCCACAGCGCGCCCTGGGCGCCGGGTCCGAGGACGCCCGGCACCTGTGCCATGAAGGCGTCCACGGCTTCGGCGGCCCAGGCGGAGTGACCGGTGGCCACGTTGTCGATGGTGTTGTGCAGATCGACGAACTGGGTGCTGAAGCCGTACTTCTTGAGCCCCACCCGGGCCGTGCGGTAGCTGCCGCCCACCCCGGACAGCTCCATCGCCAGATTGAGTCCGAGGATCTCGGGCTGGAAGGTGCGGGGGAAGCGGGACACGCACAGCCAGAAGACGGGCAGGGCGAAGGACTCGTCGTGGAAGCCGGGCCACTCGGCGAAGTCGGCGGAGGCGGTGGGCGGCAGGTCGTGGCCCATCTGGCGGAGCAGCGCGCGGTAGATGCGGGGGTGGTTCAGCTCCTGCTCGCCGTTGCCCAGCTCGTCCCAGTAGGTCTGGAAGAGGAGGTGGCCGACGGGGGAGGAGGCCAGCCGGTAGTCCGTGAAGCCCTGGAGCCAGGCTCCGTCGATCATGATGAGCGGGGCGAGCTGGAGGGTGGAGGCGATGAGCTGGTCCCGGGTGGGCACGGGGGACTCCGGGCCGGAGGCGTTCTCGGGTTGACTCCCGGTCCCCTCGTCGAACTCCTCGCCGTGCCGGTCGTGTTCGGCGAGCAGCCAGGGTGACAGGCCCTGCTCCGGGTCCCAGCGGCCGGGCAGTTGGTGGGGGGCCGCCTCCAGCCGGAACTCGCTGCGGATCAGCCAGCGCCGGGCGTAGTCATGGGCGTATCGGCGGATCGCGGGGGAGTCCTCGCGGGTGAGGAGCCTGCGGTACGCCTCCCGGGTGGAGCCTGGTGCGGAGGCGTGCGGGGTGCGGGGCGGTACGGGTGGGCGTGGGGCGGGGATGGTGGGGAGGTGTCGGAACCAGTGCCGGTGGACGTCGTCCAGAGTGTGCCGGTCGGTGTCGCTGGTCGGGAGTTGGGCGATTCCGTGCCCGTCGGTGTCGCTGGCTGGGGGTTGGGCAGCTCCGTCCCGGTCGCTGCGGTCGCTGTGGTTCGTCGGGAGGTGGGCGATCCAGCGGCGGATCGCGGCGATCTCCTCCTCGGTGAACACCCGGAACATCGGGCCGTTCTCGGAGATCAGGCCCCGGATCAGCGGGCTGCGGTCGGGGTTGCCCGGCCGGACCAGCGGGCTGCGGGCCAGGGCGTCCAGGAAGGGGCCGGGTCCGGCGTCGATGTCGGCGAACCACGCGGCGAGCGGACGGCCGTCGAGACGGTAGCGCCCGTGGTACACGGCGGCCTGCCGGGCGCGGCTGAACAGCAGCCGCCAGATGTCGTAGTCGGGGTGGTGGGCGAGGACGGCCTCCCGCAGCAGCAGGTCGCACGAGCGGCGGTACTCGCGGGCCGCCCACCTGAAGCCCAGGTGCAGCGCTTCGGCGGCGGAGGGCGAGCAGTGGGCGGCGGCGGCCAGGGAGCGTTCCAGGGCGGTGGGGCCGGTGCCGGAGCGGGCCGAGCCCAGGTCGATGTCCTGGGCGGTCAGGGGGCCGAGATCTGCCCGGGACAGGACGGCGAGCGGGGGAGGTGTCCCGACGGCCCGCAGGAACAGGTCCGCGCCGAGGATCTCGGCGGAGTACCGGTCGGGCTGTCTGCTCATCGCCAGCAGCAGGGCGGGCAGCCGGAAGCTGAAGTTCTGGAGCTGGTCGCTGGAGGTGAGTCCGACGCCGTCGGTGTCCAGTGGCAGCCGGTGGTGCGAGAGGGCCGCGCGGTAGGCGCTGCCCCGGTCGGCGCGGGGGTAGCCGACGCCGATGTCATCGGCGTAGAGGGCGAGGACCTCCAGGGCGAGGCCGGTGTCGCCGTTGGCGGCGCTGGACATCCACTGGAGCCAGGAACCGGCCGCGAGGGCGAGAGGGGCGGTGTTGAGAAGGAGGCACCGCACGACCGGACCGGCGGTGGCCTTCACGCCGAGTTCGCCGCGGAAGCGGTCGGTTCGCTCGACCGCCCAGCGGCGGGCTTCGTCGGCGAGTTCCTCTGGGGAGGCGGTCGCGGGGGATGCTGGTGCCTGCCCGAGGGCGTCGTCCAGGGCGAGGGTGTCGAGCGTGGTGAGAGACAGGGCGCCTTCCGGGTCCAAGGCGCGTAAGTAGAGGAGACGGTCTGCCGTCCCGGTGTCCGGGGCTTGCGTCACGGTGATCTCTTTCCGGGGGTTCACTCTCCGGCTCAGAACATGGGGTAGATGGACCCGTCGTTCTTGCGCCTGCGGCGTCGGCGGAAACGGAAGAAGTCCAGGATCTTGCGGATCATGTCGTGCCCTCCTTCTTCTGTGCGCCGGGCAGCGGGCCGCTGTCCCGGCCGAGTTCGAACGCGCTGCTCAGCAGCGAGGCGACCACCGCGGTCCCGTGGTCGCCGAGATGCACCGGGTCCACGAACAGCCAGGCGTCCCGTTCCGCGTGCAGCCCGGGTGCCGTGTTCACGTCG
This sequence comes from Streptomyces sp. NPDC048290, assembly GCF_040652095.1. Taxonomy (NCBI): domain Bacteria; kingdom Bacillati; phylum Actinomycetota; class Actinomycetes; order Kitasatosporales; family Streptomycetaceae; genus Streptomyces; species Streptomyces sp. NPDC048290. The sequence continues at coordinate 278,890 of NZ_JBEZLM010000011.1, forward strand.
AGGAAGTCGACACCGCGTTCCTTGCAGACCCGCGCGACCTCGGCCGCGTACCGCTGATGTGCCTCTTCGGTGAGCGCGGGGCGGAATCCCGACCACATCCGCGACCAGACGGAGCCGTCCTCGCTGGTCAGCAGGGTCTCCTCGGCGGTGGGCGGCTTACGGCTCCAGCGCAGGGTGGGCTGGAGGGCGAAGCGCACCCGGGCGCCGGTCGGGGCCAGCAGGTCCAGGAGTCGGTCCAGATCGTGGCCCAGGGCGGTGGCGGCGATGCTCACCCGCCGGTCGAGAGGCGGCTCCGCCGGTGCAGCGGTCCGGCGTCCGGAACGGGACAGCAGACGGCGCAGTCCACCGCGCGGCCCGGCGGTATGGGCGACGGACGACCGCTGCACCGCGACCCCGCTCAACTCGCCGTAGAAGTCCCCCGAGAAGAAGAACTGGCCGTATCCCTGGTCCGCTCCGGGAAGGGCCGAGACGACCAGGTTGTTGAGTCCGGAGAAGATCACGACATCCTGAACGCGGGGCAGTTCCTGCCGGTGCAGCAGGAACAGGATGACTTCCTGGGTGGAATTGAACGCCGGGGCCGCGAGATTGAGCCAGGGGGTACCGGATGTCTGGCTGAGCAGGGAGGCGAGGGTGGTGCGATCGGAACCGGCGCCGAAGCCGAACGCCGAGGAACCGCCCATCAGCAGGCTCACCGGACCCTCCGGCAGCCGGTCGCCGAGCGCGTAGGTGTCCTGTGCGCCGTGGGAGATCCGGAATCCCCGGGAATCGGTGTTGAGCACGGGGGAGCGGTAGCCGGGCTGGTTGAAGTACATGACATAGGGCAGCCAGTGCACCCCGCTCATGGCGAACTTCTCGTACTGCGCCAGCTGCGGTGCCAGTGCCGCATGGGAATCCATGTCACCTCTTACGGGTGGGGGGAGAGGGCGGGATCAGGCGGGCGTGGGGACGGTGGCGGGTGTGGCTACGGCCGGACGGTCGTCGCATCGGGCGCTGTGGTGGCGGATCGAGCGCAGGAGGGCACCGGCGGAGTCCTGGGCGAGCAGATCGCCGAGCACATGGAGCTGGACGCGGATCAACCGGGCGGCGTCCGGGTCCAGCAGACGGGGCTCACCCAGCTCGTCGAGGGTCAATGCCCGGTGTGCGGTGTGGACGACGACCTGTGGCTGGGGGACCACGATGTTGCCGAGTTCGTTGAGGAGCGCGGCGGTGTCGGCCAGCCCGCGAAAGCCCCGGGCGCGGGCCGGGGTGGCGGTGAGCACCACGATGGGCTTGCCGGTGAGGGCGGGGTCGGCCTTGGGGCGGGAGGCCCAGTCGATCGCGTTCTTCAGTACGCCGGGCAGGGAGTGGTTGAACTCCGGGGTGGCGATCACCAGCCCCTGGGCGTCGGCGACGGCCCGGCGGAAGCGGGCGACCGGTGGGGGCGGGTGGTCGGTGTCCAGGTCCTGGTCGTAGAGGGGCAGGTCACCTAGTCCGTCGTAGGAGCGCCAGGAGAAAGCGGCCGGGGCGAGGGCGGGGAGGCAGCGCAGCAGACGGGAGTTGAGCGAATCCGCGCGCAGTGAGCCGCAGAGTGTGAGCACGGGGTACATGGAGCGGTCCCCTCGGAGTCGGGGCGAGTGGAGTGCAGGGGGGCGGATGCCGAAAACTACAATCCTCTATAGGATTTAACAAGAGACCAGTTCTCCACTTAGCTGGCGCAGTGGCGCGAATCAATCGACTGACTCACATCCGAACGTCGTTGTCCGCGCCCCGTCCCAAGGCGCCCCGCCTGTGGCGTAATTGGCCATCCGACTCCCCTCCCCGATCGGGTCATGTCACTGGGGGATGGCAGGCTGCGGGCGTGTTGATCGAGGTCCGAGATCCTCTTCGACCCCGCGCACTGGCCGGTTTTCCGGGTACCGGCCGAAGGGTGTTCCGGTGCCGTGGTGATCCACCGCACGCTGGTCGACGGCTACGGCACCGATGTCCTCCCTACCCCTTCGGGCAGGAGAAGTGCCCACAAGGCCGCAACGGGGGAAGGCGCATTTTGAGGCACCGGACTGACCTGGTGTGGACTGCTCCGTAGGGCCGACAGCCCGATGGTGTACAGGACACCGCCGCCCGCCTGGGCCCGAGGGTCAGGTGCGGATGACCTCGCGGACCACTTCAGGGTTCCCTCGGAAACCCTAGGTAAGTAGGCTCTGACGTCGAAGAACGCACCTTTCGGTGACAGGGGCACCCGATGGGGACCACGCAGCTCCGGCGGGTGTCCGAGGACGCGGACGTGATGCGCGCCGACGCGCCGGCGGCACCACGGACACCACAGCCACCACAGCCACCACAGCCAGCGGAAGAGACATGGGGTCCGACACCGTGAACGCTCCGCCCGAACCCGCCCCGCCCCGTACGGGAATCCGGGTCCTCGTCGTGGACGATCATGTGGTCGTCCGCCGCGGTATCCGTGCCTACCTCGACGTCGTGGACGACATGCACGTCGCCGGGGAAGCCGCCAACGGACAGGAGGCCCTCGACCGGCTGGCGGCCATGGACGTGCACGGTGAACTCCCCGACGTCGTCCTCATCGACCTGATGATGCCGAAGGTGGACGGGGTCGAGGCGACGGCCCGTATCACCCGGCGCCACCCCGGTGTGAAGGTCGTGGTGCTGACCAGCTTCGGTGAGCTGGAGCGTGTGCATGCCGCGCTGGCCAGCGGAGCTTCGGGATATCTGCTCAAGGACGCCGAACCGGGGGAGGTGGTCGCCGCGATCCGGGCGGCGGCCTCAGGAGAGGTGTTCCTCGACCCCGCCGTGGCCCGTCAGCTCACCCGGGAGATCGTGTCACCGCCGACCGGCATCGGCGCGCTGACCGTCCGGGAGCGGGATGTGCTGATCCTGGTCGCGCGGGGCTGCTCCAACCAGGAGATCGCCGATCAACTGGTCATCAGCGAGCGCACCGCCCGTACCCATGTCAGCAACGTCCTGCACAAACTCCAGCTCACCTCACGCACCCAGGCCGCGCTGGTCGCGGTCCGTCAAGGGCTCGTGCCCCCGCAGAGCTGAACTCTCCCCGCGCGGAGCGGCGACGCCGGTCCGCGCGGGGAGGGCGAGGGGACCGGCGTCGCGGGACGCCTCATGTGTCTCACACGGAGGCGGACGTACGCCACCCCGTCTGATAGGTCTCACGGGCCATCGCCGCGTACGGCGTCGGACTCACGATGGCACGGACGGCGAACTGCTCATGCGGCTGGACCGTGGTCTTGCGCGAGCCACCGTCCGGCTCACCCCACATCACACGCACCTCCGCGCCCAGCGGCACATCGGGGTTGAGCGTGGCCAGCGACAGCGCCTGGCGCTCGTTGGCGCTGTAGCCGGTGAACAGCGACAGCCCGACGTTGTTGCCGTCGGCGTCCAGCACCGCGTCGTAGTTCGACGAGCCGTAGTTGGCGTTGGGCAGGTCGAAGAACTGGTAGTGGGGGCCGTCGGTGCTCACCGGGTTGGCCAGCAGCCGGGAGACGTCCTCGGTGTTCCAGGCGAGGGTGACCTTGCGGCGCTGGGCGCTCGGGTCCAGGGCCTCCAGGGCGCTGCGGCCCACGAAGTCATGGTCGAACTTGACGAATCCGCCGTAGCCCAGCTCCCACGGGTTCAGGTAGTAGTCCTCGATGGCGCCGGAGACATAGCTGCCGGCCAGCGCGTTGACAGCCTCGTAGCTGTCGGCGCCGAGCCACTCTCGGTAGGACCGCAGCTCGGGCGAGGTGTAGATGGCGGGCAGCGGCGACGGGATCCAGCCGGACTCCAGCGTGTTGCAGGAGTAGGCGCGCGCCCCGGCCGCCTCGAGACCGAACTCCCGTCCCGCCTCCAGGATCGCGTCACGCACCTTGTCGTACGTCTCGTACGGCCCCCAGATCTCCAGGCCGGGCGCTCCGGCCATGCCGTGCCGCAGGGTGCGGACGCGCTCCCCGGCGACATTGAGGTGCCCCATCCGGAAGAACTTGACCTGCTCCACGGGACCGCCGTTGACCTTCTCGATGACCTCCCAGGCGCGCGGGCCCTGGATCTGGAAGCGCCAGATGTCACGGCGGACCAGCTTGCCGTACGGGCGGGACGGGGAACGGTCGTCGGTGCGGACCTCCACGTCGTAGCCGCGACCGGCCGTGAAGGTCAGCCAGTTCGCGACCGGGGCGCGCCCCACGAACACGAACTCCTCCTCCGCCAGCCGGAAGAGAATCCCGTCGCCGATCACCCCGCCCTCCGGGGACACCGGCACGAACTGCTTGGCGGAGTCGACCGGGAACCTCGCGGTGCTGTTGATACCGGTGTCGGTGAACAGCTTGAGCGCGTCCGGGCCGGACACCCACAGGTTGACCATGTGGTGCGACTGATCGAACAGCACGGCCGTCTTCTGCCAGGCGGTCACCTCACGGCGGAAGTTGGTGAACTCGGCCGGTACCACCGGGTAGACATAGGCCCCGATCTGAGAGTTCCGGAGCAGTTCCACGGTGCTGTCCGACTGGTCCAGCACATCCTGAAGGCTTTTGGCGCTCATCGGGTCACCTGTTCTGAAGTCGTGATTGTTCCGATGTTCGACGCTAGGCAGTCGCCCGGCGCGGCGGCACCGAGGAATGGCGGGAGCGGGACGGCCAGGACGGTCGGTGGGGGCGGGTCATTTGACGTAGGGGGCCTGTGTGCCGTCCCGGGGGCGGGGGTCGGGCGCGGGCGCCACCTGATACCGGGGCCATCGGCCCGTGCGCCGTCTCAGATGCCGGTGACCGGCGCCTGCGCCACCTCAAATGCCGGTGACCGGCCCCTGCGCCACCTCAGATGCGGGTGACCGGCCCTTGCGTCATCCCAGATGCGGGTGACCGGCCCCTGTGCCACCCGACACCCCGGCACGGCACCCGGCCGGAGCGTCAGCCAGCACCCGGGCACCCGGCCCCGCGCCACCACCCGTACCCGAGCCGCCGCCCCGGACCCGCGCGCTCCCTACGTCATTTGTCGCGCCCCGCCCGCGACAGCCCGTCCTCCGCCGGTCGCGACAACTGCGCGATGGCCCGCGGCCCCCGGCGTTCTAGCCTCGGGGCAGACCGCTGGCGGCGCGACGCGCGGCCCTGGCCCGGGAGCACACCATATGAGCAGCCAGAGCAGGCCGGACCTGCCGGGGACCTATCTCTTCGACGGCCCGGCGAGCCGCCGCGGGCACCATATGAACAAGCTGTTCATGTCGCTGCGCACCGAGAGCGCCCGCACCGAGTTCCGCGCCGACGAAGCCGCGTACTGCCGGGCCTTCGCGCTCTCCGACGACCAGACCGCCGCCGTCCTCGGAAGGGACTGGACGGCGATGCTCGACCTCGGCGGCAGCATTTTCTACATCTACAAGCTCGCCATGATGGACGGGCTGTCCATGCAGTACCTCGGCGGTGTCTTCACCGGCATGTCCGAGGCCGACTTCAAGGCCGCGATGCTGGCGGGAGGACGTACCGATGTCTGAGGTGATCTGGGGACTGGGCACGTCGCACGTCCCGTCGATCGGCGCGGCGATGGACCGGGGCATGACGGCGGACCCGGTCTGGGCCCCGCTGTTCGAGGGCTACCGCCCGGCCCGGGAGTGGCTCGCGGACCACACGCCGGACGTGGCGATCCTCGTCTACAACGACCACGCCAACGGCGTCGACCTCGATGTGACCCCCACCTTCGCCATCGGCACGGCGGACACCTACCGGGTCGCCGACGAGGGCTTCGGCCGCCGTCCCGTACCGGACGTGGTCGGGGACCCGGAGTTCTCCTTCCATCTGCTGGAGAGCCTGATGGACGACGGCTTCGACCTCACGGTCTTCTCCGAGCTGGACGTCGACCACGGCTTCACCGTGCCCCTGTCGGTCTGGACACCCGAACCCGGCGACGCCTGGCCCTGCCCGGTCGTCCCGATCATGGTCAATGTCATCCGCTACCCGCAGCCGACCGCCGCGCGCTGCTACGCCCTGGGTCAGGCCCTGGGACGCGCGATTGCGAGCTACGGCGGTGCCCGGACCGTGGGCATTCTCGGCACCGGAGGCATGTCGCACCAGCTCGCGGGCGCCCGCGCCGGTTACATCAACCCGGACTTCGACCACATGTTCCTCGACGCGATCGAGAAGGACCCGGAGCGGCTGACCGGGCTCAGCCGGGAGGACTACATCCGGCAGGCCGGTTCCGAGGGCATCGAGCTGATCATGTGGCTGGTGATGCGGGGGGCGATGAACGCCGAGGTCCGCAAGGTGCACTCGGCGTACCACGTACCCGCGTCCAACACGGCGGCCGGTCTCGCCCTCTTCGACAACCGGACGGAACGACGGGGCTGACCAGCCCGCCGACCCACCTCGCGCAGGAAGTCCAACGATGCCCGTCAGCACTCCCGGACCGGTGCGGGCGCCCGCACACCCGGCCCCCGCCGCTCCCACCGATCAACGCTGCCGTGTCATGGGCGTCGTCAATGTCACCCCGGACTCCTTCTCCGACGGCGGCCGGTACGCCACGACCAGCACCGCGGTGGCGCACGGCCTGTCCCTGCGCGCCGCGGGCGCCGACTACGTGGACGTCGGCGGTGAGTCGACCCGCCCGGGAGCCGGACGAGTGACCGCCGCCGACGAGCTGCGGCGCGTCCTCCCGGTCGTACGGGAACTGACCGAGGCCGGGGTGCCGGTCAGTGTCGACACCACCCGCGCGGCGGTCGCCGAGGCCGCGCTCGCCGCGGGGGCGGTCCTGGTCAACGATGTCAGCGGCGGTCTGGCCGACCCCGCGATGGCACGGGTCGTGGCCGCCGCCGGAGTGCCCTGGGTGCTCAACCACTCACGCGGCACAAGCCGGGACATGTACGCCGGGGCGGTCTACGGCGACGTGGTCCGCGAGGTCTCGGACGAACTGCTGGCGCGGGCGGACGACGCCGTACGGGCCGGGGTCCGCCCCGACCGGCTGATCCTCGACCCCGGCCTCGGCTTCGCCAAGCGGGGCGAGCAGAACTGGATACTCCTCGCCCACCTCGACGCGTTGATCCGCCTGGGCTTCCCCCTGCTCGTGGGTGCCTCCCGGAAACGCTTCCTCGGCGACGCCCTCTTCGGCGACGGCCCCGCCCGTCCCGCCCCGGAACGGGACCCGGCGACCCTCGCGACCAGCGTGCTCGCCTCCCAGGCCGGGGCATGGGGGGTGCGCGTGCACGACGTGTCCGCCTCGGCCGACGCCGTACGGGTGGTGTCACTGCTGGGGCGTACGAGATCGGCGCACGGCGTGGGCTCCCGGCCTGACCTGTCGGCCTGACACGTCAGCCTGACCTGTCGGCCTGACCGTCAGGCCGGCCGGAACTCGGCGGCCCGCCAGCCCCGCAGGGAGCTGACCACGGCCAGAGCCGGGGCGCCCTGCGCCCGGAGCAGGTCGGCCGGGCGCAGCGTCCGCTCACGCAGCCGCCCCGACTCCACCAGCCGCCCGCGTTCGATCCCCGGCAGACAGCCGTCGCCGAGCGGTGGAGTCCACCACGTCCCGTCGAGCCGTACGGCGAGATTGCCCGTACAGCCTCCGGTGAGTTCACCGCGCTCATTGATCAGCAGCACCTCGTCGGCGTCCGGATGCCGGGCCAGGCGCGCGGTGTAGGGCTCACGCAGACTGGTCGAGTGGCATGGCCAGCACTTCCGTGAGTCCACCGGCTCGGGGTCCAGGGCGAGCCGGACCGGACGGCGGTCCTCGGCATCCGTCGGCGGCAGCACATCGACCTCCACGGCCACCTGACCGTCCCGGAACAGCCGCACCCGCACCCGCGCGTCGTCCGTCACCCCGTCGAGGCTCTTCGCCACCGTGTCCCGCACGGTCGTCCCGTCGAAGGCGAACCCGAAGTACGCGGCGGAGTCCGCGGCACGCGCCAAGTGCCGGTCGAGGGAGCGCGGCCCGCTCCCCGCCCGGTGACGGAGCGTCTCGACCAGCTCGAAGTCCGGTGGGCGCGCCTCAAGGACCCGCGCCTTCGCCAGCAGCTCCCGGTACTCGGCCGGGGCTTCGGAACCCCAGGTGATCCCGCCGCCGGTGCCGTACGTGGCGGTCCCCCGCTCCCGGTCCAGGACCAGGGTGCGGATCGCCACGGAGAAACGCGCCGAACAGGGGGCGCCCGCGAACGCCGGGGGCGAGACGACCCCGATGGCGCCGCAGTACACCCCGCGCGGGCTGTCCTCGACCTCGGTGATGATCCGCATGGTGCGTGCCTTCGGCGCCCCGGTGACCGAACCGCACGGGAACAGCGCCCGGAAGACGTCCGTGAGACCGACCCCGGGACGCAGCCGCGCGGTGACGTCGGAGGTGAGCTGATGGACCGTCTCGTAGCGTTCCGCGTGGAGCAGCCGGGGCACCCGCACCGTCCCGGGCACGGCGACGCGCGAGAGGTCGTTGCGGACCAGATCGACGATCATGACATTCTCCGCCCGCTCCTTCGCGCTGGAGCGCAGGAGTGCCACCGCGCGCTCGTCCTCCGCCGTGGTCCGGCCCCGGGCGGCGGTGCCCTTCATCGGGCGCATGGTGAGGTCCGAACCGTGGCAGTCGAAGAACAGCTCGGGACTCGCGCTGGCCAGCGCGAATCTGCCGATGTCGAGCAGGGCGTTGTGCGCGCCGCGCTGGGCCGGTGCCAGATCGCGGTACCACCCCTCCGCCGTCCCTTGGATCGGACCGGTCAGACGGGTCGTGAGATTGCACTGATAGGTGTCGCCCGCCGCGATATGGTCGCGGACCGTCCGCACGGCACGGGCATGTTCCCGCTCGTCCCACTCCGGCCGCCACGCCCCGGGAGGGGACGCGGGACCGTGGGGCGGAGCGGCTTCCTGCCACTCCGGCCGCCACGCCCCGGGAGGGGACGCGGGATCGTGGGGCGGAGCGGCTTCCTCCCACTCCGGCCGCCACGCCCCCGGACGGGACGCGGGACCGCGGCGGGGCCGATCGGCCTCCTGCCCCACCACCGGCACCTCCTGGGGCGCGCCGGTGATCCCGAACCAGGCCAGCGGCAGCCCCTCCACCGGCTCCCGCACGGCGAGCCCCGGATCGAGTCCGGGCGCGGCCTCGTACGCGACGAAACCGAAGGCCCACTTCCCGGCCGCCGCCAGCCGCTCGACCGTGTCGAGCACCTGGGGGACGTCCTCGGGGTACAGGGCGACCAGTTCCCGTTCCACCAGGCCGGGGCCGAAGAGACGGGCGGTGCCCGTCACCAGATCGTCGAAGCGGCCCCACGGGCCGGGGACATGACGCACGGGGGCCGCCTTCGCTGGGGAGAGGTCCCGGAACCCTCACTCCGGGCCCCTGATCCTGCCCCCGCCCCCGATGCCGGCGGATCGGCGCAACGCACAGCCCCCACCCGACGTCTGTCCATCCCGGACAGCGTCATCCGTCCTGCGCGCGATCGGACGTACGACGCCGCTCGCCCGGCCCCGTACTCGCCGCACCGGCGCCTACGTCACTTGTCCTGCCCGAGCCGCGACGCTCGCCGAAGCCAGGTCCGGTCATCCGTGTGATCCCAGGTCAGGGGCGGATTTCCTACCGTGGTAGACACGTCGGAGTCCGGGATCGACCGAGACCCCGGCAGCCGAGGACCGACCGCCCGACCCGGCCGGGAGTCCGAGGCAGTACCCCCCACGTCCAGTCCGTCCGCACCGACCACCGGAGCAATGACATGACGTTGGCCACGGGCCGCCCCAAGGACACCACCCCCCGGCACGCCAAGGCCGCCGTGGCACACGCGCTGCGCAACGCCAGCTACGAGATCCTGCCGTTCAAGAGCACCGAGGAGAAGGTGCTCGCCCATGTCCCCCAGGACGTGGCGCTCACGGTGACCACGACCGAGGCGAAGGGCCTCGGCCCGACCATCGCCCTGACCACCGCGCTCAGCGGACGGGGCTACCAGGTCGCGCCCCACCTCGCGGCCCGGCTGGTACGCGACCAGTCCCATCTGACGGACATCGTCCACGAACTGCGGGACAGCGGTGTCGACCAGGTGTTCTGTGTCGGCGGGGACGCGGCCGAACCGGTCGGTGCCTTCCCCGACGCGCTGACCCTGCTGCGCGGGATACGCGAGACCGGCCACCACTTCACCTCCGTCGGCATCGGCGGCTACCCCGAGGGACACGGCCTGATCAGCGACGAACTGATCGAGCGTGCCCTTGAGGCCAAGGCGCCGTACGCCACCCATGTCATCACCCAGCTCTGCTTCGACGCGGCCACCACCGTCCGCTGGGCCCGCACCGCGCACGCGCGCGGCGTACGGCTCCCTGTGCGGGTCGGCATCCCCGGAGCGGTCGGCCGCCAGAAGCTGATCCGGGTGTCGGCGGGCCTGGGACTGGGACAGTCCGCACGGTTCCTTAAGAAGCAGCAGAACATGCTGTGGCGCTTCTTCCTGCCCGGCGGCTACAGCCCGGACAAGCTGATCGAGAAGCTGACCCCGGCGTTCGCCCAGGACACCAACAGCCTCGCGGGCTTCCATGTCTTTACCTTCAACGACCTGGACAGCACCGAGGCGTGGCGCCAGGCGTGGCTGGCGCGGCTGTCCTGAACGTCGTCGGGGTGGGCGGGCAGGTCCCGGGTGTCCTACCCGGTCGCATCAACCCGGTATATCCGATATGTCCAACTCTATAGCCAACTCTATTCTTCTGAACTCACGCGCCCTACCCGGTCGTACCGGCCCCGCATGTCCCACATGTCCCGCGTGTCCCGCCCGGTCGTACCGCGTTCCTGTTCCGCCCATGGGCCGGTCGTGTCTCCCCGGACCGCTCGCCGACCCGCCCATGGGCACCCATCGTCGAGGAGTCGCACCGCCCATGACTGCCCAGGTGATCGACGGACGCGCCTGCGCCCGCGCGCTCAAAGCGGATCTGCTGGCCGACCTGTCCCGGCTGAGGGAGGACGGTCCCGCCATCGGACTGGCCACGATCCTCGTCGGCGACACCTACGGTTCGGCCGCCTACGAGCGTCGCCTGCGCCGGCTCGCCGAGGAGGTCGGTGTGCCCTACCGGCCGCACCGGCTGGCGTCCGACACCCCTCAGGACGAACTCGTCGCACTGGTCGGCCGGCTCAACGACGACCCCGCGATCTCCGGCGTCCTCGTCCTGCGCCCCCTGCCCCCGCACATCGACGAGGCCACCGTCTTCCGCGCGATCGACCCGCTCAAGGACATCGAATCGGTGCACCCGGAGAACGCCGGGCTGCTCGCGCTCGGCGTCCCCCGCTTCGTCCCCTCCACCGCCGCCTCCGTCTTCCATCTGCTGGACACCTGGCTTGACTCGGTCGGCGAGAACCGCGCCGACTTCTACCACCGCTCGCTGATCGTCGTCGTCGGCCGCTCCAACAACGTCGGCAAACCCGCGATCTCACTCGGGTACGAACGGCAGGCCACCGTCCAGTCCGTCGACGAGTGGGCCGACCGGACCACCGGCCTGGGCCGCCACACCCGGTGGGCCGACGTACTGATCGTCGCGGCGGGCAAGGCGGGCCTGATCAAGGCGGAACACGTCAGTGACCAGGCGATCGTCATCGACGTCGGGATCAACCCGTGGACGGGACCCGACGGACGCGTACACATGGTCGGCGACGTCGACCACGCCTCCGTCGCCCCCCGGGCGAGGGCCATCACGCCCGTGCCCGGAGGAGTGGGCCCGGTCACCGACGTCTGGCTGATGCGCAACACGGTGCTCGCCGCCCGAGGACTCGCCTCCGCGCTCACCCGGACGCCCCCGGCGCGGAACGCCGTCACCGGGACCTCCCTCACCGATGCCTCCCACCGCACCGGTTCCAGCCACCCCGGGCAGTCCCTGCCCGGCTCCCTCCAGGAGGCGTCATGACCTCGCCCACCCGCGCCCGGCGCGGCGTACTGCTGCTGTCCTGCCCGGACGCCCCGGGAATCGTGCACGCGGTCACCGAACTTCTCGTCCGGGAGAAGTGCACGATCATCCAGAGCCAGCAGTTCGGCAGCGCGGTCAGCGGCCTGTTCTTCATGAGGGTGGAGTTCTCGCACATCGACGGCACGGGGCTTGACCTGCCCGCGCTCCGCCAGGAGGTCGCGGCGCTGGCCGACCGGTTCGGCATGACCTGGGAACTGACGGACGCCGCGCGGCGCCTGCGTACGGTCATCATGGTCAGCAAGTTCGCCCACTGCCTCAACGACCTGCTCTTCCGCAACTCCATCGGCGAACTCAACCTCGATGTCGTCGCCGTCGTCTCCAACCACCCCGACCTGGGCCGGATCGCGGACAGCTTCGGCGTCCCGTTCCGGCACATCCCCGTGACCAAGGACACCAAGCCGGACGCCGAGGCGGCCCTGCTGGAGCTGGTCCGGGAACAGGACGTCGAACTCGTCGTCCTGGCCCGCTACATGCAGATCCTCTCGGACGGCCTGTGCCGCCACCTTGAGGGCCGGGCCGTCAACATCCACCACTCCATACTGCCGAGCTTCAAGGGCGCCAAGCCGTACCACCAGGCGCACGCACGCGGAGTGAAGTTCATCGGCGCCACCGCGCACTATGTGACCGCCGACCTGGACGAAGGCCCGATCATCGAGCAGGAACTGCTCCGGGTGGACCACACCCTCGACCCCGAGCAGCTCGCGGCCCGTGGCCGGGAGGCGGAGACCCGTGCGCTGGCCCGCGCCGTGCGCTGGCACAACGAGAACCGGATCGCGGTCGTCGGCAACCGCACGGTCGTCTTCTCCTGACCGAGCCCGACGACGGGGAGGCGGGCGCCGCCGACCTCGTATGACAGCCGATCGCCCGCTCTCTCGACGCCCTCGCCGCCCGGGTCCCCGCCCCGGGCGGCGGCGCTGTGGCAGCCCTGCACGCGGCGCAGGCCGCCGCACTCATCGGCACTTCTCGCCCACTGCACGACGGGCGAGAAGTACGCGGGCGCGGCGACCGCGGTCGCCGATGTCCGCACGGAAGCCGAGGCGCAGCGCGTCGCCGCGACCGGCCTGGTGAGCGCCGACGCGGTCGCCTTCACCGCCGTGACCTGGTCGGCGGGCTGGAGGGTGGGTGAGGTGTGATTGCGGCGGGCTGGATGGGGGAGGCGTGGTTGCCGCGGGCTGCGCGGGCTGTGTCAGGTGCGGTTGCCGCAGGCTGGATGGGATGTGCGAGGCGTGGTTGCCGCAGGCTGGACGGGGGCGGCCCGCACGCGCGCCCCCGTCCAGCCCCGGCTGCTCTCTGGCCCTAGGAGTTGTCTTCAAATGTCACGCCCACATCAGGAGCGATGCGAGGGTGACGGCTGCCTGGTAGGACTCGGCGGTCTTTTCGTACCGGGTGGCGATGCCGCGCCATTGCTTCAGTCGGTTGAAGCAGCGTTCCACGACGTTGCGCCGCTTGTAGAGCTGCTTGTCGAAGGCCGGTGGACGCCCGCCACGACCGCCGCGCTTCAGCCTGTTGCGGACCTGATCGGCCCGCTCGGGGATCGTGTGGGCGATGCCGCGCCGTCTGAGCCAGCTGCGGATGGCCCGGGAGCTGTAGCCCTTGTCGCCCAGCACATGGGCGGGCCGGACGCGGGGCCGTCCCGGGCCGATGCGGGGCACCCGGATCGCTTCCATCACCGCGGTGAACTGGGTGCAGTCGTTGGTGTTGCCGCCCGTGAGGGTGAAGGCGAGCGGGCGACCGACGCCGTCGCAGGCGAGATGAATCTTGCTGGTCAGGCCGCCACGGGAGCGTCCGAGGCCCGGGCTGCGGATCCCCCTTTTCGAGCCCCGGCGGCATGCTGGTGGGCGCGGACGACGGTCGAGTCGACTGACACCAGCCAGTCGATGTCCCCGGCCGCGTCCGCTCGCGCCTGGGCGGCCTTGAGCATCCGATCGAAGGTGCCGTCCGCCGCCCACCGCCGGAAGCGGGTGTGCAGTGTGGCCCACGACCCGTACCGCTCGGGCACATCCCGCCAGGCCGTCCCGGTCCGGAACTTCCACACGATTCCGTTGAGGACCCTTCGATCGTCCAACCGTTTTCGCCCCCGCAAGGAAGCGGGCAGCAGCGGCCGGACGAACTCCCATTCAGCATCCGACAGTTCATGGCGGCGTATCACCTGACCATGATCCACCATCCGAGATCATTTGACGACACGTCCTAGGGGGTGTCTGATGGATCTCCGTGGGCGAAGGAGCGGCGTTCGGTGCGTGCTCTCGGTGTGCCGGGCGGAAGCCCTCGTAGTGGAGCTACTAGGGCTTTTGTCCGGTGCGGCGAGAGTGCGTGCCGGGCGTCGCGACGCCACGGAGATCCGTCAGACACCCCCTAGCCCCGGCTACCGCTCCTGCGGATGCGTGGCCAGCGCCTCGACGGTGATGTCCATCCACTTCCACATCGGAAGGGAGGTCAGCGCCTCATGCAGCGCGGCGGGGTCCTCGGCCTCGTAGAGCCCGACCGTGGCATTGCGTCCGGGCACCCGCCACAGCCGCTTGAGGATGCCGGCCGCGCGCAGCTCCATGGCCCGCTCGCGCTCGCCCTTCCTCAGACGGTCACGGACTTCGTCCTCGACATCGTGGGGCAGCAGATTCTCGGTACGGACCAGGAATTCCACGGTGCTTGTCTCCTCAGCTCCGGGTCGGGGCGGCGTGATCGGCGGACGCGCTGTCGAGCAGCAGGGCGGCCAGCTCGTCCGGGGCGGTGACCATGGCCTCATGGCCGGTGGCGATGGTGCGGGTGCCCCAGCCCCGGGCCGCGGCCCGCTCCGACTGCGGCCGGAAGACCCGCATCCAGCCCGTGCACTCGATGAACTCCGCGGGCACCTGCTCATGCTTGCCGGTCAGCCGCAGCGGCTCGGTGTAGGTGCGCCACGGGTGCGGGGTGAGCCGCTCGGTCAGCCAGGCGACGTCGGCGGGGTCGGTCACCCCCAGCCGGTCGAGCGGTCGGACGGGCACCAGCCAGCCGAAGCCGGGTCCGGCGGCGGACTCCCGGAAATGACCCGCGACGGTCGGCGGCAGCAGCTCGATGGCGGAGTCGCCGTCGTCGCCGACGAAGGCGTCGAGGTAGACACGCCGGGCTAGCCGATCGGGTACGAGGTCGGCGACGCCGGTGATCACCTGGCCCGCGTAACTGTGCCCGACGAGGACGACATCACGGGCGTCGTACGCCTCCAGCAGGGCGACGACGTCCTGGACATGGGTCGCCAGGCCGATCCGGGGATCGAGCAGGTGGGCACGGTCGGAGAGACCGCTCAGCGTGGGTGTGTGCACTTCATGCCCGGCGGCGCGCAGGGCGGGCACCACACGCTGCCAGGCCCAGCCGCCGTGCCAGGCTCCGTGCACGAGGACGAAGGTAGTCATCGGGGCGTCTCCACAGTGTCGGAACGAGGGTGAGGGTCTGTACGGGGTCCGGCGCCCGCGTCGATATCCCCGGCGATATCCGAGCCGGAATCCGAGCCGATATCCGCGCCGGAAGCCGCGTCGGAATCCGAGCCGGAATCCGCGACGGACTCCGCGTCGATATCCGCGTCGACGTAGCGGACCCCCAGCCGCTCAAGCAGCGGACGCATGTCATAGACGTCCAGCCCCAGCTCACCCGCGCGGAAGCGCTCCCGCTTGGCCTCCTCGTTCGCCTCGCGCAGCGCCGCCGCCGCCACGACCCGCTCACCCTCGCCGAGCGGGACACACAGCACACCGTCGTCGTCGGCCACGACGATGTCCCCCGGGTTGATCACCTGCCCGGCCACGACGACCGGCACATTGACCGACCCCGGCACCGCCTTCGCCGTGCCCTGCGCGTGGACGGCCCTCGACCAGACGGGGAAGCCCATCGCGGTGAGGTCGGCGATGTCCCGCACACCGGCGTCGATGACAAGCCCCCGCACCCCCCGCCGCACCAGCTGGGTGGCGAAGAGATCCCCGAACATGCCGTCGGTGGAGCGCGAAGTGGTCGTCACGACCAGCACGTCCCCTTCCCGGCACTGCTCGATACAGGCGTGGATCATGAGGTTGTCGCCCGGATGGGACAGCACGGTCACCGCACGTCCCGCGATCCGCGCGCCGGGGTAGATGGGCCGCAGCTCGGGCTGGAGCAGCCCACGCCGCCCGAACGCCTCATGGGCGGTGGCGACACCGCTCCGCGCGAGCGCCGACACCACCTCCTTCGAGGGCCCGCGGCTGGTACGTACGATCACGGGCCCGGAGTACGGCGAGGTCACAGCAGCTCCTGACCGACGACGGGGAACACCCGCTGATACGCCTCGGCCTGCACGATCGACCGGCGCCCCCCGTTGCGGACGGCCTGCACACCTCGGCGCAGCGCCAGGTCGGTGTAGTACCGCATGAGGTGCGACTGCGCGCCCATGCACTCCATGGCCTTGCGCTTCCGCTCGAAGACCGGCGTGATGTCCAGCAGCAGATTGGGCACGAACCCGCACTGCTCGGGCTGGTGCGGCTCGAACTGGAGCACCTGAGGGGCGCCGATCGGGGTGGTCCCGGGGTCATGGCCCGCCGCCTGCGCCACCTGTCGGGCGAGCAGGGTGGCCTCGTGCGCCGCGTTGTGATCGCGGTTGTACGGATCGGAGGCGACATGCGTCAGCAGCACCTGCGGCTGCGCGGCCCGCATCTCGGCCACGATGCGGTCGACCGCGGTGGCGTCGATGCGCAGCGGGTAGTCGCCCAGGTCCAGGAAGGTGATGTCCGCCCCCAGCGCCTCGGCGGCGGCCACGGCCTCCGCCCGACGGCCCGCCTTCGCCTTCTTCACGGTCATCCCGTCCTGCTTCCACAGCCCCTGGGACTCACCGCGCTCGCCATAGCTCAGACACACGATCCGGACGTCGTACCCGCCCTCCGCGTAGAGCGCGAGAGCGCCCCCGGCCCGCCAGACGAAGTCGCCGGAATGCGCACTGATTACCTGGATGCTGCCGCGCTTGTCATCCGCCATCGATACAGCCATCGCCTTTCTAGGAATGCTCAGCCGGCACAGAAACCGGAGATCTGCGATCTGGAGATCTGGGGATCGGGAGACCTGCGATCTGCGAGTCGGGATCTGGGATTCGAGATCTGGAATTCGGGATCTGGGACGGGAGGAGTCGACCGCACACGGGGCGCGAGCCACGGAAGCCACTGACGACCACCGGCACCACACACACCCACAGCGCCGACAGAACCGACGCTAGAGACCCGCGCGAAGCCAGGTAACTCGCGAATGACCAGGCTGGCGCGGAGACTTGTCCTGCCGTGCCTACGTCATTCGTCGCGAGGAACGCCCCGATCCCAGACCGCCACCACGCTCACGACACCTGAGGACCACTCCCGCCGACCTTCCTCATCGCTCCACAGATGTGCCACCCGACCTCCCCGGGCACTCCACCACCGATTACGGGGACGACGCCCCCGCGACAAATGACGTAGAGCCACCGCGCCGATACGGCCGTGCTCCCACTCCCGGCGTCCTGCTTTAATCTGACCAATAGGCCCATCCGGGACCGGGCCCCGCCCGAGAGGGACCGGCCGCGCCGTTCGAAGGAGCCCGCATCCGGTGAGCGAACCGACCCTGACGGACGACCTGGCCCGCGCCCTGGTGGACGTGTCCGCGGACGGGCTGGCGGTCATCGACGCCGAGGGGCGCTTCACGTTCGTCAACGCGGCGGGAGCCCAGATGCTGGGCGCCCCGCCCGCCATCCTCAAGGGCCAGGCGAGCCCGTTCACCACCCCAGCCCTAGGCCAGGACCAGGCCCCAGCGAACGTACGCTGGGCCCCGCCGGGCGGACGGCCGCGCGAGCTGGAGTACCGCATAGCCATGGGGACGGGCGACGAGGGCCGCGCCATATGGTTCCGGGACATCACCGACACCCAACGGCAGCAGGAGCGGCTCACCGCCATCGTCCGGGTCGCGTCGAACGTGACGGAGTCCGCGTCGCTGGCCGCGACCCTGCAAGCGGTCGCCGCCGAGATCGTCATGACGGCCAACATCGCGGCGGTCCAGATCCTCGCGATCGACACCCCGGACGCGGAACTGCGGGTGCTGGGCATGGCCGGCTTCGGAGAAGCCCCCGACTTCGCCGACCGGCTCCGCGCCTGCCGTCGGCTCGGCGCGGACATCCGCTTCCTCGACGCGTTCGCCGACCGCCGCCAGGTCGTGATCCCGCACCGCAAGGCCGCGATCATGGCGGACCCCGCGTGGGCACCGCTCCACGAGATCATGGACCGCCCGGACTGGGACGGCTTCGTGTCGATGCCGATGACGGTCCGCGGCCGGACACTGGGCGTCGTCAACGCCTACTACGTCCCGGACGACGGCCCCGGCCCGGTCACCTTCCTGGCGGCCATGGCCGACCACGCCGCCATCGCGATCGACACCGCGGCCCTGCTCGCGCAGACGAGGACACAGGCCCGCTCGACCGAACGCCGGAAACTGGCGCGCGACCTCCACGACTCGGTCGTCCAACAGCTCTTCTCCATGCGGATGCAGGCGAAGGTGCTGCACAGCCAGCTGGACCTGGACGGCGACCCGGACCGTCTGCGCCGCCCGGCCGAGGAACTGGCGTCCCTGGCCACCACCGCCCTCGCCGACCTGCGGCAACTCGTCTTCGAACTACGACCGCTCGAACTGGTCGAGCAGGGACTCGTGGAAGCCGTACGCCGCCAGGCCGCGGCCGTGGAAGCCCGCACCGGCCTGCGGATCGCCGTCCACACCACCGAGGCCCGGATCGAGGCGTCCCCGGACTTCCAGGAGGACGTCTACCGCATCCTCTCGGAGGCCCTCCACAACGTGGAGAAACACGCCCAGGCGACGACGGCCGACATCACCATCGAAGCCCACGACCAGACCCTGGTGATGGAAGTCCGCGACGACGGCACGAGCACCACACCCTCGACCGACCTCACCCACCCCCACGGCCTCGGCCTTGAGTCCATGCGGGAACGCACCCTGCGCTGGAGCGGGCGCATCACCGTCGGCCCACGCCAGGGCGGCGGCTGGACCGTGAGACTGACCCTTCCCCTCCCCGGGCTCACCGAGGTGACGACATGACCCCCGACCACACCGAGCCCCAGCCGCCCGCGATCAAGATCCTCCTGGTCGACGACCACGCGGTGGTACGACGCGGCCTGCGCGCCTTCATCGACATAGAACCCGGCATGGAGGTCCTGGGCGAGGCGGAAGACGGCGCACAGGCCCTGGCCCTCCTCCGCGAACGCCACACCCTGGGCGAGCCCCTCCCCGACGTCGTCCTGATGGACCTGGTCATGCCCCGGCTGCCCGGTGTGGAGGCGGCGGGCCAGATCATGTCCCTCCTCCCGGACATCAAGATCGTGATCCTGACCAGCTTCGGCGAAGTCGAACGGGTCCACGCCGCGCTGGCGGCCGGAGCGGCGGGCTACCTTCTCAAGGACGCCGAGCCCGAGGAGGTCGCCTCGGCGATCCGCGCAGCCGCCGCGGGCGAGGTCCACCTGGACCCGGGCGTGGCCCGCGAACTCACCCGCCGGATGACGGCCCCTCACATCGGCCTCTCCTCCCTGACCCCCCGCGAGAAGCAGATCCTCGCCCTGGTCGCCGAGGGCCACGGCAACCGGGAGATCGCCCGCCGCCTGTCCATCAGCGAACGGACCGCCCGCACCCACGTGAGCAACGTCCTCAGCAAACTCCAGCTCAGCTCCCGCACTCAGGCGGCCCTGTTCGCCATCAGCCAGGGGGTGACTCCGCTGTCGGGTTGAGAGCGAGCGCTCTGCGATGTCTCCGCCGCTGACGCGCATACCCGTCCCAAGCCGAAACCAGCCCGCCCGCCTACACTGCTGGCTCGGACGGGAGGAACCCGGGGCTGCGATGGACAGTCGCTCCACTTTGGATGCCCCGTCACCAGGGGGACCATTGCTCAGCTCCCATCCGCCCCAAAACGCAGGGAGCCACCACATGCCCCACCAGCCCATGGCCCATCTGAACGCGTTGCTCGCGCCCCCCACCGCCGGCGGGGACAGCGTGGACTGGGCGGACATCGAGCGTACGACGGGCCTTCGGTTTCCCACGGATTACCGTGCGTTCGTCGAGTCGTACGGAGGTGGCGAGATAGATGACCACCTCGCGATCAGTACGCCTCCGGTCGCTGGTTCGCCCTATGGGGACTTGCTGGATGGATCGAACCCAGCGCTTCGAGACCAGGACCGTGAAGAGCTGCGCTTGCTACTGCCCGGGGAACCTCTACCCTCGCTGGTGCCTTTCGCGGCGGCGGGAAGCGATATCGCCCTTTGGGTGTGTGAGGGCGTCCCCGATGACTGGCGAGTGGTCGTGTACCGGCGGCAGACACCATGGGGGGAGTCGAGTTGGACGCTGTTCGACGGGGGGATGGTGTCTTTCGTCGTGGCGCTACTGACCGGCGCTTTGGGGGGTGCGTTCAGCGATAGCCCTCCGGCGGATATGCCCCATTCATTCCGCAGTTGGCGTGCTGCTTAACTCTGCGGTCATGCCCAATGGTCTCTTATCTCGACCCCAGGACAGTGCTGATGTCGTCCGGGTATCACCGTGACTGACTCGTATGCAACAGCAACGCGAACCAGCAATTGCGCAACCTTGGTACCGTGGCGTATCAAGACGCTCCCATCCCGACGGGTTCAATGCGATGAGTTCAGCTCTCCCTGGTGACCTCTACCGACTCCTGGCGCTGATGCCCGCCGACTTGGGAACGGACGAGCGTGTGGACTGGGCCGCAATGGAGGCCAGTTGGGGCGTGCGGTTCCCTCAAGACTATGTGGAGTTCATGGCCCGCTACGGGGCAGGCGGCGTCAATAGTTCCCTCGCCGTTGTGCGGCCGAACACCCTGGACCGGGTGGCGGAGGACGGAATGGCGTCCGAGACGATCACGGCTCGGGGTCTGCGGGACAACGGTGGCTTGCAGCAGGGCTCGGTGCTGGCGTGGGCGGTGACGATCGCCGGCGACATCATCTGCTGGCGGACCGGCGAAGACGATCCGAATCAGTGGCCCGTGCTGGTCTGGCAACGGCAGTCGTTGTCCTCGCTGTGGGTTCAGCTCGATGTCGGCATGACTGGGTTTCTGACCGGGATGTTCCTGCGCGAGTTCGCATCATCACCGTTGAGTGACGCGACTTTGTGGGGGCATCTAGAGCCACGGTTCATCAGCCTTGCTGAGGAGGAACGGCTGCTGGCAGCCGGGATCGATCCGTGGACTGGTGAGCCGGACCCCTACGCGGGCATGGTGTTTGATGAATGACTCATCAGGGCGATAGGCCATAACTCCCCCGGGGAATCCCGCGGGTTTGACGAGACGTACGACGGTGGCGCGATTGAGGACCACCTGAGCGCCACCGGCGGTCAGGGGTAGCGCTCCGGTGGTCGGCTTGACCTAGCTACGACGGTCAGAGCCGTGAACCGTGAGGTCACCACCCCTTTGCTGCCCCGGCGTCAGGGCACCTTGGTGAACCGGTCGGCACGGGCCCAATGCCCGAACCGCACAAGACCCCGACAACGACCCAGGCCCCCAGACTGGCGATTGGAGGAAGCGTGGATTCGCTCGAACGGTTGAGAACGCTGCTGGGAGTCCCCCCTGATGCAAACGGGCGCGACGGATTTGAGGAGGCGGGGCATCGCCTGGGCATCGAAATGCCACAAGCCGTGGTCGAAGTGTGCATGCTCTATGGGGACCTGCTGATCTCCGACTTCATGTTCATTTTCGGACCCAGGGTCATGGTGAAGAAGGGCCTATGGATGAGTGAATTTGTCCGGGATGGTCATCCGGTCATCCCGGGACTGGTACTTCCCGATGTCGGTGGGATGCTTCACTGGGGTCACTCTATTGAGGGGGACAAGTTCTTCCTTGAGGACCGCGGAAACGGCAAGTGGACGGTCTCGGTTTTTCGCAGGAACTGGGGCGATTGGTGTGAGTTCGACGAGTCGATCGATGGCTGGCTGGTAGGGGTCTTCGGGGGGCGTACGGCCGTGGAATGGATGCCAGAATGGCCCAGCAGTCATTGGTTTGAAGGGACTCGCTAGCAGTTTGTAAAGCGGTTCTCGCCTGCGCGTGGTGGATGACAAGGGCTACCCATCCAACCTGGACCGCATGTAATTTTCTCGCTAGGGACTACTCATATCCAGAAGGTTCACCCAATGAAGATTTCTCAGTTCCATGACGTCATCGGCCTCCCGCCACTCGGCGGCGACGTCAGGTCAGACTGGGCGCCGATTGAAGCCAGGACCGGCCTCTCAATGCCGGTCGACTACAAGGAATTCGTTTCAGCCTACGGACCCGGCAGTCTCAACAGTCAGTTGTACCTGTTTCACCCCAGGGCCGCGGATAATGAAAATGGGCTGCGGCTTGAATTCCTGTGGCAGGAAGCTGCCTACGTTTTTGAGCAGATGTCTCTCATCGACCCCGAGTCGGTTCCGTGTTCGGTGTACCCTTCGCGTGGCGGACTCATTCCCGTCGCCCGATCAATCTCTGGAAACCATGTTTTCCTGGTGCCCCCTGCTTGCGCAGAAGGGAACTGGTCGGTGGCTCTTGAAATGGGTGCCTGGGTGTTTCTCCCCATGACATTCACCGATTTCATATGGAACGCTCTGCATGGGCAGTTGGAGGCTCCGATTCTGGAGGGCGAGCCGACGTTCGAATCCGAGGGTGATATGGAACCCTGATGCCAGGCCGCATCGCTGGCGCAGTCGCCAAAGACTCACGTGTGGCTCGTGATGGACTAGCCCGCTGAGCCGTTTTGTTGCTGTCGAGATCCCGAGGTAATGAAGGAGCCGCCGGATTGATGATGAAAGACCATCTCCAGGGTGTGATGGACATGCTCGGTGAGCCGACTTGGCGGTACTGAGATCCCGGCGCCTGGGACGAACTGGAGGGTCAGCTGGGGCTGAGGCTCCCCTCGGATTTCAAGCAGATCGTTGATGCCTACGCCCCCGTAGTGGTGAACGGCCATCTGACTCTGCGCCATCCTGCTACTGCTAGATGGAATCTGGGGGAGCGGATCTGCACCACTTCTGAGGCGTGGTCGGACGTTGACTGGGACTGGAGCGAAATAGAGGGGGACCCAAGGGTTTCCCTTGGCGTCGATGAACTGACTTCGGTACCAAGGACGGCCTGATCCCCCTGGTCGGCACCGACCGAGGGGAAGAGATCTTCTACGGCCCCAGAGGAACGCTGGGTAGAGGAGCGTTGTTCATCGAGAACGGCGAGGGGGAGTTCTTCGAATACTCATTCTCCTTTGTGGAGTGGCTCTACCGCTGGCTCATTGGGGAGGAGGTGACGGGTCCGGGAGGCTCGGCCTTCTACCCTGGCCCGGTCGCGCTACAGGATCTTCCTATGACGCCCGACGAGCGTCCAGTGATTCGATACGGGCCCCCACGAGGCATGTGAGCTCGCCGCTTTGATGAGGAGAACACCCGTACCCCGGAGCCACACCCGGCGTCCGGCTCGGGCGCCGCCTCCAGGACGGCGCCCCAACCGCCCGCAGCCCCCGCCCGCCCTACCCGTGCAGCCCCCGCAACACCCGATACAACCCCGCCTTCTCCTCGAAGCCGATGCCAGGCGTATCCGTGAGTGTGACCCGTCCCTCCGTGACCGTCGCCGTGTCGGCGAAGCCGCCCGTGGGCTGGAACTCGCCGGGGTAGGACTCGTTGCCGCCGAGGTGGAAGGCGGCGGCGATGTGCAGGGAGAACTGGTGGCCGCCGTGCGGAATGCAGGTGCGGGGCGACCAGCCGTGCCGGGTGAGCAGGTGCAGGACGCGCCGGTACTCGACCAGGCCGTAGCTGAGGACCGGGTCGATCTGGAGGGTGTCGCGGTCGGGGCGCATACCGGCGTAGCGCAGCAGGTTGCGGGCGTCGGGGAGGGAGAAGATGTTCTCGCCGGTGGCGAGGGCACCCGGGTAGTTCTCGGCGAGCGTGGCGTGCAGGGCGAAGTCGAGGGGGTCGCCCGGTTCCTCGTACCAGAACAGGCCGTAGGGTTCGAGGGCTTGGCCGTAGCGCAGGGCGGTGTTCAGGTCGAAGCGGCCGTTGGCGTCGACGGCGAGGCGGTCGCCCGCGCCGTCGAGGACGTCGAGTACGGCCTCGACGCGGCGCAGGTCTCCGGCGAGGCCGCCTTCGTCGGCGCCTATCTTGATCTTCACGACGCGGTAGCCGAGGTCGAGGAAGCGTCGGATCTCGTCCTGGAGTTCGCGGGTGCCCTTGCCGGGGGCGTAGTAGCCGCCGGCGGCGTAGACGAACACATCGTCGTCGGGCGCGCCCAGGGCGTGTTCCCGGGCGAGCCACCGGTGCAGGGGCAGGCCGTCGAGTTTGGCGGCGAGGTCGTGCAGGGCCATGTCGATCACGCCGACGGCGACGGGCCGTTCGCCATGGCCGCCCGGTTTCTCGTTCTGTGTCATGGCCTCCCAGGCACGGACGGGGTCGATGTTCGTGCCGTCGTGGGTCAGGAGGCTCTCGGCGGGTGCCTGGAGCAGGCGGGGGATGATCCGGCGGCGCAGGATCTCACCGACGCTGTAGCGGCCGTTGGAGTTGAAGCCGTATCCGACGACGGGGCGTCCGTCGCGGATGACGTCGGATTCGACGGCGACGATCGAGCAGTCCATGTCCTTGAAGGTGATGTAGGCGTTGCTCATGGACGAGCTGATCGGGATGGTGCCTTCGTGGATGGCGGTGATCCTCGGCACTACTGGCCTCCTGCGGTACGGGTACGGGTGCGGGCGGGGCGGCGGGCGATGGTGGCGGTGAACTTCTCCTCGTCGATCCCGTCGGGTTCCCAGCGCGCGATGGCGATGCCCGCGACCGCGTTGCCGAGGACGTTGGTCAGGGCGCGCATGAGGGAGAGGAAGCGCTCGATGGAGAGGATCAGGGCGAGTCCGCCGACGGGGATGAAGCCGACCGCGGCGATCAGGTTCGCGAGGGTGATGAACGCCGAACCGGTGACGCCCGCGGTGCCCTTGGACACGAACAGGAACACCAGGAACAGGGTCAGCTGGTCCGTGAAGCTCAGCGGGACGCCGTAGACCTGGGCGATGAACACCGCGGACATGGGGACGACTACGGCGACGCCGTCGAGGTTGAAGGAGTAGCCGGTCGGCACGACGAGTCCCACGACGTCGCGCTTGCAGCCGAACTGCTGGAGCCGCGCGATGAGATGGGGCATGACCGTCTCCGAGGAGGAGGTGCCGAGGACGATGACCAGTTCCCTGCGCAGCCCCCGGAGCAGCCGGAACAGGGACACCCCGATGATCCGGGTGACCGTGCCGAGGACCACCGTCAGGAAGACGACGAGGGTGGCGAGGGCGAGGCCCACGTATTTCATCAGCGCGGTGAGGGCCTCGGGGCCGTACGCGCCGACGGTGTACGCCACCGCGCCGAAGACACCGATCGGGGCCAGCCGGATCACCATGGCGATGATGCGGAAGAAGACGTCGCCGAGGGTGCTGAAGGCGCGCAGCACCGGGTCGGACTGGTGCTTGGGGAGGAAGAGCAGCGCGGTGGCGAACAGCACCGCGAACACCAGGATCTGGATGATGTCGCCCTGTGCGAAGGAGTCGACCACGTTGTGCGGGATCAGACCGAGCAGGAACGCGCCGAGGGACTTGTCGTCGGCGCCGTCGACGTAGCTGTCGATGTCCTCGGCCGCTCCGGCTGGTGGTGCCACTCCCTCACCGGGGCGGAAGAGGTTGATCGCGGCGAGGCCGAGGAGGGTGCCGATGGTGGTGACGATCTCGAAGTAGATGATGGCCTTCAGCGCGATCCGTCCGGCCGCCTTCATCCCGCCGACGGACACGATCCCGGTGACGACGACCAGGAAGACGATCGGCGGAATGGTGAGCCGGACCAGGTCGATGAACGCGTCGCCGAGCGGCTTGAGCCGGGCCGCGGTGTCCGGCATGAGCAGGCCGAAGACGGCGGCGAGGATGGCGGAGGTGAGGACCTGGAGGCCGGTGTTGCCCGCGGCGCGGCGCCACCGTGATCGTCCGCCGGACGGTCCCGCCGGGCGTGAGTCCAGCTCCTCGGTCCGCGGCGCGCCGCCTACGCCTGTGCTCGTCTCGGTGGTGTCGTCCCTGTCTCTGTCCCCGTGCGCGGTGCTGTCCATGGGCTGATCAGCCTCCTTCCGTTGCCTGGCTACGCGGCCGGAAGGAGGGTGTCGCGGAGCATGTCGCGGTCGACGGTGAGCCCGAGACCGGGCCGGTCCGGGACGGTGATGTGGCCGTTCTCGGGCCGTGGTGAGCCGGGGAACAGCCGCTCGCCGACCTGGCCCATGCCCAGGTGCCATTCCAGGAGCCAGCCGTTCATCAGTCCGGCCAGGGTGTGCAGGCTGAACAGCGGCCAGCCGCCGCCGTGTGCCACCGGCAGGTTGTAGATCTGGGCCAGGTGGGCGGCCTTGCGGGCCTCGGTGAATCCGCCGCAGTAGCAGGCGTTCGGCTGGAGGATGTCGATGGCTTGCTGCTCGATCAGCTCGCGCAGCCGCCACCGGTGTCCCTCCATCTGCCCGGCCGCGAGGGGGATACGGGTATGTGCGCGCAGGTCGGCCAGGGCCCTGGCGTCGTTCTGCTGGAGGGGCTCCTCGAACCAGGTGAGGCCGCAGTCCTCGACGGCCCGGCACAGCAGCTTCGCGTCGGTCGGGGAGAAAAGGTAGTTGGCGTCGATCATGATGTCGATGTCCTCGCCCACCGCTTCCCGCACCGCGCGGATGCGTGCGGCGTCCTCCCGCCAGCCGCCCCTGTCCACGCCGACGACCAGCTTCAGTGCCCGGAAGCCCAGGTCGAGCTGGAGCCGCGCGGCCTGGGCGAGCTGGTCCCGGTCGTACTGCGGGAACCCGAACGTCGAGTAGGTGGGCACCTGGGTCCTGGCCCCGCCGAGCAGCGAGGCCACCGACCGGCCGGCGTGCTTGCCCGCGATGTCCCACAGCGCGATGTCCAGCAGGGAGAGGGCGCTGGAGACGACGCCGGTCATGGTCCGTGGGTTGAGGGTGCGCCAGACGCGCTGGTGCACGGCCTCGACCTCACACGGGTCCATGTCCCTGACCACCGGCAGGAAGTGCTGTTCGAGCGCGGCGACGACCGACCTGGCGAGAAAGTGCCCGGTGACGGCCACACCGGTGAGCCCCGCGTCCGTCTCGACCTCGCAGAAGACGAACTCCCGCTGCTCCTCCCGGCCGTATCCGGCGACCCTCCCTTGCAGCAGTGGTACCTCGATGGAGGTGGTGTGCACGCTCGCCCGGATGTCCTTGATCTTCATGTCTCGTCCCCACAGACCTTGGCGGCTCATGACGTGGGTCACAGTCTGGAACCGGCAATCGTCAACTGTCAACGATTTGCATTCTGATCGTTATCGGCCCTCATGTAGCCATCGAAGTGGAATAAATGGGGCAAAAGGCCGGAGCCGCTGATGCGCTTCGCGGCGTCCGAGACCGGCATCTCGGCGCTGGAGCAGCTCATTCCGGGCCGTCTCGCCAGGCGGCGGTGTTAGATTGTCGACAGTTGTCGACTCTGTGTTCTGTGCGAGGAGGTCCGGGCGGACGTGGGAGAGAACTCCGACGGGATGACAGCGCTCCAGCGCAAAGTGGCGGAACGCCAGGCGAGTTCGCTGCCCCACATGATCGTCGAGGAACTGGAACAGATGATCATCGATGGGGTGCTGGGCGGGGGCGACCGGATCAACGAGTCCGCCCTCGCCGCACGGCTCGGCGTCAGCCGCGGCCCGGTCCGGGAGGCGTGCCGTCATCTGGAGCGGACCAACCTGGTCGAGTTCCGCGCCAACCGGGGGATGTTCGTCCGTGAGATCACCGTGGAGGAGGCGGCTCAGCTCTACGACATCCGGGCCAGCCTCTTCGGCCTCGCGGGACGACTGGCCGCCGCGCGGGTCGGCGCCGCCGAGGCCGGGGCGCTACGGGCCATGGCGGACCGGCTGGACGAGTCCGCGAGCATGGGCGACTACTACCCGCTGAACGTGGCCCTCCACCGGCGCCTGCTCGCCCTCTCCGGCAGCCCGAGGCTGGTCGAGCTGTACGACGGGGTCTCCAAGGAACTCCACCTCTTCCGCCGCCACGGACTCGAACCGGGCGCGGCCCGCCGTACCTCCAACGAACAGCACCGCCGCATCATCGACCAGTTGGAGGCGGGCGACGGCGAGGAGGCCGCCCGGCTGATGGAGGCACACATCCTCGCCGGGAAGAACCGGATGCTGGCCGAGCAGGGCCAGTCGGGGTCGGCACGCGGCTGACCCGTCTCGTCCGGCACGCCCGGCGCCGGCCGAACGGA
This sequence comes from Streptomyces sp. NPDC048290, assembly GCF_040652095.1. Taxonomy (NCBI): domain Bacteria; kingdom Bacillati; phylum Actinomycetota; class Actinomycetes; order Kitasatosporales; family Streptomycetaceae; genus Streptomyces; species Streptomyces sp. NPDC048290. The sequence goes on from NZ_JBEZLM010000011.1 coordinate 307,016, forward strand.
CCGATGAGTGCCCGTACCTAGTAGTTCTGCCACTCACGGCGGGAGTACTCCAGCACCGTGGGGTCCATGAGCGTGCTGGCCCGTACGTCCTGGGGCCGTCGGTCGAGGGGGAAGACGGTGGACGCCTCCAGGAGGGCGGCGTCCAGGAACTTGAGGGGCGGTGTGTCCGGGGCCAGGCGCAGGGGCGGGGGCGGGCCGTCCGTGCCGGGTACGGCGAGGAGGAAGCCCCAGTTGCCGAAGCTGGGGACGTCGACCTGATAGGGCGTGGTGCGGTACCCGGCCTCGGCGAGGGTCTCCGCGATGGACCAGTAGGTCTTGGGTGCGAAGAAGGGTGAGCCGCCCTGGACGAGGACCTGACTGTCGGGGTTCAGGACGCGGCCGAGCAGATGGTAGAACTCCACGCTGTACAGCTTGGCCAGCGAGGCGGTGTCGGGGTCGGGGAAGTCGATGACGACGGCGTCGTAGCGCCGGGAGGCATCGCGCAGCCAGTTGAAGGCATCGGCGTTCACGACGGTGACCCGCTCGTCGCGCAGCGCGTCGCCGTTGAGGTCGACCAGCGGCGCGAAGGAACGCGCCAGCCGGGTCATCGCGGGGTCGAGATCGACCAGGGTCACCTCCTCCACATCGTCGTAGCGCAGGACCTCGCGCAGCGCGAGGGCGTCGCCACCGCCCAGGATCAGTACGGACGACCGCTTCTTCGACAGGGCGGGGTGCACCAGGGCCTCGTGGTAGCGGTACTCGTCCACCGACGAGAACTGGAGGTCACCGTTGAGGAAGAGCCGGGTGTCGGCCGTCCCGGTGAAGGCGGTGGACCGGGTGAAGACGATCTCCTGGTACGGGGTGGTCTCGGCGTGGATGATCGGGTCGCGGTACAGCTGCTGACGGGCGCTGACCTCGATGTCGTCGGCCATGACGAACACCGTGCCCAGCACGGTCAGCACCGCGGCCATCCCGGCCAGCAGCCCGAGACGTACGACGCGGCGCGTCTCGCGGCGGAAGATCCACAGCACGACGACGACCCCGGCCACGGCATTGACCGCGCCCACCACCAGCGCGCCTCTGAGCTGGCCGAAGGCGGGCAGCAGCAGAAAGGGGAAGGCGAGGCCGCCCACCAGGGCGCCGACGTAGTCGACGGCGAACATGTCGGCGACGGCACTGCCCGCCTCCTGCCGTCTGATGCGCTGGAGCAGCGTCATCAGCAGGGGGATCTCGGCGCCGATGAGCAGTCCGACGGCGAAGGACACCGCCACCATGGCCGGCATATAGATACGCAGCCAGGCGAACGCGATGTACAGCACGAGGACCGACAGTCCGCCCACGAGCGCGAGGGCGCCCTCGACCAGGGCGAAGCCGCCGACCGCCCGCTTCTGGAGGGGTTTGGCGGCGAGTGAGCCGATGCCCATGGCGAAGACCATGACGGCCAGCACCACGGATGTCTGGGTCACCGAGTTGCCGATGAGGTAGCTGCCGAGCGCGGTGAGCGCCAGTTCGTAGGTGAGTCCGCAGGCCGCGCAGATGAACACGGCCAGGAGCAGGAGGAACCGTGCGCCCCGCGTCCGCGCCGGTGGCCGGGGCCTGGCGGGCGGGGCGGTGGCGGGGCGGTCGGCGGTGAGGGTGTGGTCCATGGGCGGGTCAGGAGACCGCGGCACCGACCATGAAGGCCGTGCCGAGGTACAGGGCCGCCTGTACCCAGGCCGCGGGGTGGGGGTGGTCACCGTTGTCCTCCAGCACGGTGGCGCCCATCCGCCCAGGGGCCAGCAGCCCTACGACAAAGGAGGCCAGCGTCATGACGACGACTCCGGCGAGGCCGTACAGCAGGGTGCTGACCAGTCCGTAGCCGAGGCCCTGCTCGGACTCGCTGGCTCTGATCGACTGCTCGATGACCAGGCCGATCGCGATCGTCTGACCGGCGAGGAGCACGGCGGCGCCCCGGTTGCGCTCACTCCACACCACATGGAACAGCTTCCCCGGGGTGACGAGGTCGAGTGCGACGAAGCCGACCCCCATCACGACGAAGCCGACGAGACCGTAGAGCAGGGCGGTGCCTGCCGACTCGAATATCTCTGTCACGGGAGGCCCTTTCAGGGAAGGTCGTTACGGGAGTCGGGTGGGCGCGGGGCAGGTGCCCGGTCGTCACTTGCCGGAGCCGGGCCCGCCGCCCCGGAAGCTGTCGCTGTCCGGGTGCGGCCAGTGATTGGGGAGGTTGGTGCTCCACCGCCGGTAGCCGCTGCGGTAGTCGGCGATCTCGATCAGGCTGCCCCGGCCCTGCGGGGTGACGGCCACGATGTCGTCGCGGTAGCGGAGATAGACCGTACGTCCCCCGGTGCTGCGGTCCGCCGCGGAGGCACGGCCGTTGATCTCCTCGGCGACCGTGGCCGGACCGTTCGCCGTGTCCCGGTACCCGGTGGCGCCCGGACCCGCGGGGTACTGGTCCTGAATCCACTGGCGGGGCACGGCATTGTGCTGCGCGCCGTCGCCGTCGCCATCGCCGGAGCACGCGGTGACCGCGCCCATCACCAGAAGCGCCACCGCGAGACGCCGGGGCAGACTGGTCCGCGGGCGCGCGCCGGTACGCCGGCTCATGCTGGTGGGTCGTACGGTCGTCATCGGGCCTCCAGCCGGGAATGCGTCGCCACGATCCGGCGGCTCTGCGGGTAGGTGTGCCAGGTGTGCCAGGTCAGCCCCGCGCCCCACGGGTCCGCGACCAGCGCGGTGACCGCATCCGGCAGCCCGGGGAAGACGCCGCTGAGCGCCCGGGGATGTGCCCCGCACACCCGCAGGATCTTCGCCACACGCGCGCTGAACACCGCCCCGGTGAAGATCCGTACACGGGCGGCGAAACTGTACTCCCACCCGTCGAACTCCCGGACCGTGTCCGGCAGACCCCCCGCCGCGCCGGGCAGACACGCCACCGTCTCCCCGACCGGACCGGCGAACACCTGATGAGAGGCGCCCAGCAGCCTGAGCTGGACGTCCAGTCCGCCGACGGTCACATCCCGCACGGCGAGGGCGTCCCGCACGGGCCAGTCGAGGGAGAAGGAGAGCTGGTCCGCGTCGGTGTCCTGGTAGGGGGTGGTGAGTGTGGTGAGGGAGGGCGGATGGACCGAACCGGTCGTGGGGGCGGTACGGGGGGCATCGGATCGGCGGGCCGGTCCGGCGGTAGTGGATCGGACGGCTGACGCGACGTTCGTGGAACGACCCACTGGACCGGCGGTAGCCGATCTGCCGGTTGAACTGGCTCTGGCTATGCCGCTCATACGACGGACCCTTCCCCGGTCTCCGGCGCGCCCGGTCCCCGGACCGCTCTCGCGCGGCCTGTCATGCCGGAAATGGCAGTCTCGATCGTCACAATGACCCCCCGTTGCAACTCTCACGCACCCTAGCAACTGCGCATCCTACAAAGCTCCGAGGCTTCATCTAGCCACAGTGGTGTGAGATCGGTGCGGCGGGAGGTTCTCGTCGATCCCCATCATCGATCCTCATTGACGCGCTGGCCGAGAAGCCTGATGTGATGCTGCGCCGACCCCAGAAGGCCCGATGGATCTCGTCACGCAGGGTGCATCGACCTCGTGTCGCCCTGCGAAAGTTGGTGCCTGCAATCCCGTGGCGGCATCCCGTAGACGGCATGGAACAGCCGGCTGAAGTGGGCGGGGTCGGTGAAGCCCCAGCGGGCGGCGACAGCCCGGATCGGACGGGTGCTGAGGTGAGGGTTGATCAGGTCGCGTCGGCAGCGCTCCAGGCGGCGGTGGCGGATCGAGGCCGCCGGAGACGTGTCGTTCTCGGCGAACAGTTGCTGGAGGTGGCGCAGGGATATGTGGTGCGCGTCCGCGATGGTCTGGGGTGTCAGGGCCGGGTCGGCGAGGTGCCGATCGATATAGGCGTTGATCCGGATACGCAGGGTGTTCCGTCGGGTCTCCGGCGCCAGCGCGGATTCCCTGTCCAGACGGCGGGCGAGGACGGACACCAGCAGATCCATGGTGACGGAGCTGAGCATGGGGACGTCGGCGGGAGTGAACTCACCGGCACGCGCCTGGAGATCGGTCAGCCAGCGCCGTAGCACCGCACCCACGCCGTGGCGCCCGTCCATCGGATCACCGAGCAGGGCCTGCACCGTCTTATGTGGCAGCGGCATGAGTTCGCGCGGGAACTGGAGGGTCAGATGCGACCAGCCGTCCGAGACGGCACGGATCTCACCGCTGTAGGGACAGCCGCTGTCCAGCAGCACCAGATCACCGACGCGCAGCCCCGCGTCATGCCGGGCCCTGGAAAGAACCCCTTCTCCACCGAGCAGGCAGTTGAAGAGATACGCCCCAGGATCGGACTGCCGTATCAGCTTCGCGGTCCGGGCCACCTCCAGATGCGGGAAGGACAATCCGGCGACCTGTAATTCTCCAAGACTCAGGAATCCCATCGTGGCGCGGAAGTCGCTTTGGCTGCTGCTGCGCATTCTGTTGAGCATGTGAGAATGTGAAGTGAATTCGGTGAAGAGGTCGAAACGCTCAGGTGGTGCGACGACCTCCGTGCTGAACTCCGTCACCAGCATGTCCAGCCCTCATTTGCCGGTCTCGCGTGAGACTTCGAACGTGGCACGCGGAGCCGCGCGCAGTCCAGCAACACTTCGGTCACAAGGCCCTGACGTGCGTCTTCGTGGCTGAAAGGGCGCAGTGTGCGTTCGCGGGAGGCGGCCGGTCCGTTGTTCGGTTCACGGGAGTGTGACGACGTCGGTGGAGGCGGCCGGGGCGCGAGACGGAAAACTCCCGGCACGGCCGATGACCTCACGAGCGAGGCGTTCCCGCCGCCGATCCTCCCATTCTGACCGGTAATTGATGCCGCCATGTGACTCGGGATTCCTGCCATCCCGATCGGCGCGCGAGTCGTCAACGCTCCTGCACGGAAGGACAATTCCGGGCGCCTTTACCGTCCGCATCCTGAGCGTGCGGCTCGTGGGGCATGGCCCACGGCTCTCCTGAACGGGGGGGCCGTTCGTACCGTCGATGGCCTGATCAGAGCAGGCCGGGCGATGAGTGGATGTACTGACGAAACGGGAGTTGAAGTGCGCATCCCGCACGGCATCAAGATCGCGATCACGGCCGGTGCCCTGGTCGTCGGCACGGCCACGGCAGCGCCCGCCACCACCGTGCCCATCGGCGGTGGCACATAGGACTACGGCGGCAACAGCAGCCGAGGCACCTGGTCGAACTACTACCACTCGACCAAATGCCATGGCTCCTCCGTCCAGGGAACGTACTACGACACCAGCGGCGACATCCGGGGCGGTGACTGGGCCCGTGCGTCCGAGCCCAGGGCGAGCTCGGGCAATCAGTCATGGTGGCGCAACACCTGCTGAGCCGACGACCGGGCGGGCCGGTTCCGAGTGTCTCGGCAGGCCCGCCACCGTGCCGGGGGAGCGGGCACAGTCGCTCCCCCGGCAGTCCTCGCTGACACCGCCCTGCTCAGTCAGCCATGACCCCGGACCGGGCCACCCTCGACCGGGACATCACCCAGCTGGGCCCCCGACAGGCCCGGCTGTTCCGCCGCGATGTCCTCGGCTACCTGTTCCAGAACTACGCCCTGATCGACAACGCAGCGCGTGGCGCTGGCCCGGCTTCTGGTCAAGCGACCGGCGTTGCCGCGCGGCGCCGACCACGCCGGCGAGCCACGGCCGGTGCCCGATACCGACATGTCATGCTCTCGCCGCCGACTGTTAAGATCCGGCCACTCCTCGACGACGATGCGGCTTCTCGCAACTGGCCCTCGATGGAGCCCATTTGTCACCTTTGCTCCCCTTGGAGGAATCGAGTGGGCAGACGTGGTCTCATCCGTGGCGGGACAGCCGTCGGCACCTCGCTCGTCGTCGCGGTCGGGCTGCTCCCGGCCGCGTTCACGGCGCAGGCGGCACCGGCCGTCCCAGCGGAGGTGGTCGTTCCGCCGCAGACGTCGCTGAACCCGGAGACCACGCTGCTCAGCGCGGGTCCGTCGGGGTTCTTGCGGTACGAGCCCGGTCGCGGCCATGTGTGGACCACCTACGCGGGTGTTGAGACGGTGGTCAACCCCACGGGTGCAGGACCGGACCACCCGTACTGGTACGGCACCGGGTCGGATGTCGTGGCGCACTACGAGTACGGCACGCGGACCGTGACCCTGCGGGACATGGCCGCCGGAGGAGCCGTCACGACGATCCCCGTGCCGACCGATCAGCACTACAGGGGCACGCTCGGCCGGACCGTGGTGACCGTCCCGGGGCTGAACAGCTTGCGGCTGCTGGACCGTCAGGAAGACGGGACGGTGCGCGAGCGGGTCGTGACGGGACTTCCGGCGGACATCAGCCGCGTCCGGCTCGGCATGTCGCCGGTCGGGGACGAGCGGGGCGCGGTTGTCCAGTTCCGGGCGGGCGGAGCGACCAAGAGCGGCTGGCTGGACCTGGCGCAGGCCCGGCTGGTGCCGTTGCCGTACAACCCTGTCATGACCCTCGGCGGGCGGACTGTGCTCACCTCCACCCACTTCCTCTCCCGGCATGACGAACGGACCGTCGCCGTCTACGCGCGGGACGACCTGAGCACCCCCGTCCGTACGGTTCCGCTGCCGGACGGCCGGATGACCAGCCTCGTCGGCATGGTCGGCGACACGCTGCTCGTCGGCCGTCATGCCACCGGCTCCGACCCGCAGAGCGGTGACCTTCCCCTCTGGCAGCTCGATGGGATCGCCCCCGACGGTACGACGACCGGCACCGTACTGGCCCGGTCGATGATGGAAGGTGAGCCGGTGTCCTTGCCCGGTGGTGGGGTGCTGGTGACCGGCAGCCCGTCGGGCGCCGCCGCCGACTGGGGTGTACAGCTGATCGAGGCGGGCGCCGACGGCAGGCCGGTCTCTCGCGAGGTCGCGGACGGCGGGTTGCGGACCTTCACCGACCCCATCGAGCGACTCGACCTCAAGGGCGGGCGACTGACCGTCGTCCAGTGGGACCGGGCCCAAGAGCTCAGGGACCTCCACAGCCGCCCGGTGACCATAGCGGGCGACCGGGTCACGCTCGGCTCGCCCACCTCCCATGGCGGCGTGGCCCGTGGCATGCCCACGCCCGAGCTCCTCGGCACCGGGGACGGTCGCACAGCCTTGTGGAACATCAGGAATTCGGGCGGCGACATCGTGCCCCGGGTCCTCGGGGAGACGGGCACTCTGCCGGGTACGGCCATCGACGCCACCCGCGCCTACGACCGGGTGCTGGAGGCGGCCGGGCGCCATGTGGCGATGCCCACCGCGTTCACCACCGCGGGCGGCTCCCACACCCGGGTGATCGACCTCGACTCCGGCGCCACGGTGGCGACCTCGGCCGAGCACGCCACCGCGCTCTGGGGAACGACCATGTGGGTGAAGGACGGCAACGACAGCGCGGTCCCGGTCGACGTCCGCACGGGCAAGCGGGGCGCTTCGGTGTGGTTCGGGCGCGGATGCCTGCTGGACGACCTCCAGGCGGTCGGACGCTGGCTGTCGTGGTGGTGCGTCGGCTCACGCGAGGCACGCGGGGTCTACGACACCGTCACCAGGAAGAACCTGACGCTCGGTGTGGGCTCCGGGACCTCGGCGCCCACGCGCCTCGGCGACGGATTCGTGGTCACCGAGAACGCGGGAACCCTGACCGTGACCGACGTCAGCACCGGCACCCCCGTGACCCGTACCGTGGCGACCGGACTGGACCGGGGGCTGTGGGACGTGGACCCGTACACCGGGCTGATCGCGTATGTGGACGCGAGCGAGGCCATCCGGGTCGTGTCCAGCGGTGTCCCTCTCTCGTCACTCGCCACGACCGACGCGTCGGTCTCGGGCGCGGTCGATGTGAAGGGCGGCGCCACGCTCTGGAATCCGAGGTGGTGGCTGTCGAAGCAGGCCGCCTCCTGGAAACTGGTGATCCGGCACAAGGCCACGGGCGCCACCGTCCGCACCCTGTCCGGCGGCGCGGTCCGCAGCGTCGTCCGGACCTCGTGGAACGGCAAGGACACACTCGGTGGGCTCGTCCCCAACGGCTCCTACACCTGGACCCTGACCGCCGCACCGGCCGACGGACGGGGCGCGGCCCTGTCCCGCACCGGCACGGTCAAGGTCACCGGCGCCACGCCTGTCCACCGGGACTTCATCGGCTCGGACGGCTTCGGAGACCTGCTGACCCTGAGCGCCTCGGGCGGACTCACCTACCACTACGGCACGGGCACCGGCACCCTCGGCGGCAAGAAGACCGGCTCGGGCTGGCCGTCGTCCGTACGGGCGGTGCCCTTCGGCGACTTGAACGGCGACCGCTGCAACGAGGTCCTCGTCAAGCTGAGCAGCGGTGCCCTGCGCGCCTACCGCCCCGCCTGCGGCACGGCCCCGACGCCCGCGACCCCTTACACCTCACTGGGCACCTCGGGCTGGAACCAGTACGACGTGCTGACCTCCCCCGGAGACCTCAGCGGTGACGGACGCCCCGATCTGATCGCCCGTCAGACCTCCACCGGAGACCTGTACCTCTACCAGGCGACCAGCACCGGCAAGCTCTCCGCCCGGGTGAAGATCGCCTCCAGGTGGACGATCTACAAGAAGGTCATCGGCGCGGGCGACCTCAATGGTGACGGCCACGGAGACCTCCTCGTCCAGGACAGGTCGAACGAACTGTGGCGCTACGACGGCACCGGCACCGGCACGTTCAAGGGCCGCGTGAAGGTCTTCAACGACTGGGGTCCGTCCTACGACGTCGTGGTGGGCGTCGGTGACATCACCGGCGACGGCCGCGCGGATCTCGTCGCCCGTGACACGGCGGGCACGCTGTGGCGCAGCAACGGGAACGGGAAGGGGTCGTTCGGGGGGCGCGTGAAGATCTCGGGCGGCTGGCAGGCGTACAAGGGGGTGTTCTGAGGGGCGTTTCCGAGTGCCGCTCTCGGGGGGCGTCCTCGGGGGATGACCCAGCGGGTGTCTACGGGTGTCCACGGGTGTCTACGGGTGTGCATGGGTGCCCACGGGTGTCCATGGGTGTTCATGGGCGTCCCCGGGGGGTCTTCCGGCCCCCGGCCCCGCCGGAAACTGCCCATCCTAGGCCCGCCCCGCACCCCCTCCAGCCGCCCTCCCGCAACGGGAAAGCCCCCCGGACCAAGGCGGTGACAATGGCCGCATGGAGAGGAAGATCACGGATGAATCCAGCTCTTTCGTCGGCCGGTCCAAGGAACTGGGGCTGATCGGCGCGGCCCTGGCCGACTTCCGGCTGGTCACGCTCACCGGTCCGGGCGGGTCGGGAAAGACCCGGCTCGCCCGGCGGACCGCCGCCCTCGGAGCGTCCGCCGCCGACGGGGACGCCGTCGCCTGGGCCGAACTGTCCGCGCTGGCCGAGCCGGGACTCCTCGCCGCCACCGTCGCCGAGGCCCTCGGACTCTCCGACCACACCCCGCGCAACCCCGCCGAGGCGGTCTGCGCCTGGGTCGGGAGCCGCCGGATACTGCTCGTCCTCGACTCCTGCGAACACCTGCTGCCCGAATGCCGCGACCTGCTCGGCGACCTGCTGACCGCCTGCCCCCACCTGCGGGTCCTGGCCACCAGCCGCGAGCCCCTGCGGGTCGTCACCGAGGAGATCCTCAGCATCGGGCCGCTGGCCTCCGTACGGGAGGCGGTCGCGCTGTTCGCCGACCGGGCGGCCTCGGCGGGCAGCCCGCTGCGCGGCGACACCGACCGGCGGCTCGCCACCATCCTGTGCGACCGGCTGGAACGTCTGCCCCTCGCCCTGGAACTCGCCGCCGCGCAGTTACGGCACATGCCACTCAGGACCCTCTGCGCGGGCCCGCGCGCCGCGGTGGACCTCCGCGCCGAAGGGACCGGAGTGCCGGAGGAGCCGGCCCCCGCCCGGCACGCCGCACTGCGTACCACCATCGGCTGGAGCCACGAACTGTGCTCCCCGGCCGAACGCCTCCTCTGGGCCCGTCTCTCCTTCCTCCCCGGTACCTTCGACACCACCACCGCCCGGCGGGTGGCCGAGGGCGGGCCGCTCTCCGCCGAACAGGTCGGACGGTCCCTGACCGCGCTGCGCGACAAATCGGTGGTCACCGAAAAGGACGGAACGTACCGGATGCTCGACATGATCCGTGAGTACGGCCGCATGTGGCTCGCCGAACTCGGCGACGAGAAGGAGATCGCCGACCGGCACGCCGGATATGTGCTCGGTGAGACCCGCCGGGCGCACCGCGAATGGTTCGGACCCGCCCAGCGGAACTGGTACCGCAGGGTCGAGTCCCTGCACGCCGACATCCGGCTCGCCGCCGATCACTGGCTGCGCACCGACCCGGAAGCGGCCCTTGAACTGATCGGCCAGGTCACCTTCTTCTGGGTCTGCTCCGGCTACCTCTACGAGGCCCGGCAGTACCTGGAGCGGGCGATCGTCCTGGTCCCCGACCACAGACGCGTCGGCGGCACATGGGTGCAGGGACTGTGGAGCCTCGGACTCACCCAGACCCTCCAGGGCGACTACGACACCGCCCGCGTCACCGCGGACGCCTGCCGCCGCCGCGCCGAGGACGCGCTCAACACCGAGGGACTGGGCCGGGCCGCCTACCTCGACGGACTGCTGCATCTGCTGGGCGGTCGCCCGCTGACCGCCGCCAGCATCGCCGAGGCCGTACCGTACGGCACCGGCACCGGGCGGCCGACCGCCGCGAGCATGATGTGCCGGCTCGTCCATGTCTTCGCCCTCACCGGCTCCGGCCGTCTGGCCCAGGCCCGCTACGAGGCGCTCCAGCTCCATGACACCTGTGTCGCCGCCGACGAGTACTGGACCCGCTCCTACGCCGACCACCAACTGGCGCTGATCGCCGTGCTGGAGCGGCGGTCGCGGGACGCCGTCGGGCACGCCCGTGCCGTGCTCGACGCCAAGCAGCACATCGGGGACGCCTTCGGGGTCGCCATGGCCCTGGACCTGCTCGCCGTCGCGCTCACCGACGCCGGGGACGAGCAGGCGGCCGTCCACACCTTCGGCGCGGCCCTGCGGTTCTGGGAACGGGTAGGCCATCCGCAGCGCGGCACCCCGGAGATGGCGTCCCTGCGCGACGAGTGCGAGGACCGGCTTGTACGGACGCTGGGCCGGAGCGGCTACGACCGCGCCGTCGCCCAGACCGCCCGCTGCGACGACGGGGCGCTGATGGCGTGGGCGGCGCGGGGCGGTCCGCTGCCGGAGCGGTGAGGCATCCCTCCGGGCACCTGGGCTGACGGAACGGTGCCGGATGCTCGGCCACGCCGTCCCTCGATCTCTACGGAAGCGCGTCCGGCTGTCGTGCTGACACCGACCCCGCTGCCGCGCCGGGGAGCCGTAGGCGAGTATGTCGCCGTGGACAACCTTGAGCAGTTGGTCGAACGCATCGCAGCCCAGGCGGCCGAGAGCGAGGAGTTGCAGCCCCCCGTCTCCGCGGAGGCCCTGAACGAAGCCGAGCAGAGGTTCGGCTTCTGTCTGCACCCCCTCCTCGCCGCCCTGTACACGACGGTGGGCGATGGTGGGTTCGGCCCTATGGACTCGTCGCTGCCGCTGTCGGGTGCCCCGCACTCGGATGGTGAGGAGGCCGCGGTCGAGAGCTATCTGGGACGGTTCCCGGCCGCGGACGCGGACACCCGGACTCCGTGAGTTGTTCAGCGGCGACGTCGATCTGATCGGTACCTCCGACGACTGGGGCGCCGGCAAGCCGGACCGCGCGTTCTTCGACCGTGTCGCCGAGGTCGTCCCGGCCGAGCCCGACGAGATGCTGTACGTCGGTGACCGCGTCGACAACGACATCACCCCAGCCCGCGCGGCCGGGATGCACACCGCCCTGGTACGCCGGGGGCCGTGGGCCACGATCCAGTGGCGTACCGAGCAGGCGGAGAAGCTGCCGACCTTCAAGGTCGAGAGCCTCCTCGCACTGTCCGGGGCGATCCGGCGGTTCAACGAGCGAGGGCACTGACTGGGGGCGCCCAGCCGTACAGCGCCTGGGCAATGTCAGGTTGAGGCGGCCAGCGCGCGCATTTCGCGTGACCGCCACGGATATTGAGTGGCTCGACACAGAAGCCGGCGCCTACGGTATGACCCGGTCCAGGTGCGCAGGCAGCGGATACTTCGAATCCAAATCGAGTGGCCGCAGGTTCAAGTCCTGTCATCGGCTCCGGCCGGTGTAGCTCAGTTGGTAGAGCACTGAACTCCGCCGCCGACTTGATCTCTGGACCCATAACTTCACAGCACCTCCCGGTGCGCAGGCAGCGGTCATTTCGATGTTCCGTGCAAGGAAACCCGCGGCCGTATTGGATTTCGGGAGGCAGGAGCTACGGGGCGCCCGGTGCGCAGGCAACGGGTACTTCGACTACGGATCGAGTGGTTCAGGTTCAAATCCTGACGGTCGGGAGGAATCCCGACGGTGGTGTAACGGCAGCACGCTATGTACCGTCGCCGTCTTGACCTCGGGCGCCCTTCGCTCTTCGCCTCCCCTCCCCAGTGGAGGGTTTCTCATGTCCCGCTTCAACGCCCGTATTTCGCGCCTGGTAGCGCGCGGCCCCGTCACGACCACCGGTGCACGGACGACCACCCATGAGGGCGGCGCCGCCTTCCAGCGTGACCCGCGCAGCGACCTGTTCCTCCTGGCCGTCGTGAACATGGTCGGCCAGCACAGCTTCTACGAGAGCGCCGGCCACCGCGACGCCCGGTTCCGCAACCTCGTACGGCAGCTTGCGGTCGAAGACCCGGCATGGACGGCGGGCCTGCTGGGCTGGCTGCGCGGCCCGGCGAACATGCGCACGGCCGCGGTCGTCGGCGCGGCGGAGTTCGTGAAGGCCCGGCTGGACGCCGAGCGGCGCGGGGACCTGGCGCCGGACGTCCACACGGCGAACGGCACCGAGGGTGGCTGGAACCGGCGGGTCATCGCGTCCGTCCTCCAGCGCGCGGACGAGCCCGGTGAGCTGCTCGGCTACTGGACACAGACGTACGGGCGGCGGCTCCCCAAGCCGGTGAAGCGGGGGATCGCGGACGGAGTACGGCGGCTCTACAACGACCGGGCCCTGCTCAAGTACGACACCGCGTCCAAGGGCTACCGCTTCGGCGATGTCCTCAACCTCGTACATGCCGCGCCCCACGCCGAGAAGACCTGGCAGGGCGGGCTGTTCCAGTACGCGCTGGATCGGCGCCATCACCCGGACACCGCCCGCCCGCCGGTCGGGATGCTGGCGGCGCACGCGGAACTGATGGCGCTGCCCGTGGGAGAGCGGCGTGCGGTCGTGACCGGGGCGGGTGGCCCGGATCGGCTGCGGGCGGCCGGGCTGACCTGGGAGGCGGTCGCCGGATGGCTCCAGGGGCCGATGGACGCCGCCGCCTGGGAGGCGATCATCCCGTCCATGGGGCTGATGGCGCTCTGCCGGAACCTGCGCAACTTCGACCAGGCGGGGGTCTCGGACTCGGTCGTCGCGACGATCGCCGCGCGCCTGGCGGACCCGGAGGAGGTGCGTCGGTCGCGGCAGTTCCCGTTCCGGTTCCTGTCCGCGTACCGGGCGGCGCCGTCGCTGCGCTGGGGTCATGCCCTGGAGCAGGCGCTGACCGCGTCCACCGCGAACATCCCGGCCCTGCCCGGCCGCACGCTGGTGCTCCTGGACACCTCGGCGTCCATGACGGGCCGGGTCTCCTCGCGCAGCACGGTCCGGCACGTAGATGTCGGCGCCCTGTTCGCCACCGCGCTGGCCGCCCGTGGCTGCGACGTCGACCTGGTGGGCTTCGCCAACGGCACCTTCCGCCACCCGCTGGCCCGGGGCGGGTCGGTGCTGCGGCAGACGGACGCGATCTGCTCGCGGATCGGGGAGGTCGGCCACGGCACCGAGACGGTGGCGGCGCTGCGTGCCACGTACGACCGGCACGACCGGGTGGTGATCGTCTCCGACATGCAGGCGTTCGCTCACCACGGGGGTACGTCCGTGTCGGAGGCCGTTCCCGGGGACGTGCCGGTGTTCGGGATCAACACCTCCGGATATGGCCCGGCGTCGATCGACACCAGTCGGCCGCACCGGTACGAGGTCGGAGGCTTCTCCGACCAGCTCTTCACGATGGTCGACCTGCTGTCGCGGGGGCGTGACGCCGGGTGGCCCTGGGAGCGGTAGTAGCCGCGACGGGCCCTGCCTCAATTGCGTTCCGGTGGGGTCCACGACCTCCTGCGCCCGGTTCCGGTGCGGCTGAGGACGAGCGCCCACTGTCTCACCGGGACGCGGGAGGCGGACAGCGGGAGGAGATCGGCGGCGACGGCGGAGGCGTCGACCGGGGTGGTCAGGTGCACGCTCATCGCCGTGTCAGGGCGCTGGGTCGGGGCGTGCAGGTGAGGGCATCCCTGCCACCAGATGGAGGGGCAGGGATGCCGCCGGGGGAATCGGCAGCCGCTCGGCGGCATACGGCGGTGGATCAGGGACCGTGGCCCGTGGCGGGAGGTCCCTCAGCGGTACCGCGTGTCCGGATCGAGCTGGGCCGACCATACTCCCGGTCGGAGACGACCGCGTCGGACGGGCTTGCGGCTCACGCGCGAGCCGCAGCGACCATACTGGTCGTAGCTGCCAGCGCGTGGCTGTGCGACCAGCACGGACCTGGTTCGTCCTAGCCGTTGACGTCGAGTGCTGTTCCGTACAGCCGATCCACCTTCAGCCGAATGACCACTCGGCGCTCAGCCACCAACTGCTCCAGAAACGCGTTCTCATCCGCCGGCTTCGCGGCCTGCGGGACCATCGCGAGCAGTTCCCTGCCGACCGCATCACCAGGCACCGTCGTGATCTCCGAGACCTCGGCCTCACCTTCGGCCACGGCGAACGACCACACGTCGCCGCCCTGCACATGCAGTGAGGCACGCGGATTGCGACGCAGATGCTCGATCTTGACGCGGTCGGCCGTCGTGGAGAGCCGCACGGTACGGGTCTCGGGGTTCCAGCTGTACAGCATGGTGGTCAGGTGAGGATGGCCACTGCGCTTGATGGTGGCGAGTGTGCCGAACTGCTGCCTGCCCAGGAGGTCGGAGAGGGCGTCGTCGGACAGTGGGCGAGGCGCTGGTCCTTGAGTCATGACCGGATTAACGTCCGAAGCCGTCGAAAGATTTCGTGGACACTGTGAGCCGCCCTACTCCGGCTTGTGATCCGGCCCTGCGAAGTCCGGGCTCGTGGGGTCGTTGCCGCGGCGGTCGTACCCCAGGGTGGGCATCCGGTTCGTCGGTGTGGATGCCGACGTGCCGTGCGGCGCGGCCATGTGGGGAGTGGTGGCGAGCGCCTCACGCAGGAACGGCAGGATGCCGTGCTCCAGCAGCGCCTCGTGCCAGGCTTGCCTGGCCTGTGTCACGTCCGCGTTCGGTTCGTCGCCGGGGAAGGGACGGTTGCGTACGGCGGTGGTCATCAGTCCGACCGCGGCGAACAGGACTGCCGCGGCGGTGAGCCCGCCGAACACCCAGCCCATGGTGAGCAGGGTGCTGGCGAAGCTCACATCCGGGGCGATCAACCTGAGGAGGTAGCCCGTGAGCAGGGAGATCGCCGCTACGGTACCGGCGAGGAGGGGAGCAAGCACCATCACGACGGCCATGACTCCGGCGCCGCCGGTGTCGGTGACCGCACCCACACCGACAGCGGCCCTCACCGACCTCGGACCCGAGTCCGAGCCCTCGGAGTCCGAGTCACGGCCACGCGATGAGGTGGACAGTGCCGGGTGGCGCTGGTGGTCGCGGACCAACACATAGTGCTGGTACTCGGTTGCCGCAGCGGCCGTTATCAAGGTCGTGGCGTTGAGTGCCATGGCGCGCAGTTGATCCGGGTCGAGTCGCTGGCCGAGCGATGCCAGCTCCGGACGGTGTGGTGCGGAGCGCAGCGCCTCGTCGAGGACCCGCTCGTAGTCCTCGCGATCCTCGCTCAGCAAGTGGCGCGTAGCGGTCTGCTGGGGGCGTGAACCTACGGGGTCCGCCGCAACGCCGACGCGTCGGCGGCCGACTCGGCTTCCGTGCGGGGGGGCCTGGTGGCGAGGGCGCCGGATTCACCGGTTGGCCGTTCGAGGGTGACTCGCGCGGGTTCCGGACTCTGACGGGCGGCCGGTGGCCAGCCCCTCGGTGGGGAGGGGATCGGCAGTGGTTCGAGTCGAGGGGACCACGGGTGAGGGAGGAGGTGTCGGACTCGCCGGTGGCGCGGAGGGCTGGGGCTCAGGGCCTGCCGGTGGCGCTGGCTGAACCGGCAGAACGGGTTCCGAGGCGGCGGTGACATCAGCCTCCGCCCAGTCTTGACCCGGCGCTCGGCAGAGGGCTCGGAATCTTGCCGTTCCGGCAAAGTGAGGGTCACGTTCAACCGTCCGCCGCGCCACCTGGCCGGGCGAGAACAGTCACCTCGCCACCTCACTCACCCCTCACTCACCCCTCACCCCCAGACCACGATGGCCCCCTTCCTCGCCGACTCCGGCAAGCTGATCGACGCCCGTGAGTACGGCAACGGCGTCCAGGACATCGCCTTCCACAAGCCCGCCGTCGACGCCATCGTCCGGGCCACGCGTGACACGGGCGCCCGGCCCGACTTCCTCGCACCGCTTCAGCACCTGCTCGACCGCCAGATCGCGGAGGGCAGGGGTGCGCTGGCGTTCGAGCGCACGGTCGAGGAGATCGCCTGACGCGGCACGAGCGGCGTGCGCCCAGCGGTGACGGGCTCTGACGTGTCCGGGAAGCCGGTGCCGACGGTATCGACTGCCTCTGTGTCGGGGTCCGTCATCAGCGTCAGGAGCACCGTTCATACGCCCGCTCGCCTCCATGACATGACTCCCTCGCCGTCTTATCGCCGCGCAGTCTAGGTGTGGGCGCGGAGCGGCTGTTCGGCGACCACGTAGTCGAAGTGGCGGTGGAAGCCGCAGCGGGCGTACAGCTCCGTGGCGCGGGTGGAGCCACTCGCGTCGACCATGAGGTGGGCCGTGCGGAGGTCATGGGCCGCCAGGTCGTGCAGGGCGGTACGGACGAGCGCTTCGGCGATGCCGCGACGGCGGTGGCCGGGGTGGGTGCCGACCACTTCGATGAACCCGGCGGCCCCCGCACCGGCTGTCCCTGCATCGGCCCTCCCCATACCACCCGCCCCCCTAGTGACCCGGGCGAGCAAAACCCCGGCGGGCTCCGAGTGGTGTAGGGCCAGTATCTCCAGGCCCCGGTGACCGCTGGCCGCAATGCGCTGTCGCCAGCGTTCGGCGGTCCAGGGCTGGTAGCCGCCCCAGTGTTCGGCGAAGGCGCTGTTGATGAGGTTGACCCAGGTCGAGTCGGCGAGCGCACGGCCCATGTCGTCGGTGTACGACAGGAAGGTGAGGTCCGGGCGTACCGGTGGGGCGGCGGGTGGGGTCAGCGCGGTGTCCATCCGCCAGATCCGCCGTACCTCGGTGAACCCCGCGGGCATGGCCACGGACGCTCCGCGCAGGGTGCGCAGGGTGTGGTGTCCGGAGCGGGACGCGGCGGCGGTGTCCTGGGCCCAGCGGGTCAGTGACGCCTCCAGCGGTCCGTTCGACGGGTCCTCGACGACCAGGTCGCAGAAGAGTGCCTCCGTGGACGGCGGGCCGACCAGTCCGGTCGGTCCCACGGTCACGAAGCCCACGGTCCGGCCGCCGACGCGGGCCACCCGCGCGTCGCCCGCGCGCTGGCCGAGTACCGCTTCGAGGCGTTCCGGGGGCGGTGTGGTGTCGTACTGGCCCCGGTCGCGGGCGGTGGCGAGCAGGGCGGTGATGCCGGGTAGGTCGTCGGTGTGTACGCGGTCCAGGGTCGCGGTGGCCGTCACCGGGCGGGCTCCGTTCCCTGCTCCGTCTTCAGTGCCGCTTCCGGCTGGGGTTCCGTGAGGATGTCTTCGGTTGTCACGCCTGTGCCGATGGTGTCGATGGCTTCGGGGCGGCGTCGGCGCAGGTGGGCGTAGTACGCGATGCCGCAGGCCAGCCAGGCGGCGACGATCCACGGGGCCAGGCTGAGCGGCCAGGCCAGGGGCGCTATGCCGAGGCCCGCGAAGTCGATGCCGAGGGCGGCGATGAAGACCGGGACGAAGATGCCGATGCCCAGCAGGGGGCAGATGAGGTGGACGAACGGGCGGAATTCCGCGCGGCGTCTGCGCCAGTAGTAGAGCGTGCTGCTGGCGCAGGTGCCCATGTAGACGAGGATCAGCATCAGGGTCAGGACGGTGCCGAGCAGGGCGAACGCCTTGAGGGGGGAGCCGAGGAGCAGGGGCAGGACGAGTGCGAGGGCGATGGAGACCGCGCCGAGGGTGAGGATGGCGGTGGCGGGGGTGCGGTGGACGGGGTGGACGCGGTCGAAGGGGCCGGGGACGAGCTTGGCGCGGGAGAGGGCGAAGAGGACGCGGGTGGGCGGGTTGATGGAGGCGTTGACGTTGGCGGCCTGGCCGCTCCACACCGCCAGGGAGCCGAGGATGGCCGCGCCGCCCCAGACCAGTGTGGTGAGTCCGCCCCAGGGGTCTCCGCCGCCGAGCAGGGTGAATTCCGCGCCGCCGAAGCCGTCGGGGCCGAAGTACACGGTGGCGGCGTAGTAGCACAGGATGTAGAAGGCGCCCGCGACCAGGCAGGAGCCGATGACGGCCTTGGGGATGGTGCTGCGGGGCAGGTCGGCCTCCTCGGCGAGGGTGACCGAGGACTCGAAGCCGATGAAGTTGAGCACGATGAAGATCATCGCGGGGAAGACTCCGCTGCCCTCGGGCAGGAACACGGAGGCGGTGTTGGCGGAGCCGGCCTCGAAGATGAGGGTGAGGGCGATGGCGGCGAAGACGACCAGTTCGAACAGTCCTAGCTGTATTGCCCTGTGAGGTTGGGGACGCGGCTGGCGGGTGGTTTGCCTGCGAGTGCGGTGTGTCCGCGGTGGTGATTGTAGGTGTGGAGCCATTGCGGGAACGCGTCGCGTCGTTCGGTCTCTG